>CAYQEG010000042.1:0-42940 GCA_964416435.1 uncultured Rickettsiales bacterium
CCGATGCATCTCCTCGTCGCGCCTTGGCCTCGGACACCCCGGTCTCACGGGGCTCGGGCTCCAATGCGCTCCAGGCTCCTAGAGCACCGGTCCGGTCAGGCGTGCACCGGGGCGTCGACCCCGAACAGCTCCACCACGTCGCCCTCCTTGGGGGCGGACGCCTTGACCCCGCCGCCCCGCTCCTCGATCGCGACGTGCATCGCTTCGAGCTTGGCGTCGATCGCGTCGTCGGTCTGCGAGGGGTCGTGGTGGTACAGGAAGAGCTCCTTGACCTGGCCGTCGGTGGCCAGGTCCGCCACGCGACTCACGCAGCTGTGACCCCAGCCGATGAACTTGCGGTACGCGTCGTCGGTGTACGTGGTGTCCGTGATCAGCAGGTCCGCGCCCCGGATGAACTCGACCAGGCGGTCGTAGTGGGCCGGGTTGTGCTCTGGCCGGTCGGTCAGATACAGCTCGTTGTCGGTCAGGTAGCAGATGGTCCGCCCGGCGTGCTTGACCCGGTACCCCAGGGCGACGCCCGGGTGCAGCAGTCGGCAGGACTGGACCTCGATGCCGTCGACGTCGAAGGACTCCTCGCCCAGGTCCCGGAACTCGACGTGGGCGCCGAACTCCGACGGGGTGACCGGGAAGTAGGGATCCTCCATCTGGGCGAACACGATCTCCCGCATGTCGCGGTCCCCCTGGCGGGGTCCCATGATCTTGATGCGGTTGCTCTGCATGTACAGCGGCGCGAAGAAGGGGATCGCGTTGATGTGGTCCCAGTGGGAGTGGGAGATCAGCAGGTTGGCGTTGATCCGCTCCCCGCGCGACGCGAGCCAGCCGCCGCAGTTCCGGATGCCGGTGCCGGAGTCGAAGATGATCAGCCGGCCGCCGGGCGCCTCCAGGGAGACGCAGGACGTGTTGCCGCCGTAGCGAACGGTCTGCTCGCCGGGGACCGGCAGCGTGCCGCGCACGCCCCAGAACCGCAGTCGAAGGCGCTGGGTGGCGGCGCCGACGAGGTCGTCGAGGAGGCTCGACGGATCTGGACGCTTGGCCAGGAACCCGACGGCGCCGAGGGCCCGGGCGCGCCGTGCGTCAGCGTCGTACGGGCTGCCGGTGAGCACGACCACGGGGGTGCCGGCGAGGGCGGGGTCGTCCCGCATCACGCGGCAGACCTCCAGGCCATCGGAGCCCGGCATGATCAGATCCGTGACGAGCAGGTCCGGCCGCCGCTCACGCGCCGCCGCCAGCCCTGGCTCAGCAGCCTCGAAGGTGCGGACCTCGTGGCCCGCGCCCTCCAGGATCCTGCTGAGCAGCTTCAGCTGGAATGGATCGTCATCCACCAGATAGAAGAGCACCGGATCCTCCAACAGCGATCGACTCTACACCCGAGGGGAGGGTCGATGCGCTGTGGAGGGGGAATTCGTGCCGGGCTTACAGGTTCGGCCCGGCGGCCAGCACCTCGGCGGATGCGCCGCCCTCGTACTGCTGGAAGTTCTCGATGAACAGCGCCGCCAGCTTCTTGGCGGTGGCGTCGAACCGCGCCTTGTCGGCCCACGTGTTCCGCGGGTTGAGGATCTCCGACGGCACGTTGCTGCACTCGGTCGGGATCTCGAATCCGAACAGGTCGTCCTTCGTCGTCGGCGCGTCCCGCAGCTCGCCGGAGTGGATCGCGTCGACGATCGCCCGGGTGTACTTCAGGCTCATGCGGGAGCCGATGCCGAACGGGCCGCCGCTCCAGCCGGTGTTGACCAGCCAGACCGCCGCGTCGTGCTTCTCGATCTTCTGCGCGAGGAGCTCGGCGTACTTCGCCGGGTGCCAGACCAGGAACGGGCCGCCGAAGCAGGGCGAGAACGTCGCCTCGGGGTCGGTGACGCCCACCTCGGTGCCGGCCACCTTGGCGGTGTAGCCGCTGATGAAGTGGTACATCGACTGCTCGGGGGTCAGCTTGCTGACCGGCGGGAGCACGCCGAACGCGTCGCATGTCAGCATGATCACGTTGCGCGGGTGACCCGTGACGCACGGGATCTTGGCGCTCGGGATGTGCTCGACGGGGTAGCTGCCCCGGGTGTTCTTGGTGATCGAGACGTCCGTGAAGTCCACCACCCGGGTGTCCGGGTCGAAGACCACGTTCTCCATGATCGAGCCGAACGTCAGCGAGTTGTAGATCTCCGGCTCCTCCTCGGGAGACAGGTCGATCATCTTGGCGTAGCAGCCGCCCTCGATGTTGAAGACGCCGTTGTCCGTCCAGCAATGCTCGTCGTCGCCGATCAGCAGGCGCTTGGCGTCTGCGGACAGCGTGGTCTTGCCGGTGCCCGACAGGCCGAACAGGATCGAGGCCTCGCCGTCTTCCTTGCCCTCCGTCGCCGAGCAGTGCATCGAGAGCACGCCGATCTTGGGCATCAGGTAGTTCATGATCGTGAAGACGCCCTTCTTCATCTCCCCGGCGTACTGGGTGCCGAGGATGACGAACTCCTTGCGGGCGAAGTTCAGGTTGACCGACGTCTTGGAGGACAGGCCCGACGTGTACCGGTTGGCCGGGAAGCCGCCGCCGTTGAAGACGACGTAGTCGGGGTCACCGAAGTCGGCCAGCTGCTCGGGGGTGGGGCGGATGAGCATGTTGCGCATGAACTGCGCGTGGTAGGCGCGGGCGCAGATGATGCGGACCTTGATCCGGTACTCCGGGTCCCAGCCGCCGAACCCGTCGATGACGAACAGGCGCTCCTGGGTGTTCAGGTAGTCGATCGCCCGCTCGCGGTTGATCATGAACGTGTTCTCGTCGATGGCCATGTTGACCGGGCCCCACCAGACGTCGTCGGTGGTGGTCGCCTCGTCGACGATCCGCTTGTCGGTGGGGCTGCGGCCGGTCTTCTCGCCGCTCATCGCCACCAGGGCGCCCGTCGACGTGATCGCGCTACCGACCTCGTGCTTGAGGGCCAGCTCGTACAGCACCGGCGGATGCGGGTTGCGGATGATGTTGTCGACGTTGATTCCGTACGGGGCGAGCAGGGTCATGCGATGGCCTCCAATGGGCCGCCCACTCGCAAGAGTCGGGCCACCTCGCCCACGTGCGGCATGGCCGCCATTCCCCCCGCACACGCGAGCGCGCGCGTGGGTGAAACCGCACACCGCTAGAGCAGGCTTGTGGCGCTTCGCCCGCCCGGAGAGGCCCGACGCTGGCTCATTGCGCGTTGTCGGCGACCTCGATCGTCCCGCCGATGTTCTCGGGCCCGATCGCGGCGAGCAGCGCTTCGGCGGCCGTCGCGGGCAGCGAGGTGTTGCCGACGATCCGGAGGTCGGCGCCGACCGCCTCGATGGCGTGCAGGGCGGCGATGTCGTCCAGGGAGTGGTTCTCCTCGACCAGCAGCTGGCCTTCGATGTCGGTGACGCCGTCCAGCCCGTGCAGCGAGGTCAGCGCCTCGTTCCGCACGATCTCCAGGGCGCCGAGCTCCTCCACGCCCGTCAGGGCGCTCAGGTCGTCCAGCATGGGGTTGTCGTACAGCGCGAGGTGGTCGACCGACCGCAGCCCGTCCAGCCCATCGACGCTCCGCAGGTTCGCGTGTCGGCCGACGAACAGGAGCTTCGGCGCCTGCGCGAGGAGCTCGAGCCCTCGCAGGTCGAGCAGGGCGTCGTTGTCCTCCAGGTACAGGCTCCCGCCCAGCTCGACCAGCGAGTCCAGCCCCCGCAGGTCCTCCAGCGCGGGGTTCTCCGCGACGTACAGCGCGCCGGCGCGCTCCAGGCCGGACAGCCCGTCGAGCTCCTCGAGGTCGGGGTTGTCCAGGAGCACGACGCCGCCGCGGACCGCGCGCAGCGAGTCCAGCCCCTGCAGCGTCATCAGGCCCGGGTTGAACCGGACGTACAGCGAGCCCTCGATCTGCAGCAGGCGGTCCAGCCCGGCGAGCGACTGCAGGGCGGGGTTGGCGTCGATGAACAGGTCCCCGCCGACCGCGCGCAGGCAGGTCAGCTCCGCCAACACCGCGTAGTCCGTCTCGACCAGGTGCACGGTGCCGCCGACGTCGACGGTTCGGTGCTCGCCGCAGAGCTCGGCGAGGGCCTCGGCGTCGATGTCTCCGCCGACCTCGAACGCCCGCCCGTCGTCGTCCAGCGCGTGGCCGTCGTAGGCCGCTTCCCCGGGGGTCTCGGGGCTCGGCTCGGGGGCGCCGGACGGGGGCGCGGCGCAGCCGGCGAGCAGCAGCAGGGCAGGGGCGAGGTGCAGGGTCTTGAAGGTCATGTCGGCTCCGTTCGGTCGGGACGAAGCGAAGCTAGGGACCGGGATCGGAGGCCACACGCCACAGGCTGCAACAGCTTGTGACAGACGGTGTACGTGGGCCCCGATGGTCTGCGGCGATCGCCGGTCCCTGGGTAGAGTGCGGGCGGAGGAGTGACATGGCACGAGCCACCGACTGGATCGCCGCGGTCGCGGCCGTGCTGCTGCTCGCCGGCTGCCCGAACCCCGACGACGGGTGGGGTCGCAGCGACGACGACGACCTGTTCGACGACGACGACGCGACGGACGACGACGACGCGACGGACGACGACGACGCGACCGACGACGACGACGCGTCGGACGACGACGACGCGACGGACGACGACGACGCGACGGACGACGACGACGTCGCGGACGACGACGACGCCACCGGGCCCTGCGACGGCGGCTCCAGCTACGCCGCGGAGTCCGAGCCCAACGACCTGTCGACGGGCACCGAGTACAACCTCGTCTCGGGCGTGGGGGGCGACCTGACGATCACCGGCACGGTCGCGTCGTGCGCGAACGACGGCAGCACCTGGTCCGGCGACAAGGACTGGTTCCGGGTGGTCTTCGACTGCGCCGACGACGCGAGCTTCCAGCTGGACTGGGACGGCGACGCCTCCGACCTGGACCTGTACGTGCGTGAGGTCGGCGGCTCGGCGCTCATCGAGAGCTACAGCGTCGGTCTGTCGCCCTGGGAGACGGGCGAGGCGTCGGTCGAGGGTGCGATCGAGGTGATGGTCGCCTGTTGGGAGGGCGTGGCGACCGACTGGACGCTGACCGTCGAGTTCGGCGGCTCGGGCGACGACGACGACGCGACGCCCACCGAGACGGTCGACTGCGACACCGACTACAGCGGCGGCAGCGGCGGCTCCGGCAGCGCGTGCCCCAGCCTCACCCCGTCCTGTCCCGCCAGCCCGGTCGCCTTCGGCACCCCGGGCGGGACGTCCGCCCAGCAGATCGAGTTCGACTGGACGTACAGCAGCACCTGCACCGCGTCGTACGCGCCGTTCATCTACCTGGACGTGCCGAACGACCTGCAGGCCCTCGGGCTGATCGTCGACGGCGAGGACGCGGACACCGGCTTCGCGCTGATCAGCATGGACGGCGACGTGCTGTTCGACTGGAGCGGCACCAGCGGCCCGGGGTGGAGCGATCCCCCCTTCAAGCACAACCCGTCCACCGCCGGCGGCGTCGTGTTCCCCAACAACCTGGACACCCTCCCCGAAGAGGGCTGCCTCGCGGTCCGTCCCATCGCGTGGGACGTCGACAAGTCCGGCGACAAGGGGTTGCTCTACCTGCTCAGCCGGCGGGGCCCGGCCACGGGCAACTGGGACCTCAACATCGTGATCGTCGACGGAGCCGGCATCAGCCAGAGCGACATCGCCCCGGCGGTGACGCTGATGGGTCAGATGCTCGGCAACCACGGCGCGGGCCAGCTCGGGACCGTCACCTACGACGTCATCACGACGGCGGCGGGGGCCTACATCGACTCCCAGGGCGCGGCCATCGACACCCTCCGGTCGACCTCGGTCGAGTGCGACCCCAACCGCGTCAACGTGTTCTTCATCGGCGACTTCACCGACCAGGCGCTCGCCGGGATCGCCGGCGGGGTGCCCGGCCCGCTCGGCATCCAGGGCAAGCCGACGTCCGGCGTCGTCATCTCCGCGGACAGCCACCTGTCCGGGGGCGGCAACGTGCTGGAGCAGTACCTCGCGGAGACCCTGGCCCACGAGATCGGTCACCAGCTGGGCCTGTTCCACACCACCGAGTCGGCCGGCACGTCGTTCGACGTCATCGCCGACACCGCCCAGTGCCCGGCGTCCCAGGACTCCGACGGCGACGGCTCCCTGACGGCGACCGAGTGCGACGGCTACGGCAGCCACAACTTCATGTTCTGGTCCGGCGCTCCGTGGGACCAGGACGAGATCAGCTCGACGCAGGCGATGGTCCTGCAAGGCAACCCCGCGTGGGACTGAGGGAACACATGCTGCGACGACGCTCCTCCCGATTCCTGTCGATCTGCGCCGCGGCGGCGCTGGCGATGCTCACGAGCGCCGAGAGCTGCGAGGAGCCGGCCGCCGATCCCCCCGAGTCCGCGGAGCCGGAGGCGGCGGCGGAGGCCGACGCCGCGGCTTCCGCCCCCGAGGTGGCGGAAGCCGCGGCGGCCGAGCCGGAGCCCGTGGCCGAGGGGTCCGCGGAGCCGGAGGGCTCGGTCGAAGCTGCACCGGTCGCGTCCGCTGACGCTGGCGATGGTGGGGTCGCGGCGCCGCCGACCGACGGGCCGCCGGCCTCGGTCGGCCCGATCTCCGAGCTCCTCGCGGCCCGACACGCCGACGACCTGCCGACCCGCGAAGCGCTGGACGCCCACCCCGACGCCGAGGCGGCGCTGGTCTGGCTGTCCGGCAACGCCGACGCGCTGATCACCCGCGGCCGCGCGCTGGAGGCGCTGGCGCTGTACCCGTCGGACGCGAACCGGGCGGTGCTCCTCGGCGTCGCGACGGGTTCGGCCCATCACAAGGTGCGCTCGTCGGCCGTCCGGGGGCTCGGAGCGTGGGACCTGTCCGCCGACGCGCCGCTGCGGGCCGCCATCGAGGGGCTGCTCAGCGACGCGTCCGTGCCGGTGGCGATCGCCGCCGCGAAAGCGCTGGCCGGGGTCGCCCCGGCGCAGCCTGCGCTCCAGGCGATCATCGCCGCCGGCGGTACGCCCCCGGCGGTGGTCACCGCCGCCGAGGCGTCGCTGTCGGCCGACTAGCCGGGGTCGGGGATCAGCGCCTCGATCGCGCGCCCCAGCTCATCCGGCTTGAAGCCGTAGGGTCCGGGACCTCCGGCGTAGGCGATGCGGCCCTCCACGTCGACCAGGTACAGGCGGGTCGGCAGCGCCGCGTAGGCCGAGCTGACCGCGTCGTCGAGGTCGTCCACCACCGTCGGGAGCTCGTGTCCGGCCGACAGCTGGCAGCTGCCCGCCGCCTCCCGGCGCTCCTCCAGCGTGGTCGGATCGGGCATCCCGATGGCGGCCGTGGGGGCGTAGCGGGCGATCAGGTGCCGCATCACCGGGCCGGCGAAGCTCCAGCCGTCCTTCGGGTGCGCCTCACGGATGTAGACGTGCAGGAACTCGACCCGGTCCCGGTAGCGCTCGTACAGCTCCTGGAGACGACCCGTCCCCTTCATGAACGGGGGTCAGGTGTAGCTGCCGAACACCAACGCCACGGGCCGCTTGCCCCGGAACGCCGACAGCCGGGTGCGCCGGTCTCCGCGGCTCGAGGACAGGTCGAAGTCCGGCGCGACGTCGCCGACGCGGGGCGCCGACGGCTCGTGCTCGTGCTGCCAGGCCATGATCTGGTTCCGGTAGCGGACGTGCGCGGCGAGGCTCGGCATGCCCCGATCGTAGGCGCTCAGGCGGCGTGTCGCATGATCAGCACTGCCATGGCGACGATCGCGACGACCTGGACCCCGTAGACCGTCGCTCGCGCGGTGACGGCGGCGGCGCTGCCGGACGCGATGTGGATGGCGGTCTGGGCGAAGCGGGCGACCAGCGTCACCACCGCGAGCGCGTCCAGGGCCGGCAGATCGATCTCGAGGACCGCCGCGACGAGCACGACCGCGGCGAACACCGGCAGGTTCTCGACGCAGTTGGCGTGGGCCCTCATCGTGCGGCGGTAGCGCTCCGATCCGTGGGGCTGGTCGCCCGGGAAGGCGTTGGCTTTCGCCCGTCCCGCCAACACCTCGGCGGTGCGCACGAGGGCGACCCCGACGAACGCGATCCCCAACGTCCACAGCGCGTACACCAGCAGACAGAGCAGGGGAGTGGTCATGCCTCGGTCGGCTCCTCCGGCTCCTGCGGCTCCGATGGCGGCGTCGGCGCCGGATGGTCCGGACTCAGCGGCGCGGTGATCTCCTCGGGCGCCTCGGCGACCGACAACCGGCTCAGCCACGGAACGACGAGCCAGCACAGCGCGGTGAAGCCGGCGCCCACGCCGACCAGGGTGTTGAACGAGCCGTCGGCCCCCATCGTCTCACCCCAGGCGGTGTACAGGGTGCCGCCGACGGCTTCGGACAGCGACGCGGCCAGGTTGCACAGCGACATCAGCAGCGCGAAGCAGGTCGCGGCCACCGCGGGCGGGACGTACCGAGCGGCGATGTCCAGCTGCACGAGCGAGGTGAGCATCAGCAGGAAGCCGTAGATCAGCGCGATGATCAGCGCCGATCGGGCTGAGTCCAGCGCCCACCAGCAGAGCGTGCAGAAGATCGCGCCGGCGATGCAGCCGTGGATCAGGATCTTGAAGCTGACCCGGCGGCAGATCCAGCCATACACCGCGGCGGCGGCCACCGCTGCGACCGCCTGCACCGACACCATCGTGCCGTACAGCTCCTCGCCCAGCCCGAGGTGGTCGGTCATGTGCACGTAGCGGACGGAGCTGCCGAAGGGGTTGAAGTTGACCAGGAACAGGAAGACGCCGACGCCGAGCACGGCGGGGTGCATCGCGGCGGTCAGGAGCGCCTTGGCGGCGGCCCGGGCGGTGCCCTTGGGGCGCTCGATGGGCGGCTCCTTGACCATCACCCAGGCGAGCACGAAGGACGAGGTCGCGGTCAGCGCGCAGATGATGAACCCGGTCGTCTGCATGCCGCGGGCGGACAGGTATCCGCCGAGCCAGCCGGTCAGGATCATCGCGCCGTACATGGCGCCCCACTGCACCGACTGCAGCGTGCCGGTGATGCCCCGGGGCTGGCCCTCCTCGACCATCAGCGCGTCGACCACGACGTCGGTGAAGGCGACGCCGACGGTCGGTACGAGCAGCATCAGCAGCAGCGTCGTGGTGCCGCCGTGCTGGGGTGGGAAGAGCCACAGGAGCGACAGCGCCAGGGCGGTCGCCGCGGTCCAGATGATCAGCCAGCTGCGCCGCCGGCTGCCGAAGACCGGCACGAAGTCGGTGAGCAGGCCGTAGACCGGCTTGATCATCCAGGGGATCGACAGCACCGCGACGAAGGCGCCGATGCCGGCCGCGTCGTGGCCCCACGAGCGGAGGAGCGAGCGGACCGGCTGGGCGATGAGCCCCTCGGTCGGCTCGGCGATCCCCTGCACGAAGTACAGGAAGCCGAAGATGAAGGCGAAGCGGCGCTGGTCGGCGCGCGCCTGAGGCGTATCGGATTTCGTGGCGGGGCCCTCCTCCCGGGGCATCGTCCCACAGTCCGGACCGGACCGGGCCGCCGGTCGGGCGATGGGTCACGACTTCGCGGCCGCGGCCGGCTCGATCAGGGCTCGGCGCGCGCCAGGGCCGCCTCTTCGGGGTCGAGCAGCTCTCCGCCGCCGGCCCGGCAGGCGGCCAGGTGGGGGAGCGCCTCGGTCGGGCGGTCCTGCCTCCAGAACAGGAGCCGGCCGAGGGCGCAGGCGAGGGCCGGGTCGGCGACGCCGTCGGGGCCCGCTCGGAGCAGCGCCTCCGCCGGGTCGAGGCGTCCCTGCCCGACGAGGAGCTTGCTCAGCGCGACCCGCGCCTCCGCGTCGCCGGGCTTCGCATCGAGGGCCTGGCGATACAGCGCCTCCGCCTCCTCCAGCTCCCCGAGCCGGTGGAGCACCAGGGCGAGGTCGAACCGGGCGTCCGGGTGCTCCGGGTCGGCGGCGAGGGCGGCTCGGATCCGCTCGGCGAGCTGCCGGTCGCTCCGCTCGGCGGCCTGCAACGACTCCAGGTCCCTCGCCAGCCAGCCCGAGGGGTCACCGGCGGTCTGCTCGAGGAGCAGCTCGATGGCGGCCTGCCGGGAGACCCCGAGGACGAGCACGTCCGCCTTCCACGCGACCAGGGCGGGCAGCGGGCCGAACTGCTGGATCAGCTCGTCCGCCCGCGCGACGCCCTGCTCGGGGACGCTCGTCGGGGGCTCGTGGAGGAACTCGCAGATCGAGACCAGCTCCTTGGGGTCCCGACCGACCGGGTAGTTCGGCTCGACCGCCGAGGTCGCGACCCCCGCCCCGACGTACCCGAGGGCCTCGAGCTGCTCGATCCGGGCGGGATCCATCGTCTCCTGCTCCTGCGGCGGCCAGGCGCGCGGGTGGCGCGCGAACAGGGCGTCGGCCTCGGCCGCGTGGGCGTCGGTGTAGCGGTTGTCGAGCTGTCCGGGATCGATCGCGAGGTCGTACAGCTCACGCCGGGGCAGGTCGAACCAGGTTCGGCGCTGCGCGTCGAGCACCCCGAAGATCGGCGCGGTCCCGAACGGCCAGGTCGACTCCGCGCACTCGAAGGCGAACTCCCGGGGGGACAGCGGCCCGCCGGCGAGGGTCGCGGCGAGGGAGCGGCCGTCGGCCGCGGGCAGCGGCCAGCCGAACGCCTCGGCCAGGGTCGGCGCGACGTCGCTCAGCGAGACCGGCACGTCGACGACGCGGGGGGGCCAGGTCGTGCCCGAGTCGGGGCCCGCCCAGGCGACCAGGGGGATGCGCAGGGTGGAGTCGTAGGCGAACCAGGCGTGGGTCAGCTCGCCGTGCTCCCCCAGCCCCTCGCCGTGATCCGAGGTGACGAACACCAGGGCGTCGTCCCGGCGGCCGAGGGCGTGCAGGCCGTCGAGCAGGCGCGCTGTCTCCGCGTCCGAGTACGCGATCTCGGCCGCGTAGGGATCCTCGGCGAAGCGAGACGCGTGCGGCTCGGGGGCCTGCAGCGGCGCGTGGGGGTCGAACAGGTGCACCCACAGGAACATCGACCGCTCCGCCGGCAGGGCCTGCGCCCAGGACAGGGCGACGTCGACCGTCACCGCGGCCGGGCGCTCGCCGACGTATCGGCTGTCGCTCGCCCCGACCCGGGCGTCGAAGTGCTCGAACCCCTGGGCGATGCCGGTGGAGGCGTCGAGCACCGCGGCGGAGACGAAGCCCCCGGTCGCCCAGCCGGCCCCCCGGGCGAGCTCGGCGACCGAGTCGGCGTGGAGGGGCAGGGAGAAGCGGCTGTTGGCGCGCACGCCGTGGCGCGGCGGGTCCTGCCCGGTCAGGAGGCTGCTGTGGGCCGGGAGCGTCGTCGGCACGGGGCTGCGCGCCTGGGTGAAGCGCACGCCCTCGGCGGCCAGCGCGTCGAGCCCCGGGGTGGTGCCGGGCACCACGCTGTCCGGCCCCACCCGGTCCGCCCGGGCGGTGTCCCAGGTGACGATGACGACGTCGTGTCGCGGGCCCGCCGCCCCCGCCTCCGGCGCAGAGCCCCCGTCGCCCGAGCAGCCCGCGATCGCGAGCGCCGCCACGAGCCAACCCAGCGCCGCCAGCTGAGGGCGCGCGCGGCGGGGGCGGAGCGGCGTGGTCTCGACCGTCATCGGCGGTTCGATGTGGATCTCCGTCACCCCGGCTCCCTCCGGCCGGGAAGCATGCCACGGTGTGCGGGCCTCGCTGCGCGGGCGTGCGATCATCCCCCCATGCCGGACATCCCCGAGGCCGACGCGGGCCGCCGACGAGCCGCGGTCGCCGGGGTGGTCGTCGCGGTGCTCGTGCTGCGCACCCTCCAGCTGCGCAGCGTCGGGTACATGCTCCACTCGGGCGAGCTGGCGGGGCTGGGCTCGCTCGCGATGGACCTCCGCTACGGGACGGTGCCCGACGGGCTGAGCGTCCTGGAGTTCGTCCGCCGGTACCAGTACGGCCACTTCGCCCAGGGGACCCTCGTGGTGCAGGTGATGGCGGCGGGGCTGGAGTCGATAGGCCTGCTCTCGGGGTGGACCTTCCACGGGATCTCGATCGCGTTCGAGGCCCTCGCGGCCGGCCTCGTCGCGTGGCTGGGGGTGCGGGTCGCCCGGTCGCCGGTGGGGGCGCTGGCGGCGTTGCCGTGGGTGTTGCCGCCGGCGTTCGTCGTGGGATGGCAGCTGATGCCGTACGGCAACCACACCGAGTTCCTGTGGGTGGGCGTCGTGCTCGCGCTGCTCGCGGCCGACGACCCCGGGGGGTGGAGTCGCCGTCGCTGGATCGCGACCGGGGGACTCCTGGTGGCCGGGGTGGTCCTGTACCGGCTGCACGCCGCGCTGGGGGTCGGGATCCTGGCGGCGACGTGGCTCGGTCGCTCCGCGGCGGTCCGGCGGCGGGGGGCGTTGACCCTGGGGCTGGCGACGCTCCTGGGCGCATCGCTGATCCTCGCGCTGTGGTGGGCCTGGCCGACGCCGGACGCCGACGAGACCCTGCAGTACGCCTTCCTGCCCCGGGTCGCCTGGGGCCGCTCCCTCGGGGAGCACGGCGTCGCCCCCGGCTGGAGGTGGTCCCACCTGTCGGCGCCCCGGGGGGCGCTGGGGGGCTGGCCGTGGCGGCTGGGCCTCGGCGCGGTGGTCGCGGCGGGGCTCGCAGGGGCCGGCCCGCGGCGGCCGCTGGCGTTCTTCGCGATCGGGTGGGCGTCGGCGGCGGCGCTGGCGCCGTTGCTGTTCGGCGAGCCACACAGCGAGTACCTGATCCCGGCGGTGGCGGCGCTCGGTCTGCTCGCGGCGCCCGGACTGGCGTCGCCGAGCCCGCGCTGGCGGGCGGTCGCCGCCGCCGGGTTGGCCTCGATGGCGGTCGCCGGTGCGGTGGACAACGCCCGGCTGGTGCGGTCGGCGGCGTGGGCATCGACGGCCGGCTACGACCCGCTGGCGGTCGAGCGGGAGCTCGGGGTCGACGCCCTGGACGCGGACGAGGTCGCCTTCTTCTCGGATCTCCTGAGCGCCGGTCGGGGCGACCGCTGGGTCGGCCTGGCGACGTCGTCGGCGCGGACCGACTGCCCGGGCCAGCCGCTGCGCGGCTCGGTGGGCGCGCTGCCCCGCCCGGGGGAGGGTCGCTGCGGCTGCTGGGAGCGCGGTGCGTTGGCGGACCGCATCCGCGGGTTCATGGGCGGAGCGCCCTGGCCCAACCCGCCCGAGCTGCTCCAGATCGGCCGGGGGGCCTGGGTCGTCTGCGACCGGGATCTGGACCGGGTCCGGGCGGCGCTGGACGGGGCGCCCGATGCGGTGGTGGAGCAGGTCGTGAGGGGCGCCCAGGCCGAGCGGGTCGAGTCGGGGGCGGTCGATGCGAGCGACGGCCGTCTCCAGCCCCCCGGGGGGGGATAGGGGACGGGAGGCCGGCCGCCGCCCGCCCCGACATTCTAGCCTCGGGAACGAGGCTGGCGAGTCGTTTGGTCCCGTTTGTCCCGACGTCGGGACACGACGAATGGTCCGGGTCGGCGGTGGTTCGCGTCCAGGGGGGTATGAGCGCAGGATCCTTGAGCCTCGTACCCTCCGTCCCGGCGGGGGACGCCGAACCTCCACTCGACGGGCTGGTCCGTCGGATCAACGGGATCGTCGTCGGCCACGGGTTGGCCGCCATCCTGGAGGTCGCCGACGCGGTCGTCACGCACTTCCACGGAGGGGACTACGCGGCTTCGACGCGCCGAAGCCGGTCGAAGGCCGCCGGGTTGCGCCGCCTCGCGGAGCACCCCGACCTCCTGCTCTCCAAGAGCACGTTGCATCGCTACCTGAGCGTCGCCCGCCAGGTCCGGGAGATGGACCACGAGTTGGCGTGGCGGCTCACGCCCTCGGCCCACGTCGCCCTCCTCCCGGTGAGGAACACGGCCGAGAAGACCCGCCTCGCTCGAGCCGCCCTGGAGAACGGTTGGGGATCCCGGGAGTTGCGGAAGCGGGCGCGGGCGAGCGGTCCACCTCCCGTCAAGAGGCCCGGGAGGCCCGCCCGGCCGCGGGTCGTCGCGTGGACGGACCAGCTGGCTCGCCTCCTGACCCCCGAGCAGGTCCAGCAGCTGGCCCGCGAGGACCTGTCCGGCCTCTCCCCCGACGTGCTCACCGGCGTGCTCCGGCAGGTCAGCGTGGCCCTCGGGAGGCTGTCGTCGGTCAGCCTGCTCGTCGAGCGCGAGCTGCACCGGGCGAAGGGGGAGGGCTGACCGTGTGGGGGGCGACGGCCGGGGTCGACCGAGCGGCGGGGGCGACTTCCAATGTCGATATCTCCCGCCCCGCCGCGCCGACGTACAGCGTCGGCCGGGGGCGCGCCTCGCGCGATCTCCGCCGGCCGACTAGCCTCGAAGAGCACGTGGACGAAGCGGTCGAGCTCCTGAGACGCTACCTGGAGGCCGGAGCCGGCGGGCCTCCGGACGACCTCGTCCGGAGGCTCCTCGCGGAGGCCCTGGAGCGCGCCGCGGAGTGCGACGGGCTGACCCCGGAGTGGGCGCCGAGGGCGGACGACCCGGTGCTCCTCCGGCGCCTGCTGGGTGCGGTCGAGGCCTGGGGGCAGACCGGCCCTGCGGCCGACGTGCCGCCCCCCGAGGTGCTCCGGAAGTTCCTCGAGGTGGAGCTGGACCAGGCGTTCACCCGCCTGCTGGAGAGCCTTTGCTCGGGCTGGCGTGGCGATGGGGCGGTCGACTCCATCACCCGCTTCACGGAGCGTCACCTGGCCCGCGTCGTGCGGAAGCTGGTGAGAACGGCGCCACGCCTCGTCAACCCCGGCGACCAGGACTGGGACTCGGTCCTCCGCAGCCTGGTGAACAGCTTCTGGGTGGTCCTGCTGGAGGACGAGCTCGCCCGGGTCCGCGCCTTCCGCGGCGCCAGCCGGCTCGAGTGGCGCGCCTACGTCGGCCAGCTGTTCCGAAACCACGTGGTGTCAACCCATCGGGCGGCCACGGCGAAGCGTCGCGGGGGCGGCCGGCCGACCGTCGACCTCGCGGCGATCACCGACCACCACGACTCGATGTGGAGCCGCACCGGGAGCCCGGAGTCCGGAGCGGAGCTGCTGCGGATGGCGGGGCGACTGAAGCAGATCGCGGCCCGAGGGCCCGGTTGGCGGGAGGCGGTCGACGTCTACGTCCGGTCTTCGGCGGGGGAGTCGTTTGGGGAGATCTCCGCGAGCGGGGAGCCGGCGATGAGCCCGGCTGACGCGCGGAACGCAGTCCGTCGGGTCCGTCGGGCCCTCCGCGCGATGCTCGAGGTGGGCCGCCCGACCGAGGAAGGGGGGCCCTATGAGCACTGACGACCGCGCGTCTCTGTTCGACGCCTGGGCCCGGGACGAGCTGTCCGAAGCCGAGGCGGCGCTGCTGCAGATCGCGCTCGACGCAGACCCTGCGCTGCGCGATGCCTTCGAGCGTTGGCTCGACGCGAACGATGAACCCGTGGGTGGGGTGGTCCACTCCCCGGGTCTCGACGAGATCGCCGAACTGGTGACCGAGACCCGAAAGGCGGCGCTTCGAGAGGTCCGTGTGATGGACCCCTCGGAGCGCCGGACCCGCCCCTGGTGGAGACGAAGACCGGCGGCCGGCCTGGCCTCCGCGGCGGCGGCCGCGGCGGTGGTGCTCGGTGTGCTGTGGGGACCGAGTCCGCTGGAGCAGGTCGAGGAGAGCCTGTGCGACCGCTACCGATCCGACGCCCCGACCGGGCTGCCGCCCGCCCTCGGATGCGGTGGGCCGGAAGACGGACTGCTCGGCGTCGCCGCCAGCCCGGTCTCGGAGCTGCGCAACGTGCTCGACGCCGATCCCCGGAAGGACGACCCGGAGTGGGTGTCGGCGCGGACGCTGGTGGCCCTCCTGGAGCGCAACCCCGACGACGTGATTCACCTGCTCGAGGGGCGCGACGACTGGCTCGACGCCAACCCGCGGCTGCGATCCGACTACGCGTCGGCCCTGCTGCTCAAGGACGACCTGGAAGGCGCGCGAGCCCAGCTCCGCCGCGCCGTCCGCTCTGCCCCCGATGATCCGCTGCTGCAGCGCAACCTGGCCCGCCTGGAATCGGGCGGCGCCTACCCGGAGTAATGACGATGGCGACGATAACCATTGAGAAGCCGTTCGAGGTCGAGGTCCGCGGTGAGGGCTACTTCGACGCCCTGCCGGCCGACGACGATGGACGGATTCTGGCCAAGGAGAGCCAGATCGTGAAGTTCGAGTACCACGTCGGAGGGAACACCTACACGCTCCCGACCAGCGGCTCCGCGACGAGCCGGGCCGGAGCGTCGGCAGCCGACCTGAGCGCCCTCTCGGACACCGACACGGACGATCCGCCGCCGGAGCCGTTCGTGATCAACTTCAACACCGGCACTCTGTACAAGGTCACCGTCGGCGGCGGCCACAAGCTCGAACTCCGGGACGTGGACGCCGACCTGGCAGTGACCGGCGCGTCGTCATCCACGACCTACGACAGCGGCGGCACCGTGTTGCTCGACGCCGGTGGATCGGGCTACCCGACCCACAAGAAGCCCTGACGGGGCGCTGATAACCTCGCCGGGTGGGGAGAAGCGTTCTTCGGTCGTTCTGCGCAGTCGCCGCCCTGTGGGTCGCCGGCTGCGGGCCGCCGTTCCCCGGCGGTGAGGTCGTCAGCGGTCCCTGGACTCTCCCGCTCGGCACGGTCGAGGGCGCTACCGAGGTGCCGTCGAGCCCGACCGAGGCGGCCCACTGGGCCGCGCGTTGGCAGAAGAGGACCGGAGACCCGCGGCGGCCATGGGCGCTGGCTCGGCTCGAGCTGCTGCGCGAGCACCCGGTGCCCTCGGTCGTCGAGCGCTACCTGGACCAGTCCGAGGGGCTGGCGGGACATGAGTGCGCGATGGCGGTGGACCGCCTCGCGGCCCGGGCGTTGGACGGTCGGCTCGCCCTCGCGATCGCAGAGCCGGGGTGCGCAGAGTCGGACCCTTGAGGCGCCCGGGCGATGGGGGCTGTGTTGGACGCGGCCGGGCTGCACGCTCGCGCGAGGGGCCGGGGGTTCGCCCCCGTCGGGGCGACCGGGGACAGCGGCGGCGAGCCCCCGTCGACCTTCGAGCCTCGGGCGCTCTTCCGCCAGGGGCCGGCGCTCCTGGCGGCTCTTCTCCTCGCTCCGCCGGCGCCCGAGGCGGCTCGACTCCGGGCCGAGCTCACGGAGCTGAGTCGGGTCCACTGCGAAGCGATCCGCCTGGACCCCGAGAGCTGTTCCTGGTGGGTCGAGTTGGAGTCTCTGGAGCACGGCTCCGAGGTGGTCGCGGCCCTCCTCGAGGCCGGCGAACCTCCGTCGGATCCCGCCGCCCTCGCCGAGCTCGCGAGCGCGGTCGGGTCGGTGGGGCTGGGTCTGCCGGCCTCCCGCCTACAGCATCTCCGGGCGTTCGCGCTGGACGTCGAGGGTGACCCCGCCGCCACCGAGGCGTGGGACCTCCTGGCCGAGACGGCGGTGCACTGGCCGACGCTGCACAGCGAAGCCCTCCGCCGCGCCGCCGGGCTGGACGGCCGGGACGGGCACATCACCGAGGCCCTGGAGCGGCTGGATCGCGCGGAGGCCGTCGCTCAGCGGCACGGTCTGGCGTCGACCGCGGTCAGCATCCAGCGGGTCCGTGCCCGGTTGACGTGGCGGGCTGCGACCGCCCGAGCGAACGTCGACGAGGCTCTCCGCCTGGTGACGGCGACGTCCAACCTGCCCGAGTCGGAGCGTGCGAGCCTGCTCGACAGCGCCGGGCTCGCCGCCTGGCGAGCGGGGTGGCCGGTCCTTGCGCGGGAGATCTGCTGGGAGAACCTCGACCTCGCCGAGCGGCACGCGATCGAGTGTAGGAGCGTGACCTGTGAGTCCGTCTTCGGCTTCGCTTCCGAGGATCCGAGCGAGCGCGCCGAGTGGGTGGAGCGCGCGGCGGCGGACGCGCAGGAGTGCGGCTTCAAAGCGACGCAGATCGGGATCCTGGCGAGCCACGGGGCGTGGCTCGCGTCCAAGGGTAGACAGCAGGACGCTACGGTCACGTTCGAGCGGGCCGAAGCGCTCGTCCTGGCGGCCGGGCCTCGCTGGTCCGTCTTCGTCCAGGCGGCCCGGCTCGCCGACCCCGGGGTGGACGAGGGGGCGGTGACCCGCTTCGACGAGGCGCTGCGCGGCATCGGGCTCCCTCCCGGGGACATGGACCATCGAGGCTGGCTGACCGGCGGCTACCAGTACTGGATCCGGCGCCGGATGACGGCGGGGGCGGGCCCTCGCGAGGTGCTGGGGCTGGTCGCTCGGCGTGAGGCGGTGCGGTGGTTGCCGGGCGGGCCGCCGACAGTGCCCGACCAGGGGGACCTGTTCGCGTTGGTCGTGGGCCCGGAGGACGATCTCATCGTGGCGTCCAGCTGGTCGGCCGCTCCGGTCGCCCTCGGTACCGATCCCCCCGCCCCGGTGCTGCTCGATCGCGCGGCGCTGGAGGGCCGAGCGTGGGTGCTCGACGGAGTCGCTCCGCCGACCGGCGGCTCCCTGAACGAGGCAGCGGGGCAGCTGAGCGGAGCCGCCGACCGAGCGGGGCCGTTGCTCGCCCTGGGCACCGGCGCCGGGCTCGCCTTGCCGGCTGCGCTGCTGCCCATCGGCGACGGGCCGCTCGGCGCTCGTCGTCCTACGGCGCTCTGGGTGCCGACGACGGCGCGTCCTCCGCGGACCTGGACGAGCGGCACAGTGCTCGCGGCGGCGGGGAGGCCGGGCGCGGTAGGCCTGCTCGGAGTCGACGAGCTGATGACCGGGGCCCCGGCTGGTTGGAGCACCGGGGTGATCACGACCCCCCAGGACGTCGCGTCGGCCGTCGCCGGGAGCGACGTGGTGCACCTGTCCGCCCACGGGCACGGGGGCCCCGGGGGTACGGTCTTCCTCTCCCTCGGTCCGCAGGTCGAGGACCGCCTGACGGCGGAGGATGTGCGTGGGCTGGACCTGCGCCCCGGGGCGCTGGTCGTCCTGGCCGCCTGCGAGACGGGCAGCGGGGTCGCCGGTGAGCTCCCGCCGGACCTGCCGATGGCGGCGTTCCAGGCGGGGGCGGGGGCGGTGATCTTCAGCCGCTTCCCGGTGCGCTCCCGCCCGCTGCACGCCGCGCTCGACGCCCTGTACGGGCAGCTGCCGTTCGCATGCTCCGAACTGACGGAGCGCTGGCACGACATCCGGATCGGCTACGGGCTCGACCTGATGGGCGTCGAGGTCGCTGTGTCGACGTCCTGCCTCCCTCGCTGAGAAATCGACCGTCCTCGTGGTCCGGGTCCGGTCGGTCCGGCGTCTAGAGACTGGGGAGGACGACGACGTGCGTGGGACCCGTGTCCTGGTGATCGATGAGGAGCCCGGCTTTCGGGCCGTGGTGCGCCGGATGTTGCTGCAACGAGGGTTCGAACCGACCGTTGTCCCCGGCGCCGCCGAGGCATTCGCGGCGATGGCCCGACGGGACTACGCGGTCGCCCTGATCGACGCCCGGCTGGACGGGCAGGCGGGCCACGAGGTGTTGGCCGAGATGCGCCGCCGGGGGCTGGAGCTCCCGGTCGTCGGGATGAGCGGCAGCCCCCCCAGCGATCGCGACCGTCGCAGGCTCCACGCGGCGAGCTCCGACTTCCTGGACAAGCCGTTCAACACGTCCCGGCTCGTCGAAGCGCTCGACAAGGCGCTGCGACGTCCGGAGGCGGGGGCGCCGACCCGATGTGCGAGCTCCGCCCCGGGGAGGTTCCCGGTGACGGCGTTGGTCGGCGCGGTACGAGACGGGCGCCTGCGTCTGCCCGCCATCGCTCCGATCGCCAGCGACGTCCAGCGCCTGCTGTCCACGCCGGAGTGCGGCGTGCAGGAGGTGCTGGACGTCGTCTGCGAGGACCCGGTGCTCGTCACCGCGATTCTTCGGCGGGCCCAGAGCGCCGACCTGGCGGGGAGTCGACTCCCCCTGAACCTGCGCTCCGCCTGCCTTCGGCTGGGGAACCGGCGGGTCCTCTCCATCGCCCAGGAGGTGCTCGTCTCGGGCCTCTTCGAGCTGCAGGTGGAGCCCTGGGCCTCGGTTGCCCGAGCCATGTGGCGCAACGCCGTCCTCACGGCGCGGACCGCTCGGGCCCTGGCGACGGCGCTGGGGCACACCGACCCCGAGGGTACGTACGTGGCCGGGCTCGTGCACAACCTCGGCGAGATCGCGCTGCTGCAGCTGCTCGCCCAGGGCCGGCAGGGGGCCGAGCGGGTCGACCTGGACTTCTGTGCGCGCGAGGTGGCCCGCCAACACGAGGAGGTCGGCGCGATCTTGCTGCGGGGGTGGGGATTCCCGCCGCGCCTGGCCCACCTCGCGGGCACCCACCACCGTGGGAGCTTCGGCGGGATCCACCGGTCGTCGAGCTCGTCGGAGCTCGTGGTCCTCGCCTGGGCCATGACCCTGCGCGCCGGCCACGGCTACCTCCCGGGCCTCGGGGCTCCGGACGTCGGCCTGCTCGGCGAGGCGGTGGGCGTCGACCCCGACGAGGTCGACGCGATGGTCGCAGCCCTGAGCGACCCGACCGATCTGTTCGCCCCGGACCGGGGTTCGGGCTGGCCTCGGCCGTCTGGCTGCGCCGCTTCCTGACCCCGGCGACAAGGGAGATCGAAGAAACTGCGCGACTTCGTGTTCCGAGCCGCGTCTCCCCGTTGAAGGAGACAGCCATGAAGACGACCACCGCCCTCATCCCGACCCTCGCCGCCGCGGCCGCCCTCATCACCGGATGCGCGACCGCGCCTCCGACCGCCGACCTGCTGCCCGGGGAGGTGCGCCGCACGCCCGCCGAGTGGGAGCCCCAGGCCGCCGTCTGGCTGCAGTGGCCCCACGCCGAGTGGGAGGACGCCGGTACCGAGCAGGTGTTCGTCGACATCGTCCGGGTGCTCGCTCAGTACGAGACGGTGCGGCTGCTCGCGGCCGACGCGGACACCCAGGAGCGGGGCGAGGAGGCCCTCGCCGGCATCGACGGTGACATCCGCTGGGACCAGGTGCCGGTGAGCTCGTCGTGGATGCGCGACAACGGACCGCGCTACGTCGAGCTGGACGGCCGACTGGTGCTGCAGAACTGGGAGTTCGACGGCTACCACGACGGGCGGCCCGCCTCGATGTGGGCCGACGACAACCGCAACCCCGATGACGTCGCGGAGCTCCTGGACATGCCGCTGGAGCAGATCTCGCTGGTGCACGAGCGGGGCGACCTGGAGGTCAACGGCGGCGACACCGCGATCGTCAACTGGAGCGTCGTCGGGCACCGCAACCCGGGGGTCACCCGCGAGCAGGCGACGGACATCTTCAACGCGGCGCTGGGCACCAGCCGGGTGGTCTACATCGAGGGCTTCCACCCCGAGGACGTCACCCGGGGCCACACCGACGGGCTCGCGCGCTTCATCGCCGAGGACACCGTGGTCGTGACGAAGGACGGCAGCGCGCTGGCCGACGCCGTCGCGGCGCAGATCGCCGAGCAGGCGCCGGACCTGACCGTGCTCCGCCTGGAGCTGCACATCGACGACCCGGTGCTCAACTGGCTGGTGGGGGACGGCTACCTGCTGACCGGCTCGACGGGCGACGCCGCCGTGGACGCGGAGATCGCGGTCGAGCTGCAGGGGTACTTCCCGGGCCGGGCCATCCACTTCGTCGACGTGGCCGCGGTCTGGGCGAACGGTGGTGGCGTGCACTGCGTCACCAACGACCAGCCCGAAGCGCCGTAGCTCAGGGGGACGGCTGCTCGCCGAGGCTGGCGAGCAGCCGCCGCGCCTCCTGCAGCTCGGGGGCGTCGGTCGGGGCCAGGTCCCACGCCGCGACGAACGCTCGCAGCGCCGCCCGTGACTCGTCGGGGCGGTCGAGGGCGGCGAGCACGCGACCGAGCCCGAGCCGCGCCCGCGCCACCAGGATCGGCTCCTCCCAGGAGTAGGGATCCTCCACGAGCGCCCGGTAGAGCGCCTCCGCCGCGCCGAAGTCCCCCGCCTGCTCCGCCGCCTCCGCCGCCGGGAACGCCACCCAGGTCTCGACGTAGGGCCCCAGGGTGATCTCCCGGTGGAGGGCCCGGACCGCCGACCGGTCGGCGTCCTGCCAGGCGGCGTACAGCTCGTAGTGACGCAGCGCGGCCCGGTCCGCGGGGTCCGGGTCCATCTCCTGGAGCCGCTCCCGATACCAGGCGAGCAGCGGCGGGGCCGGCTCGCCCCGCGCCACGGCCTCCCGTCGTCGGATCGCGCGGTACGCCAGCTCGACTTCGCCGCCGAACTCGCCGAACGACGGGTCCGCGGCGACCGTGCGGTCCAGGGCGTCGGTCGCCGCCGGTCGATCGCCGAGCAGCTCGTACGTCCAGGACTGGAACAGCCAGGTGTCCGCCGCGAGGGCCGCCTCCCCGCGCTGTCCGTAGCGCTCTGCGGCCTCCCCGACGCGCTCCTGACCCCGCTCGAACGCCCCCCGGGCGAGGTCGATCCCGCCCAGGAGTGCCAGGGCCTCGGCGTCCCGCTCGGAGCCCTCGACCTCGAGCAGGCGTCGACCCGCCGCGGCCGCGTCGTCCCAGCGGTCCTCCATCGCCGCCGAGGTCACCAACGCGAGGATCGCCGATTCGGGAGGCTGCTCCGACCACCGCAGCGCTGCCGTCGCGTCCTCGCGGGCTCCGGGGTGGTCCCCCGCGAGGGCTCGGGCCAGCGCCCGCAGCGCCAGCGCCCCCGGGTCGTGGGGCGCGGCCGCGACCGCCTCCCGGGCGTGGAGCAGCGCGCGCTCCGGCGCCGGCGCGCGGGCGAGCCAGCCATCGAGGTAGCCGGCCTGCCACGCGGTGAGCGCTCTCAGCGCCACGCTCCGCTCGGGGCCGGCCCGACCGAGCGCTTCGAGCCTGGCGATGCCCCCGTCGACGTCCCCGCGGGCGAACAGCGCCTCCGCGTACGCCACCTGCTCCAGCCCGTCGCCGTCGGGCCGGGGCTGGAGGGTCGTGGGGTCGTCGCCGCAGGAGTCCCGCGCGAGAGCGGCGGCCCGGTCCCACTCGCCCAGCGCGGTGGCGCGACGGGCGCGTCGGTGGCGACGCCAGGTCTCCGCGTCGTCGCAGTCCGCTGCGTCCAGGTCTTCGTCCGTCGGGAGGAGGGTGGACCGGGGGTGGGTCTGCACCAGCCACGCCGCGATCGCCGCTCCGAGCGCGCGGGGCGTCGCGCCGGTCAGCTCGGCCTCACGGTCCCCGAGTCGGACCTGCGCCGTGACCGCGAGCCCCGGGCCGGAGCGCTCGGCCCGGCCCGCGAGCGCCGAGGGGTCGGCGTCGGCGCGACTGGACTCCGCCCCCCAGCCGTCGCGGAGCTCTTCGGCCACGTAGCCAGGCAGCGCGTCGGTGAGCCACGCGTCGGCCGGGTCGGCGACCTCGAAGGCGCCGAGGACCACCGGGGGCGGCGCCTCGACCGGCCCGCCCCGCCACAGCGCGAGCGCGGCGAGGGCCACCGCGACCGCCGTGAGCGTGATCAGGAGCCCGCGTCGGCTCACGGTGGCCGCCGGGCCGGCGATCTCGGCGCGACCCTCCAGCAGCGCCAGCACCGCCCCGCCGTTGGGAGGGCGGGCGTCAGGGTCGCGGCGCAGGCAGGCGTCGAGGATCCAGCTCAGCCGGGCCGGCGCGCCGGGGGCGAGGGTCCGCACCGGCGGCGGGTCCTCCTGGCGGCGGGCGACGAGGGTCGGCACCAGGTCCCCCCGGTCGAGCGGCACGCGCCCGGCGAGCAGCTCGCAGCCGAGCAGGCCCAGGGCGTAGACGTCCGCGCGGGCGTCGACCCGGCTCGTCTCCCCCTGCTCGGGGGCCATGTAGCGAGGCGTGCCGACGACCACGCCGGCCAGGGTCCGTCCGTCCTCCCCGTCGCGCCGGGCGATGCCGAAGTCGAGCACCACGGCCCGCTCGTCGGGCGTCACGACGACGTTGGACGGCTTCAGATCCCGGTGCACGACGCCGGCCTCGTGGGCCGCCGCGAGCCCCGCCGCGACCTGCGCGAGCAGCCGCTGCACGCGGTCGGCCGGCAGGGGGTCGCCCGCCGCGATCACCGACAGCGGCACCCCCTCGATCAGCTCCATCGTCAGGAACCAGCGCCCGTCGGCCTGCACCAGGTCGTGCAGACGGCAGACGTTGGGGTGGGAGATGGCGCGGGCGAGCAGCAGCTCGTCTCGGAACCGGGCCAGGTAGCCGGCGTCCCGCGCGCGGTCGGCGGGAAGCAGCTTGAGGGCCACGTCCTGGTCGACGGTGCGGTCCCGCGCCCGCCAGACGACGCCCATGGCGCCGGAGCCGAGGGGCTCGAGCAGCTCGAAGCGGTCGGCGAGGATCGCGCCGGCCGCGGCGGGGCCGTCGGGGGCCGCCGCGCTCGGGGTCGGCGGGGGGGCGGGGCCGGCGGTCGAGCGGAGCGCAGCGGCGATCAACTCCCGGCACGGGTCGCAGCCGTCGACGTGGTCGAGCATCGCCCCGCGGCGCTCGTCGGCGAGGTCTCCGGACAGCCAGTCCAGGATCGCCTGCTCGTCGAGGTGGTCGGCGTCGCTCACAGCCGCTCCGGCTCCTCGGCGAGCCGGCGGTCCAGGCTGAGGTCGATGCGGCTGCGGATGAGGCGCAGGATGCTGTCGAGGTCCTCCCGGGTCACCTTCAGCTCCCGCTCCAGCTGGCGGCGCACGCCCTTGCCGAGCGCGTCGCGGGCGCCCTCCAGCCACCGGGCTGCGGTCGCCCGGTGCACGCCGTGCAGGGCGCCGATCTCGTCGATGTTGAGGTCGTCGAGGATGCGCAGCTTGAGCAGCCGCCGGTCCCGATCCGGCAGCGCGTCGAGAGAGACGCCGATCGCGGCCTTGAACTGCGCCGTGTACCGACGGCGTAGGAAGCGGAGCTCCGGATCGTTGTCCGCGGGAGCGGCCTCGAGCACCCGCTCCTCCAACGTCTTCTCCCGGCCATGGCGCCGCAGCAGGTCCAGTCCGGTGCGCAGCGCCGCGACCCGCAGCCATGCGCGCAAGGGCCCCCGCCCGGAGTAGCGCAGCAAGTGGGGCTGGCCGTCGTCGGCGACGAGGAGCCGGGTCATCAGCTTCTGCGCCACCTCGTCCGACCAGCTGCGGGGGACGCGGGAGCGGGCCAGCGCGACCGGCACGACCCCGTCGAGCAGCGCCGTGAGCAGCCGCACCGCCTCGGGTTGGCCCCTCACGGCCAACTCGGCGAGCAGCAGGTCCCCGGAACGCAGCCCGTCGACGCCCCCCTCGTCGGCGACCCGCTCGGTCGCCGCCTGGAGCGCCTCGGCGTCGGCCGTCAGCCCCGGGTGCTCCTCCGCCGCAGACCGGGCGAGCTGCGACCAGTCGGGGGAGGAGGGGACCACACCGCATTGTCCGAGGCCACCCGGTTCGGAGCAAGCGCGCCGGCGGTCGAAGCGGGCCGAGTTCGCCCCGAACCCCGCCCTGGACAGCGACGAGCCTGGCCTACCTCGACTTCGGGCACTCGTTCTGAGTCGAACTCACTCGGCTGGCTCGGTGTCGGGCACGAGCTCGGGGTGGGCGGCCAGGTAGGCCTCGACCGCGTCGTCGTCCGGCAACGCCGCGGCGGACGCCAGGTACAGCAGGATGGTGTCGATCACGCCGTCTTCGTAGACGATCTCTTCGCCCTCGAGCATCCGGTAGATGGCGAACTCCCACTCGTCCGGCGGGTACCGCGTCGGGCTCCGGACCCGGTGGCACAGCGTGCACTTCTCCTCGTAGAGCTCCCGGGAGTCCTGAAGCTGCTCCAGGGTCGTGCCCGGCCATCGCTGGTCGGCCCAGTCGACGTGGGCGACGCCGGGTTCGATCAGCGACACGCAGCCGCCGAGCAGGAGCAGCAGCGGGAGGGCCGCGGGGTGGAGCAGTCGGCGCACGAGGTCCGGAGGGTAGCGCTCCTCGCCGGCTGGTAGAACCGGGCGGTGAGCGACGCTCCCCGGTCACGCTGGTCGGTCGTGCTGCTGTTGCTGGTGGTGTTCGTCACCGCCGTCTCCTGCGTTCCCCGGTGGCGCCCGCGAGAGATCGAGGTGGGGCAGGACCCGGCGGTGGTGGAGCGCGGTCGCTACCTCGCCAACCACGTCGCCATCTGCATCACCTGCCACTCCGAGCGGGACTACGGCTACCTGGGCGGCCCCCCCCGGCCGGGCACCGAGGGGCGCGGCGGGCTGACGATCCCCGAGCTCTTCAAGACGCCCCGCGGGCTGGTCATCCCGGCGCCCAACCTGACCCCGGCGGCCCTCGGGGAGTGGAGCGACGGCGAGATCTTCCGGGCGATCGCGGGCGGTGCGAGCCCCGACGGGGCGATCTTCCCGGCCCACCCGTTCTCCCAGTACCGCAAGCTGCCGACGGAGGACCTCGAGGCGATCGTCGCCTACCTGCGCTCGCTGCCGCCCAAGCCGGACGACCTGCCGGAGCGCTACCTCAAGTACCGATCGCTGGAGACGCTGATCAACACCTGGCCGCAGCCGCCGCCGGCGTTCGTCAAGCCCGCGCAGCCGGGCAGCCGGCGCTACGCGAAGACGCTGATCGCGGTGGCGGGCTGCATGTGGTGCCACAGCCCGCAGACCCGGCTGGCGTTCCCGATCCCCGGCAAGGAGTACACCGGCGGCACGCCGCTGCTGATCCCGCCGCCGGGCGGGGGCACGTCCTACTCGACCAACCTGACGCCGTCCCCGGCCGGCCTCGGGGGCTGGTCGCGAGACGACTTCATCGCCCGGTTCCAGCGGGCCACCCCCGAGCTCATCCGGCAGACCCCGGTCCAGCCGGGGGGCTTCAACTCGCTGATGCCGTGGGGCGCCTACTCGGGCATGACCGAGGAGGACCTCGGCTACATGTACGACGAGCTGCGCAGGCTGCGCCCCAGCGACGCGGTCAGCCCCCGGTGGACGCCGCCGGAGTAGGCCGGGCCGGCCGTCGCCCCCGGTATCCTCTGCTTGTGCACTTCATCGTCACGAGCAACGGCAGCTACGGAGACGTCTACCCCTTGTTCGGCCTCGCCCACGCCCTGGCCGGGCGAGGCCACGAGGTCACCCTGGTCAGCAACGAGCGCTACGCCCCCCTGGCGGGGGATCTGGAGTTCGTCGTCGGCAGCTCCGACGCCGCGCTCGAGGAGACGATCGACCTGTTCGACGTCTCGTCGGCCTTCTCGTCTGCGGGCGCCCTCCTCCACGGCCTGCTCGTCGGGCCGATGCGCGAGTTCCACCGGGCCATCGTCGACGAGATCCGTCCCGGCGAGAGCGCGATCGTGGCGTTCCCGCTGGTGCTCGGGGCGCGGCTCGCCCACGACCAGCTCGGCGTGCCGTTCGTGAGCTGCCAGCTCGCGCCGTCCGCTTTTCGCTCGGTCCTCGACCCGCCGAGGACCACCGCGATGGCGCAGCCGACCTGGATGCCGGGGTTCATGCTCCGCGGCCTGTTCGGGCTGCTCGACCGCATGGTCGACCGCTGGACGAAGGCCGACGTCAACGCCTACCGCGCCGAGCTGGGGCTCGCTCCGGCTCGGGGGATCCTCTCTTGGATGGACTCCCCCCAGAAGGTCCTCGGCCTGTTCCCCGACTGGTTCGGCGCGCCCCAGGACGACTGGCCGGCTCACGTGGAGGCGACCGCCTTCCCGCAGTTCGACGCCGCCGCCGCCCGCCCGATGGACGAGTCGCTGAGCCGATTCCTGGACGCCGGACCTCCCCCGATTGTGCTGACCGCCGGATCACCCGCCAAGGGCGTCGGCGGCTTCTATCGGCACGCCGCGGATGCGTGTGAGCGCCTCGGTCGGCGCGGGGTGCTGGTCACCCGGTATGCCGACGACGTACCCCGGGAGCTGCCGGACGGGGTCGTGCACGCGTCCTACGCGCCGTTCAGTGACCTGCTCCCCCGGGCCGCCGCGCTCGTCCACCACGGCGGCATCGGCAGCTGCGCCCAGGGGCTGGGCTGCGGGGTGCCGCAGCTGACGGTGCCCTGGGGCATGGACCAGTTCGACAACTCGATGCGCCTGAAGCGGCTCGGCGTCGGCCGGGAGCTCCCCTTCGGCAAGGTCACGGGGGAGCGGCTGGCGGCCTCCCTGGGGGCGCTGCTGGACGACGGTTCGGTGCCGGACGCCTGCGAGCGGGCCGCCGCCCGGTTCGATCGGGACGACCCGACGCGGGCGCCGTGCGAGGCGATCGAGCGGTTCGCGGACTCCGTGACCCGGGGAGAGCCGGGCTGACTTGACTCGAGAATGCACGAGGGGGAGCCCCCTCCAGCCGGTCACTTCAGCCGGCGTTCGTGCCGGCGTCGAAGTCGCTGGCGGCGTGCCGCTCGGGGAGCCGGCTCGCTTCGTCCCCCCAGACCCGGTTGACCCGCCGCCCGCGCTGCACGGCGGGGCGCGCCGCCACGGTCTCGGTCCACCGCTGCAGGTGCTCGTACTCGTGCACCGCGAGGAACTCGCCGGCCGAGTACAGGTCCCCTTCGGCGAGCACGCCGTACCAGGGCCAGATCGCCATGTCGGCGATCGTGTACTCGTCGCCCGCGACGAAGGGGTGCTCCGCGAGCTGCCGGTCGAGCACGTCGAGCTGCCGCTTCGTCTCCATCGCGAACCGGTCGATGGGGTACTGCATCTTGCTCGGCGCGTAGGCGTAGAAGTGGCCGAACCCGCCGCCGACGTACGGCGCGCTGCCCATCTGCCAGAAGAGCCAGCACAGGGCTTCGGTCCGCCCCCGGGGGGCCTCCGGGAGGAACGCGCCGAAGCTCTCGGCGAGGTGCAGGAGGATCGCCCCGGACTCGAAGACCCGGGTCGGCGGGTCGGTGCGGCGGTCCAGCAGGGCCGGGATCTTGGAGTTCGGGTTCACGCCGACGAAGCCGCTCCCGAACTGGTCGCCCTCGATGATGTTGATCAGCCAGGCGTCGTACTCGGCGTCGGCGTGGCCGAGCGCGACCAGCTCCTCCAGCAGGATCGTGACCTTGACCCCGTTGGGCGTGCCCAGGGAGTAGAGCTGCAGCGGGTGCTCCCCGGTCGGCAGATCCTTGTCGTGGGTCGGGCCGGCGATCGGGCGGTTGATGCTGGCGAACTTGCCGCCGCCCTCGCGGTCCCAGGTCCATACCTTCGGTGGCGTGTAGCTCTCCATGCGCTGCTCCTTCGTCTCGATCGCCGCGGAGTGTAGTGCGGCGGGGGCCGATTGCGAGTCGCCCGCGGGGGTAGAGTCGCAGCCGAGGAGGTGATCCCGCTCGTGACGGACGTCGACGTCCTGCCCCGATCGTTGGGCCGGTACGAGCTGCTGGAGCTGCTCGGCCAGGGCGGCATGGCGCGGGTCTACAAGGCGCGCCTCGCCGGCCCGTCGGGGTTCGCCAAGACCCTCGCGATCAAGGTCGTTCACCGGGACCTCACGCGGGCCGACGGCGCGCTGCGCCAGGCGCTGATCAACGAGGCTCGCGTCGGCGGGCTGCTCAAGCACCCGCACATCGTCGACGTGTACGACTTCGGAGAGGCGGAGGGTCGGCACTTCGTCGCGATGGAGTGGATCGACGGCGTCGACGCCGGGGCGCTGCTGCGGCGCGGTCCGCTGCCACCCCGCAGGGCGTTGGACGTCGCCATCGCCCTGGCCGAGGCGCTGCAGTACCTGCACAGGCTGGCCGGGGACGACGGACCGCTGCGGCTCGTCCACCGAGACATCAAGCCCAGCAACGTCCTGCTGGGGCGGCGGGGCGAGATCAAGCTGATGGACTTCGGGATCGCCCGAGGCGACGGGGTCACCGACGGCAGGACCGCCACCGGCATCGCCAAGGGGAGCGCGCCGTGGATGTCCCCCGAGCAGGCGCTCGCCCAGCCGCTGGACGCGCGGTCCGACCTGTTCGCCCTGGGCACCGTGCTGTTCGAGCTGGTGGCGGGGCGCCGGTTCAACGACCAGCCGACGGTCACCGCGGTCGTCGCGGGGCTGCTCGCGGTGGAGGACCGGATCGTGCCCGGCGGCGAGCTCGCGGGCCTGGACGGGATCGTGCCCGGCCTGGCCGACGTGGTCCGCCGCTGCCTCCGTCGCGACCCCGCCGACCGCTACGGGGACGCCGCGGCCCTCGCCGCCGCGCTTCGCCCGCTCCGGTCGGGGCTGCCCGAAGGCGCGCCGCTGGCCGAGCAGGTGGAGGCCCACCTCGGCTCTCAGCGCTCGGCCCTCGCGTTCGAGCCGACCGAGGAGGTCTCGTCCGAGGAGATCGCCGCGAGCCTCCCGTCGCCGCCGGTGGCGCCGCCCCCGAGCCCCCCGGCGGCGGAGCGGCCGGGCGGGCACCGCTGGGGGCTCGTGCTCGGCGGGCTGCTCGCGGTGGCGGTCGCCGTCGCCGTCGTGGTTCGGCTGGGCGGGGAGCCGCCGCCCGACCCGCCCCCCCGGCTCAAGTCGACGTTGGTCAGCGCTCCCGGCTGGCTGGAAGGGGAGCCCGGGCTGTCGCCGGACGGCGCCCGCCTGGTGTTCGTCCGGATCATCGACGGGGTGCGGACCCTGGTGCACCGGGACCTCCGCACGGACGAGGAGCGACCGCTGGTCCCGGGCGACCTGCGGGGCCTCGGTCAGCCGGCGTGGAGCCGGGACGGCACGCAGCTGGCGCTGTCCGCCCGCCTGCCGATGCGGGGGCTGTACACCCTGGCGATGGACCCGGAGGGGGCCAGCCCGGCGCGGATCGCCGAGGAGGGGGCCCACCCCGACTTCTCGCCGGACGGCAGCCGGATCGCCTACTCCACCGAGCCGATCGGCCGCCCCCTGGGCAAGCACGGCCGCGCCGAGCTCGCGGTGGTGGACCTCGACACGCTGGAGCGCCGGGTCCTCGTCCCGACCGACGCCAACCAGCCGAAGTGGTCGCCGGACGGGGCGCGGATCGCCTACTGGGGGGTGGACGAGGCGGCTCGCCGGAACGTCTGGACGGTGGACGTGCAGACCGGGGAGGCGACCGCCGTGACGACCGGCCACTCGGTCGACTGGAACCCCGTGTGGGCGCCCGACGGCGAGCACCTCTACTTCCTGTCGGATCGGGAGGGCGGCTCGGGTCTGCACCGGATCCGGATCGACCCCGCGACGGGCGCGCCGCGGGGACCGGCGGAGTCGCTGGGGAGCGCGCTGCAGGCGATCCCGGGCCAGCTGAGCGTGGACCCGTCGGGGCGCTGGATCGCCTTCGACACCTCGCTCGCCGAGGAGAACGTCCAGCTGCTCGCGCTGGACGAGGACGGCCGCGTCGCGGGGCCGGCGTCGTGGCTGACCCGGGGCACGCGCACCGTCGTCTGGTCGGAGCCGGAGCCGGGCGGGGCGCGGGTGGTCTGGGTGGAGCAGCAGCGGGAGGTCGAGGACCTGTTCGTCGGGCCGGCCGACGGCGGGGAGCCGCGCCGGCTGACCGACGATCCGTTCCGCGACCGCATGCCGAAGTGGCTGGGGCCGGGTCGGGTGGTCTTCTACTCCAACCGCGGCGGCGGCTGGGGGCTGTGGCGGATCGACGCCGCCGGCGGGGAGCCCACGCGGGTCGACCCGGACGGGAACACCTCGACGTTCGCGCTCAGCCCGGACCGCCGGAGCCTCGCCACGGCGCTGCACGACGCGGCCGAGATCGCGGTGCTGGAGCTGGACGATGACGGCGGCGAGGTGAGCCGCCGCCGGGCGCTGTTCGATCGGCCGGGCCAGACGAAGCCGCGACCGTCCAGCTGGTCACCGGACGGACGACGGCTGATCATCGAGGCGGCGAGCACCGCGGGCGCGGGCCGGTGGGTGGGCGCCTGGACCCCGGAGACGGGTGAGGTCGAGGCGGGAGACGCCGGGATCGCCATGTATCGCTGGGTCACCGACGACGTCGTCATCGGCGCCCGGGGCCGCCAGGTGGTCCGGTTCACCTGGCCCGACGGGGAGCCGGAGGTGCTCCACGAGGTGCCCGAGGGCGCCGGCGTCGGCTGGCTGGGGTTGTCGGCGGATCGCCGCTACCTGACCGTGCACGCAGCCCGCGAGACGACCGGCATCTGGCTGTGGGAGCTCGTCGAGCGCTGACCCCTAGCACTTCGCCCGGCCCATGAGCCTTGCCACCTCCCAGGCGTAGACCAGGCGGTCTCCGTCGAGGTCGGCGGCCGCGAACCGGGTCGGCCCGTCCCACAGCTCGGCGTCCGTCAGGGCGCCGTCGTGATCGACGTCGAAGCGGCGCAGCTCCCGCACCGCCTCGGTGTGGGTCTCTTCCGACGATTCAGTGGGGGATGACCGCCGCTCGCCCGTCCTCGTCGGCCACCAGGTTCAGCGCCGCCTGCACGCCCATGCGGATCGCCCGGGCCTCGGTCGCCTGGGCGACGTCGCTGGGGGCCCACGAGTGCTGGTCTCCGATGACCGCCAGGATGGTCCCCGACTTGATCACGCCGTTTCGGCCGCGGCCGTGAGAGAGGGGGGAGACGTCCGGGCCCCGCGAGGTGGAGAGCAGGAACAGGTGGGAGGACTCCATCTCCGACGCGAGCACGCCGATGCGCTGCAGGAGCTCCATGTAGCGGGTGTTCTCCTCCGCCAGGGGGCCCATGGGGAACTCGCGGCCGTACAGGGAGTCCTTGGTGTGCACGAGGCCGAGGTAGGTGTGGTCCAGCTCGCCGAGCTTGTCGGCCGCGCTGGCGAGGGCGACGATCCAGTCGCTGTGGGCGACGGCCGGGACCTCCCGGGGCACGTAGGCGTCGGAGGCGCCCTCGTCCCGGACCGCCGCGGTCGCCACCACGAGGTCGCCGACGCTGACCTGGGGCTGCAGCGTGCCGGCGGAGCCGACCCGCAGGAACCGCCGGGCCCCCAGCTCGATCAGCTCGGTGACCACGATGCCCAGCGACGCGCAGCCCATGCCGGTCGGCACCGCCGCGACGTCGACGGTCTGGTCTCCGGATCGGAGCTTGCCCAGGTAGACGTCCAGCCGGCGGGGGTTGGTGTGGACCTCGAGATCCTCGAAGTGCTCCGCGACATGCTCGGTGCGGGCCAGGGAGCCGGGCACGAAGACCACCCGCCCCCGTCCGTTGTTCCCCTCGAGGTGCTCCGGTCCGATGCACAGGTGATGGGCGTCGAAGGGCTGCATCTCAGCGCTCCAGTCCGCCGGCGCCGCGCAGCACGGCGAGGCGGTCGGCGCACAGCCGGGCCAGCTCCTCGGCGCCGGCGGGCCGGTCCCAGAAGTCGACGAGCTGTCGGTACAGCCCGCGGATCTCGTCGTCGTCCACGCCGCCCCAGGCCTTCTGACGCAGGGCCGCGAACTCCTCCAGGGTCCCCCGGAGCCGCTCGGGCCAGCGCTCTTCGAGGGCTTCGCGCAGGGTCCAGCCGTCGGCGGCGAAGCCGGCGACCTGCTCCCAGTACTCGGCCACGTCCTCGCAGTAGTGCGGGATGTCGAAGGCCCGGGAGCCCGCGTCGTAGATGACGCAGCGCTCCAGGAGGTAGGCGGGATCGGCGTACTGGCTGGCTTCGAGCTCGGGCGTCATGAACGCGCCGCGGCGGATGAGGTCGGTGCCGGGGATGCCGATGCGCAGCGGCGTCTGGCTGTCGACGAGGCGGAACTTCGCCTCGAGGTAGACCAGGATCGTGCGTTCGTAGGCCGGGAAGGTCTCGCGGAGCCGGACGTCGAGCTCCTCCAGCACCTTCTCCGCCTTGTGGCAGCCGATGGTGAAGAAGACCAGCGCGCGGGCCGAGGAGCCGAGCTCCTCGAGGTGGTCGATGATGACCTCCAGCCCGTGCTGCATCGTCACCCCGGTGGCCACGACGTCGCCCATCACGAGCACCGCGTCGCGGGGGATGTCCAGCTTGCGGTACATGTCCTCCTTGACGCCCCAGCGGCCGGCGTCGTCGCGGAAGCGCTGGCTGCTCATGAAGGCGGACGGGTGGCGGTTGAAGCCGTAGGCGCTGTGCAGCGCTCGTCGGATCTCGAAGTTGAGGCCGCCCCGCAGGAAGTTGACGACGCAGACGCCCGACTCGGGGTGGTCGGCGATCAGGTCCCGGAACGGCGCCGTGCGGAAGGCCGACGCCATGCCGTCGTGCAGGGAGAGGTTGAAGTCGACGCCCAGGAGCTCGGGCCGGTTGGAGATCTCCCGGCTCTGGGGAGTGCTGACGACGTAGCGCTCCGCCTGGCCCTGGTGAGCGCCGCGCAGGGCGTACCAGGAGGCCTCGGGGGCGCGGCTGAGACGTTCGAGGACCTGCATCCAACCTCCCGCTTCCGCCCGTCGGGAGCCGATCCGCGGGGTCGCATCGGCTCGTCGCTGGCGGAGTCGCGGGAATGTACGCCATCGCGGGCGACGCCGCCCCCGTGTAGACGGTTTCGACGCGGATCGGGTCCGTGTGGCCCATTGCCCCGCCTCGGCGGTTGGACTACGGTTGATGGCCGCGATGAGGACAGGCTTCCGACTGCTGCTCGCGCTCGCCGGACTCTGCGTGATGTGGGGCTCGGCCTTCCCTGCGTGGGCCCAGGCCGAGCAGGACGTCGCCGACGAGTCCGTCGACGCCGCCGAGTCGGACTGTCGCGGCGAGTGCCCGGACGACGACGAAGACGGCGACTGCCCCCCGGGGTGCGACGCCTGCTTCTGCTGTCCGGCCGCCTCCTCCCCGGCCGTGGGGCCCGCCGTGTTCGCGGGGGCCTTCTGGACGTCGCGGGCCACCGCGGGCCAGCCCCTGGACGCCGGCGAGGCGGAGGAGGGCGTGCTGTCCCGGGTCTTCCATCCTCCCCGAGCCATCGTCGGCTGATCTGACGCGGCCTCTCCCCTAGGCCCGCGCTCACCGATCCCTGCGCCTTCCTCTGCGAAGGTCGCCGGGGGTGCACCCCATTCATGACGTCGCGGTCGGCTCCGCCGATCCGTCGCGTCCCGACGAGATGCCGATGATCCGTTACCCCCTCGCGTTCCTCCTCCTGCTCCTGGTCGGCTGCAGCCAGCCTCCCGCGGCGGACCCCCCTGCCCAGGCGCTCCCCCACGTGCACGACACCGCCGATGAGACCTGCTTCATCTGCGATCCCGACAAGCGCGATCCGGGCCGGCTGTGGTGCCGCGCCCACGCCCGCTACGAGGACCGCTGCTGGCTCTGCCAGCCCCAGCTGCGGGAGGCGGGTCGGCCCTACTGCGAGGAGCACGGCCTGTACGAGGACGAGTGCTTCCTGTGCGACCCCGCCCGGGGTGTCGGCGCCGCGGTCGGCGACGAGCACGACCACGGGCACGGGTCCGAGTCGGCGGGCGAGGCCGAAGCCGGGGCCGGATCGGAGGCCGGCGCCGCGCAGGAGCTGTGGTGCGAGGAGCACCAGGTTCCGGAGCGCGAGTGCGGCATCTGCCAGCCGCAGTTCGCGACCGAGCTGCCTCCCGGCGGGGCGCTGCTCGTCCGCCTCCCGTCGGAGCGCTCCGCCGACCTGGTGGGCCTCGCCATCGGAACGCCGACCCGGTCGGAGGGGAGCACCTCGCTCTCGCTGCTCGGAGAGGTCCGGTACGACGGCAACCGCCTGGCCCGCGTGACGCCGCTGTCCGACGGCGTGGTGATCGAGGTGCGGGTCGACGTGGGCGACGACGTCCGCCCCGGCCAGGTGCTCGCCGTGGTCAACGCCCCCGCGGTGGCCGAGGCCCGGGCGCGGTACGTCTCGGCGCTGCACGCCGAGCAGCTGACCTCGGCGGCGCTGCGCCGCAAGGAGCTGCTGGAGCAGGAGCAGATCGGCTCCCAGCGGGCGCTCGAGGAGGCGCGGGCGGAGCACGGCAGCGCGGTCGTGGCGGCGTCCCTGGCCCGCCAGGGGCTCCTCAACCTCGGCTTCCGGGAGTCCGAGCTGGGCGACGTCGGCGACTCGGGCTCCTCGGCGCTGTACCTCCGCGCCCCGTTCGGCGGCACCGTGGTCCATCGGGCGGCGGTGCTCGGGGCGGCGGTGAGCAGCGGAGAGGCGCTGTTCGAGGTCGCCGACCTGGGCCAGATGTGGGTCGAGCTGGCGGTGCCGGAGGAGTCGGCGGCCGCGCTCCAGGTGGGCACCCCGGTCGAGGTGACGGTGCGCACCCTGCGGGGCCAGGCGCTCGCTGGCGTAGTCTCCTGGATCGGCCCCGTGGTCGACGAGCGGACCCGCCTCGTGCGCGCCCGCGCCGTCCTCGACAACCCCGGCGGGGTGCTGCGGCAGGGCATGTTCGCGGACGTCACCGCGATCGTCGAGGCGCTGCCCGACGCGGTGCGGCTGCCCAGCTCGGCGGTGCACCAGCTCAGCGAGCTCCCGTTCGTGTTCGTGCAGCAGGAGGCGGACCTCTTCGCGGCGCGCCGCGTCGAGTTGGGCGTTCGCCTCCCGTCGGACGAGTTCGTCATCCGCGCCGGGATCGGTCCGGAGGACGCCGTCGTCATGACCGGCGGCTTCTCGCTCAAGTCTGCGCTGCTCGCCTCGCGCCTCGGCGCGGGCTGCGCGCACGAATAGGGCGCGGCATGGCCGCCCTCGTCCTCGCCGCGCTCCGGAACCGGCTGGTCGTCCTCGTCGTCTTCGGCCTGGTCTGCCTCGCTGGGGTCGTGCGCCTCGCGCAGCTGCCGGTGGACGCGTTCCCGGACACGACCCCCGTCCAGGTCCAGATCAACACCGTCGCCCCGGCGCTCAGCCCCGAGGAGATCGAGCAGCAGATCACGCTCCCGGTCGAGCTCTCCATCGGTGGCCTGCCCGGCCTGCAGAGCGTCCGATCCGTCTCCAAGTTCGGGTTCTCCCAGGTCGTCGTCACGTTCGAAGACGACGTCGAGATCGCCGACGCCCGGCAGTACACGTCGGAGCGGCTCGCTTCGGTCCAGCTGCCGGGGGATGTCCGGCGACCCACGCTCGGCCCGATCGCCACGGGCCTCGGGGAGGTCTTCCACTACATCGTCCGCTCGGACGATCCGGCGCGCTCCATCGAGGAGCTCCGCACGCTGCACGACTGGGTGATCAAGCCCGAGCTGCGCAAGGTCGCGGGGGTCGCGGAGGTGAACTCGTGGGGCGGGCTGGAGCGGCAGTTCCACGTCGTGCTCGACCCCGCCGCGCTCATCGAGTTCGGGCTCACGCTGGGGGACCTGACCGGGGCGCTGCAGCGCAACAACGCCAACGTCGGCGGCGGCCAGATCACCAGCGCGGGGGAGTCGAGCGTGGTGCGCGGCGTGGCGCGGGTCGGCTCGATCGCCCAGATCGGGGACATCGTCATCGCCGCGAGCGACGGGATGCCGGTGCGCGTCGCCGACGTCGCCGACGTCCGGATCGGCTCGGAGATCCGCCGAGGGGCGGTGTCCGCGGGCGGCGAGGGCGAGGCCGTGCTCGGGCTCGCCTTCATGCTCATGGGGGAGAACAGCCACACGGTCACCGCCGATCTCCGCGAGCGGCTCGACGAGGTCCGGCTGTCGCTGCCCGACGACGTGGTCGTCGAGGTGGTCTACGACCGGACGTCCCTGGTGGACCAGGTGATCGACACCGTGCAGCACAACCTGCTGGTCGCGGGGGTGCTCGTCGTGCTGGTGCTCCTCGTCCTGCTCGGCGACCTGCGGGCGGGGCTGCTCGTCGCCGTCGCCATCCCGATCTCGATGCTCTTCGCCGTCCAGGGGATGCACGGCTTCGCCATCGCGGCCAGCCTCCTGAGCCTGGGCGCCATCGACTTCGGGATCCTCGTGGACGGCTCGGTCGTCATGACGGAGTCGAACCTGCGCGCGCTCCAGAAGCAGCAGCGGACGCTGGGCCGTCGGCTGACGCCCGACGAACGGCTCTCGGCGATCGCCGAGTCGAGCGCCCGGGTGGTCCGGCCCATCGTCTTCGGCATGGCGATCATCACGCTGGTCTTCGTGCCGGTGCTGACCCTCGAAGGCATCGAGGGGAAGATGTTCAAGCCGATGGCGTGGACGTTCATCTTCGCGCTCCTCGGCGCGCTGGTGACCGCGGTCTTCCTGTCGCCGATCCTCTCCTACTACCTGTTGCCCCGCCGGGCCCCGGCCCGCGAGGGGCGGATCGCGGCGGCGGTGACCGGCGCGTACGGGCGGGTCGTCGAGGCGGCCCTGGCGTATCGCCGCGGCGTGATCGTGACGGCGGTGATGCTGCTCGTCGGGGCGTCGCTCCTCGTGCCCCGGCTGGGGGGCGAGTTCGTCCCGCGGCTGGGGGAGGGGGCGCTCGTCGCCAACACGATCCGGCTCGCCGGCGTGTCGGTCGACGAGTCGGTGCGGGGCAACACCCGGATCGAGGCGCTGCTGCTGCAGCAGTTCCCCGACGAGGTGGAGTTCGCCTGGAGCCGCATCGGCACGGCCGAGGTGGCGACGGATCCGATGGGGTTGGAGCTCACGGACATCTTCATGACCCTGCGGCCACGCGACGAGTGGACCCGGGCGCGCTCCCAGGCCGAGCTCGTGGGGCAGATGCAGGACCTCGTGGCGGAGATCCCGGGCGTCAACATCGTCTTCACCCAGCCGATCGAGATGCGGATGAACGAGATGGTGTCGGGCATCCGGTCGGACATCGGGATCACGATCATCGGCGACGACTTCGACGAGCTGCTGGGCATCGCCGACGCGGTGCAGGCGCAGCTGCTCGGGGTGGCCGGGGCGGAGGACATCTCGGTCGACCAGCTGACGGGGCAGCCGACCACCAGCGTGGTCGTGGACCAGGCCCGGAGCGCGCGCTACGGCGTCGCCGGCGAGGAGGTCCTGCAGTTCGTCGAGGCGATCGGCGGCATCCGGGTGGGCGAGGTGTACGAGGGCCAGCGGGTGTTCCCGCTGGTCGTCCGGCTGCCCGACCGGTTCCGGACCGACGCCGACGCCATCGGCGCGGTGCGCCTGCCGTCGCTGTCGGGCGCGAGCGTGCCGGTCTCGGCGCTGGCGTCGGTGGAGCGGGCCGAGGCGGCCTCGACCATCAACCGCGAGTGGGGACGCCGGGTCATCCGGGTTCAGTGCAACGTCGGCGGCCGCGACGCGGCGTCGTTCGTGGCGGAGGCGCGGGCCGCGATCGCCGAGAACGTCGCACGACCGGACGGCTACGTCATCGAGTGGGGCGGCCAGTTCGAGAACCTGCAGCGAGCCCAGCTTCGGCTCGCGGTCGTCGTGCCGGTGGTGCTGCTGCTGGTGTTCGTGCTGCTCTACTTCAGCCTGGGCCGGCTGGCGGACGTCCTCATCATCTACACCGGCATCCCGCTGGCGGCCGTCGGCGCGATCCTGGCGCTGTGGCTCCGGGGGATCCCGTTCAGCGTGAGCGCCGCCGTCGGCTTCATCGCCCTGACCGGGATCGCCGTGCTCAACGGGCAGATCCTGATCGAGGCGATCCGAGGGCAGCTCGCCGACGGTGCGTCCCCTCGCGCCGCGGTGGTCGAGGCGGCGAAGACGAGGCTGCGCCCGGTGCTCGCCACCGGGATCACCGACGCCGTCGGGTTCTTCCCGATGGCCATCTCGATGGGGGTCGGGGCCGAGGTCCAGCGTCCGCTGGCGACGGTGGTGATCGGCGGGATCGTCACCTCCACCATCCTGACCCTGGTCGTCCTGCCGGCCCTGTACGTCACGTTCGGCGCCGGGCGCTCGAGCGCCCACGAGGGAGAGTCGTCATGAAGCTGGTCTCGAGCCTGCTGCCCTGCGTCCCCCTCCTGTTCGGGGTCGCCCTCGCGGTCGAGCCGCCGGCGTCGCCCCGGCTGACGCTCGCCGCCGCGACGACGACGGCCCTGGAGTCCAACCCCGCCGTCCTGGCGGCCCGGATCGACGTGCAGGCGGCCTCCGAGGCGCGCCGGGGGGCCGGGGCGCCGGGGCAGAACCCCGAGGTGTCCGTCGGGGCGGCGGCGCGGTTGACCCCCGAGGGTCCGCAAGCGGACGTGGGGGTGTCCTTCGCGATCCCCCTCGATCTGGGCGGGACCCCGCGCCACCTTCGGGTCCGGGAGACGGCCGGACTGGAGCGGGCGCGCGCGCTGCTCCGGGGGACCGAGCTGCGGGTGAGCACGGCGACGCGGGTCGCGTTCGCGGAGGTCGTCGCGGCGGAGCTTCGGCTGGGCCTCGCGGAGGAGTCGGTGGCGCTCGGCCGGGAGGTCGAACAGGCGGCGCGGCGTCGGCACGAGCTCGGGGAGGTCTCCATCCTGGAGCCCACCTTCGCGGCCCTGGACCGCGCCGCCGCCGAGGGTCAGCGATCGCAGGCCTTCGCGGACCTGGCCGCGGCGACCCAGCGGCTGCGGGCGCTCCTCGCGCTGCCGGCCGACGCGCCGTTGGCGCTGGAGCGGGGGGCCGACCCCTCGTGGCCCCCTGCGCTCACCGAGGACCCGGAGGCGCTGGTGGCCCGCGCGGTCGCCGCGCGGGGGGAGGTCGGGGGGGGGGGGGTGGGGGTGGGGGCGGCGTGGGCGTACCGCCGCGCGGCCGGGGGGGCGGGCGGGCGGGGGGTCTGGGTGGGGGGCGGCTGGGAGCGTGAGGGCGACGAGGCCCACGTCGTCGGGGGCGAAGTGGCGTTCGAGATCCCGGTCCAGCGCAACCAGATCGAGGTCGCGGAGGCCCGCCAGCGAGCGAGTCGAGCGAGCCTGGAGGCGAGCACCGTGGAGCGCCAGGTGGCGGGGGAGGTTCGAGCCGCGTTGGCCGCCTGGCAGGCCGCCAGCGAGCGCCACGGGGTGACGACGGGGGAGTCCCTGGCCCTCGCGGAGGAGAGCCTCCGGCTGGTCCTGCGGGCCTACGAGTCGGGGGAAGAAGAGCTGCTCGCGGTGTTGTTCATGCAGCGGCAGGCGCTCGACGCGCGGCGGGCGGCGATCGACGCCGAGCTCGACCTGCACCGCGCGGCGTCGGCGCTGGAGCGGGCCGTCGGGGAGCTGATCTTCTGATCGAGCGGGCGCTGGCCTGCTACCGGGCCTGAGCGTCGAGCTGCTTGACGAGCGTCTTGGGGGCCAGGGTCCGGAAGCTCTCCAGGATCCAGGCCGACAGGAGGTCGGCGTCCAGCGCGTCGTCGGGCGCGAAGTTGACGGTCACCCAGCCGATGTTGCCGACGTCGACGCGCGGGTCGTTCATCGCGCGGGCCTGCTCCAGGGAGTCGGCCAGCTTGACCATGACCCGAACCGAGTCGTCCTTCTCACCCAGGAACAGGAAGTTCTTCTTGCGCACCTTGAAGGCGCGGTTGACGCACGACGTGCCCTCGGAGGTTTCGGGCAGCGCCAGCGCGCGCTCGCGCAGTTGGTTGCAGATCGGCTGCTCGAAGGACTCCATCGGATCTCCCGTTCCAGGTCGTGGCCCCCGCGAAGCGTAGCGGGCGGGAAGCCTGGAGACTTCGTCCGTGCGCCGTCGGTCCTCGACCGGGACCGCGTGCGAGACTCCCGGTGTGACCGCTGCGCTGCTCCGGCTCGCCGACGTCGTGTTGGCCCGTCCCCGCCGGCTCCTCGCCGTCGAGACGGTGGGCTGCCTGCTGCTCGCGGCGATCGCGCTGACGGTGCCGGTGGATATGAGCTTCCTGTCGGTGCTTCCGCAGGGTGACCCCCTGGTGGAGCGGTACCTCGCGATGAACGAGAGCGCCCGGATGAGCCACCGCGCGGTGCTGCTGCTCGAAGGACCCGAGGCGGCGTTGCCCGGTGCGGTGGCGGCGGCGACGGGCGCGCTGGAGGCTCGTCCCGAGGTCGACTGGGTCGCGGCCGATCCTCGCGTGGCGCCGGGCGCCCGGGTGGTCGTCGCGTCGCTCCGCGACGACCCGATGACGCTGGCGGGGCGGGACATCGCGCTGGGCCGCACGTCGTTCAGCCTGGTCGAGCGCGCGGTCGGCGAGGTCCTGGCCGACGCGCCCGTGACCGCGGGATGGGCGGGGGTGCCGCCGCAGACGATCCAGGACATCGAGGCGACCCTCGGCCGATTCCTGTGGCTGTCCCCGCTGTGCCTGCTGATGGTGCTCCTGCTGTTGCGGGTCGCGGAACGGCGCGCCGTCCGGCTGGCGCTGATCGGGGCGCCGATGGTCCTGGCGGTGCTCGCGACCCTGGGCGTCAGCGCGGTGGTGTTCGGGGACGTGACGTTCAACGAGGGCTTCTTCACGGTGGTGGTCTGTGGGCTCGGCGCGGACTTCGCCCTGCACCTGGTGGTGCGCCTTCGGGAGGAGCGGGGCGACGGACGCCCCTTCGAGGACGCCTTGCGCCGGACGCTGGCGGGGGCCGGCCCGCCGATCGTCGCGGGGGCGCTGACCACCGCGGGGGCGTTCGCGATGCTCGCGCTGGCGCCGGAGACGCTGCCGCGCCGGGTCGGCGTGACGGGCGCCGTCGGCGTCGTCCTCTGCCTCGGGTTGATGCTGACCTGGCTGCCGGCGGCGTGGGTGCTGCTCGAGCGGCGAGCGTCGGCCTCCTCGACCGACTCGACGTTCAGGGTCCCGGGGCTGGGGAGGCTGGCGGGGGTGGCCGCCCGCCGCCCGCTGACCACCGTCGCCCTGGCCGTGGCGGCGCTGGCCTGCTCCGGCGCCGGGCTCGCGCACCTGCGCTACGAGACGGACTTCAACAACATCGTCAACCGGGACGTCCCGGCGGCGGCCGTGAACGAGCGCCTGCAGGAGCGGTTCGGAGCGAACTCCAGCCCGTGGCTGGTCGCCTCGGACACCGTCGCCGACGCCCACCGGGTCCACGCGGCGTTCACGGCCGACCCGGCGTTCGTGCGGGTCGACGGCGCGGCGAGCCTGCTCCCGCCGACGGCGGTGGACCTCCCCCCGGGCACGCCGCCGGCGGTGGCGGCGCAGGTGCGCGGGGTGGACGGGCGCTGGCTCACCTGGGCCTACACGGGGTACGCCGGGCTGGACACGGTGCGGCTCGCCGAGGACCGGCGGCTCGCGGAGGCGATCGACCCGTCCGCGACGGGCTATGGGATGTTCGTCGAGGCGGTGGTGGCCGGCGAGCGGCCCTGGGCGCCGTGGATCGGCCTCGGGATCCTGGGCCTGGTGCTGGTGGTGATGCTGGCGGACCTGCGCTCGGTGCGCTGGGTGGTCCTGGGCGTCGCGCCCGCGGTCGTCGGCACGGTCGGCACGCTGGGGCTGCTCGGCTGGCTGGACGCGGGCCTGGGCATCGCCCACGTGATGAGCGTCCCCCTCCTGCTGGGCCTCGGGGTGGACGACGGCCTGCACGTCGCCCATCGGCTCCGGGAGGCGCCGGACCTCACCGCGGCGGCCGGCGCCGTCTCCGTGGGGCGCGCGATCGTCATCACCACCGCGACGACGTGCGCGAGCTTCGCGGCGCTGGCGCTGTCGAACAACCCCAGCCTCGAGTCGATGGCCCTGGTGATCCTGATCGGGCTGCC
>CAYQEG010000043.1:0-2251 GCA_964416435.1 uncultured Rickettsiales bacterium
GGCTGAGGTTGGGGTGGGGGGAGTGGTCGCGGCCGGCGCAGCCGCGTACGCCGTCACCGTCGCCGTCCAGCTCGTCGGCGGCGGGGCTGCCGTCGCAGTCGGTGTCCACCCCGTCACAGCCCTCGTCGGCGCCGGGGAAGATCGTGTCGTCCCCGTCGTCGCAGTCACCGGCGCAGGACGTCACTTCGTCCCCATCGACGTCGAACCCTTCGTCCACGTCCCCGGCGCAGTCGTTGTCGACCCCGTCGCAGACCTCGGTCGCGCCGGGCCAGGCGGTCGGGTCGTCGTCGTCGCAGTCCCCTTCGCACAGGAGCACGGTGTCGCCGTCAGCGTCCGCCTCGGCCTCGCTGATCACGGTGTCGCAGTCGTTGTCCTGGCCGTCGCAGATCTCGGGGGCGCCGGGGTAGATGGTCGCGTCCGTGTCGTCGCAGTCGCCGGCGCAGTCGGAGACCGAGTCTCCGTCGTCGTCGACCTCCTCCGCGGACAAGGCGCCGTCGCAGTCGTTGTCCAGCCCGTCACACAGCTCCTCGGCCCCCGGGAACACGACGTCGGAGGCGTCGTCGCAGTCGTCGCAGCCGCGCACGCCGTCCCCGTCGCCGTCGCTCTCGTCGGCCGGCACGACGCCGTCGCAGTCGGTGTCCACCCCGTCGCACGCTTCGTCAGCGCCGGGGAAGACGGCGATGTCCTCGTCGTCGCAGTCCTCGCAGCCCGGCACGCCGTCCCCGTCCCCGTCGAACTCCTCGGCCGGCACGACGCCGTCGCAGTCGGTGTCCAGCCCCTCGCAGAGCTCGTCCGCCCCCGGGTGGATGGTCGGCTCGTCGTCGTCGCAGTCCCCGAGGCACTCGGCGAACGAGTCGCCGTCCAGGTCGGCCTCGCCGTCGCCGAGCGAGCCGTCGCAGTCGGTGTCGATGCCGTCGCAGCCTTCGTCGGCCCCCGGATGCACCGAGCCGTCGTCGTCGTCGCAGTCGTCGCCGCAGCCCAGCGCGCCGTCCCCGTCCGCGTCGATCTCGTCCGCGCCCGGCTCGCCGTCGCAGTCGTCGTCCAGGCCGTTGCACAGCTCCGGGGCACCCGGGAACACCGACGGGTCCTCGTCGTCGCAGTCGAGGTCCGAGTCGACCCCGTCCCGGTCGGCGTCCACCCCCGCGACCACGCCGACCGCGGCCAGGGGGACCTCGAACTCGCCGTCCTCGAACGACACGACCAACGTGCCCGGGGTGCTCCCGACCGTCTGGGGCACCACCCGGATCCACGACGAGACCTCGCGGTCCTGGGGCAGCGCCACCTGCGGCTCGCTGTGCACCGTCCAGGCGTCGGCGCCGGCGCTCATGTAGAGCAGCGCGGTGCGATCCGGGCCCCGGTTGACGAGGGTCACCCTGGCGACCCCGCCTTCGCCGATGACGACCTCACCGAGATCGATCGATTCGGGGTCCACTTCTACGCCCAGGGTGGTGCATCCCGTCGCGAGCAGCAGGGCGGCAAACACGAAGGAGAAGCGAGACATGGCGGCATGTTAGACGAATCGCCACCGATGCGACTTTTCGCTTTGCAACACCCGACCCGGAGCACTAGACACAAGTAGGCGGGTCGATCTTTGCCTTCCGGGCCGCTGCTCGTTCGGATACCATTTGAGAAGTCTCGGACCCTCGCCGAAAGGAAACGCCATGTCCCTGAACCGCTTCTTCGCAATCGCCGCCACCCTCGCGATGACCCTCGGGCTCGCGGGCTGCGACTACTTCGGCACGCACGAAGGCTACGAAGAGGACGACGCCCCGCGTTGGGGTGTGCAGGGCATGGCCACGTACGAGCTGGTCGGCGTCTCGCCGTCCACCGCTCGCGTCGGTGACGAGGTCGACCTCTACCTGGTGTCCGAGTCGGACGCCCCGGTCAACGCCTTCGACGTGGACTCCTTCTGGTTCTGCACCTTCGACGGTGAGGCTGCGATGATCGAGACGGGCGGCGACGACTACGAGTCGGACGTCGACGCTGACGACCTCTTCGACAACGTCGAGGACGTCGCGCTCACGCCGGAGGAGCTGTCCGACAGCGTCATCTCCACGGTCAGCTTCACGGTGCCGGACGGCACGGTGACGGGCGAAGGCTTCGTCATCACCCCCAGCAACTCGACCGAGTACTTCCACCTCTCCATCGAGTAGCGCTTCCACCGAGGCTTCGAGCGGAAGGGGGGCGGGGCGGGGGCGCCCGGGGGCGGGGGGGGTGGGGGGGGGGGGGGTGGGGGGCGCGGGGGGGCGGG
>CAYQEG010000043.1:2261-42940 GCA_964416435.1 uncultured Rickettsiales bacterium
TACTCCCCCCTCCCCATCGCGTCGCGCTCCCCCCCCGGCTCCGCGGGTCCGGCCGGCGCGGCGGCGCGGGCCTTCTGCGTTCTGGAGCGGTCGGGGCGGTCCTGAACGCCCCGGACGGGTTAGACTCCGGGGGCCTTGGAGCAGTACGACATCGTCATCATCGGCGGGGGTCTGACGGGGGCGGCGGCGGCCACCCTGCTGCGCCGCGTAGCGCCCGAGCAGCGCCTGCTGCTCATCGAAGCCCGGGGCGCCTTCGCTCCGGCGACCCTGCCGACGTCCGAGGTCAGCGGGCTGTTCCTGACCCAGCGGCTCCGCCTGTGGGACCACCTCGCCCGCCACGAGCTCCCGTCCCACGGCCCCCGGTTCTGGTTCCACAACGACGACGTGTTGCGCATCCAGGACGCCTCGGAGCTCGGCACCCGGCTCCTCCCCCCGACGCCCTCGTTCGTGCTCCGCGAGGACCTGCTGTGCGAGCACCTCCTGCAGCGGGCCCAGCGCGCGGGCGCCGAGATCGCGAGGCCCGCGCGGGTGACCGGGGTCTCGTTGCGGCCGTGGAAGGGCCGGGTCCGGTTCCAGGTCCAGGACCGTGACGAGCAGGAGATCGAGGCGACCTGGGTGCTCGACGCCTCCGGTCGGCGGACCGTGGTGGGCCGCGCCCTGAAGCTGGTCCGACCCAACCTGGAGCACCCGATCGGCGCGGTCGTCGGTCGGTGGATCGGGGACGTGGACATCGACGGGCCGACCTTCGCGGGGGCCAGTCGGTTCGGTCGGGGCTCGTTCGGCGCCCGGCGGCTCGGCGTCAACCACTTCCAGGGCTACGGCTACCGCATCGCGGTCCGACCCATCGTCTCCCGCGGGGACGACGAGCAGCGCGGGCTGTCCATCGCCATCCTGTACGACAAGCGGGTCCACAACCTGCACGAGGAGCCCAGCCTCGGCGACGCCTACACCGCCTTCCTCAGCGGCCTGCCGGCGGTCCGCCAGTTGCTGCAGCGCGCGACGCTGCCGCGGCAGGAGCTGACCGTCATCCCCCACCTCGCCTACGACCTGGCGCAGGTCGCGGGGCCGGGCTGGATGCTGCTGGGGAGCGCCGCCGGCTACCTGGACCCCGTCGGCGCGCCGAGCACCGACCTGGCCACCCACGCCGTCGAGTTCGCGGCCGACGCGGTCCGACGCAAGGCGGCGAACGAGCCGGTCGAGCAGCGGCTGGACCGGTTCGACCGGGACTTCCGAGCGTCCTGGCGGCGCCGGTTCGAAGCGCGCCACAAGGACCACTTCCTGTTCGCCGGCGACTTCGACCTCTACTGGCCGTCGTTCCTGGTGGATCGCTCGCTGTACATGCTGTCCGAGGTCTCGCCGATCGCCTGGCGCACGGGCGACCACCCCACGCCGCTGCCGCTGGTGGGCCCCGCCGGGGCCCTCCGGGCGGGCCTCCTGCGGGCGCTGACCCGACGCATGGTGCGGCTGGGTCGCCGCCGCATGTGGACCGGGCACTACGGTCGGACCAACGCGGGCTCCCGCGTCCACCATCGGGCCGACCTCGGCCTCGGTTCGCTGCTGACCCTGGTGCACGGCCTCGCCGGCTGGGCGCTGCGCGAGTTCGAGAACCTGGGGCTGCAATGGAGCCTGCTGACCGCGCAATGGCGCGGAGCCCGGGGGCTGCCCGAGGGCGCCGAGCTGAGCACCCTGCCCGAGGGGGTGACCAGCCTGGGCGACGAGCCGAGCTGAAGGAGAGCCGCATGCGACCGCGTCACGAGCCCCTCGCCCTGACCCTGGGGTTCGCCCCGCTGGTGTTTCTCCTCGGCTGCCCTCCGGCGCCCGAGCCCGAGCCCGAGCCCGAGCCCGAGCCGGTGACCGAGACAGCGCTCCACCTCACCCTCACCGACCGCCTCACGGACGTCCCGGTGAGCGGCTGTGAGGTCGGTACGGCCCTGGACTCGGTGGTGACCAGCGGCGCCGACGGAGTCGCCGAGCTGACCGTCGACGTCGGCTCGACGGTGCACGTCCGGTGCGCCACCGGGCCGGTGCAGAGCTGGCAGCTGCCGGCGATCGCAGAGGTCACCTGGACCCTGGAGATCGACCGGGCCGTCGGCCCGGACGTGGCCGTCTGGTGCTCGCCCACGGTGCACGTCGACAGCAGCGCGCTGGGCGCGGGCAACGGCGGTCGCATCGAGCTGCGCGTCCTCAACGCCGATCAGACCGCGGGCTTCACGACCAACTTCCAGCCAACGTTGACGCTCGCGGGCGTCTTCTTCCTGCCCCAGGGCGACTACAAGCTGTTCGGGCGCGCGTACGACGGGACCCAGGGCGGGTTCGGCCGGTCCGCCCTGCTCACCTGCGACGGGGACGGCAGCGCCCCGGAGGTCGACCTGGTCGTCGAGCCGGTCCCTCTGCGGGAGCTGAGCGGCACCTGGGGCCCGGCGACCGGCGCCGACGCCGAGCTGTTCGCCCACCAGCAGCTCGACGACCCCGACTTCGACTGGTTCGACTTCACGGTCGCCCACCGCAGCTCGGGCAACCCGGTCGGCTGGTCGCTCACCGTCGCCGAGGAGATCGGCGCCGGCCCCCTGGACCTCGAGGCCTGCCAGACGATCGACGACGCCACCGCCTGCCTCAACCTCCTGGAGATCGACGACAGCGACGACGTCGCGGTCGGGGACCTGCCGCTGCCGGTCACCGCGGACGTCGGTCGGGACGACGACGTCGTGTGGGCGGAGCTACCGCTGACCCTGGAGTCCGGCCACATGACCGTGCGCCTGGACGACTACACCGATCCGTTCGACCAGGCGGTGCTGTGGCGCGGACACGCGACGGAGTCGGCGATGGAGATCCCGCGGGACTGGCTGGACGGCGGGGCGTCGGGCACGGACCTGCGCGTCAGGCTGTTCGCCCTGGACGGCGCCACCTACGACGCCGCCACCTCGCCGGGCGTGAGCAGCTTCACCGACGGCTGGCTGAGCTACAGCCCGCCGCTGACGCCGATCGTCGACTGATTCGAGTCCGGGTCGCTACTTGCCCTGGGCCGCTTCCCAGGCCAGCTGGAACGCCGTCTTGCCGGCGGTCTTCTCCTCCGCCTCGACCTGCTTGCGGTAGGCGACGAAGTCCGCCCGGGCGCCGTCGTCGGCCAGGGCCTTGCGGCTGAGCGTGATCTTGCCCTTGCGGCGATCGAGGTCGATCACCAGCACCTCGACCTTGGTGCCGGGCTTGAACTTGCGGGAGTGGTTGGTGCCCCGCGGCGTGTTCATGTGCGAGTTGGGGATGAGGCCGGTGATGCCCTCCGCGATGGTGCAGAAGACGCCGAAGCTCTCCACCTTCTCGACGACCACCTCCAGGCGCGCACCCTTCTGAACCCCCTGCATCGCCTCGGCGCGGGGGTCGGTGCTGCCACCGGACTGCTTGATCGACAGCGAGATACGCCGCTTCTTGCGATCGAGGTCGAGCACGGCGACGTTGACGGCCTGGCCCTCGGCCAGCACGTCCTTGGGGTGCTTGACCCGGCTCCAGTCGATCTCGCTGACGTGCACGAGCCCCTCGAGGCCCGCCTCGAGCTCGACGAACGCGCCGAAGTCGGCGAGCCGGGTGACGGTGCCGTCGTAGCTCTTGCCGGGCTCGAACTTCTCGCCGATCGTGTCCCAGGGGTCGCCCGCCGCCTGCTTGAGCGACAGCCCGATCCGCCCGCGGCCCTGGTCGATCCGGAGCACCTTGACCTGCACCGCTTCGCCGACCTTGAGCACCTCGGCCGGATCGTCGACGCGACGCCAGGCCAGCTCCGAGACATGGATCAGCCCGTCGACGCCGCCGAGATCGACGAACGCCCCGAACGGCATGAGCTTGCGCACGGTGCCGTCGACGATCGCCCCCTCTTCGAGGAGCTTGCGGGTCTCCGTCGCCAGCTCGGCCGCCTGCTGCTCCAGGAGCGCTCGGCGCGAGACGACGATCTTGCGGCCCGTGGGGTCGTACCGCGTGACGATGAACTCGTAGGTCTGACCGACGTGGCTGCCGAGGTCCTCGGTGAAGTGGCGATCGATCTGCGACTTCGGGCAGAAGGCGCGGCGGCTGCCGATGCGCACTTCCAGGCCGCCGTCGTTGAAGCCGGTCACCTTGCCCTCGATCGGCAGGCCGCTGGACGCCGCCTCCTCGAGCATCTCGGAGAGCTGGTGGGCCTTGAGGGCCCCCAGGGAGAGCTGCACGCCCTCGGCGTGGGCCCGCGCGACGACCGCTTCGAGCTCCTGGCCGACCTCGACGGACAGCTTGCCGTCGTCGCCCAGCGCCTCACGCTTGTCGAGCCACGCCTCCGACTTCATGCCGAGGTCGATGAAGATCGTGTCGTTGGTGATCGAGACGACGGTGCCGCGCACCTTGTCGCCCGACTTGAGCTGCTCCATGTCGCCCGCCGAGGCGAGCAGGGCGGCGAAGTCGCCGGCCATCTCCGCGGCGACCGCTTCGGCGGCGGCCAGCGACGGATCGTCGAGCGCGGAGCCGGCCTGCAGGCCGTCGCCCAGGAGGTCCGATCCTTCGCCCAGGAGGGCGTCCAGGGACAGCCCGTCCGGCGCTGGGGCGGGGGCCTCCGGCGGGGTCTCGGCCGGGGCTTCGGCCGGAGCTTCGGCGGCCTCGGGTTCGGGCTCGTCGATCGTGTTGGCGGTGCGGTTGACGACCTCAGGGCCGGTCGGCGCGTTGTTCTGCTCTTCGGTGGACATGGGACGGTTCATCTCGTGATGGGTAACGACGGTGTGACGCCCCCACTATGGGGGACGGCCGCGCACCTTAGGACCCCGCCTCACGCGGGTCAACACGAAGTGGCCCGTCGCGCCCGACCGGGCGGACGATGCGGTCCAGGGGACCGAGACGGTAGAGGTCCGCGCTGGGAGCGTGTAGCGCACTGAAGCCGACAGGCGGCTATGCGCTCCAGGCTCCTAGGGAACCGCGACGGTGGTCGTGCGCTCGACGCCGGCCTCGTCGACGGCGGAGACCACCACGGTCTCGCCGCTGGAGACGGTGACGCCGGTGAGCGACCACGTCGTCGTCACGACGCCGGACGGGGTGCCGCCCAGCGAATCGACGTCGGCTGTGCCGAGGAAGCTGCCGTCGGACTGCAGGCTCAGGGTCACCACGACCTGGTCGGCCGCGTGATCCGTCACGTCGCCGTCGAAGTCGACGGTGCCGGCGACCACGGGCGTGTTGGCCGAGACCGACGGCGCCTGGTTGGTGCCGACCGCGACGTACTCGGCGACGAGGCTGCCGTTGAAGGGGCTGTAGACGAGGTCGTCGTTGTCTTCGCAGTCACCGGGCCCACCGAAGCCGTTGGTGTCGACACCGAACTCCTCGATATTCGTCTGGGCGCCGTAGTACCAGCTGTAGACGTCGGTCGCCGAGTCGTGGAAGTAGCCGCCGGAGGAGACCGCAAACCCGTCGATGCGGCTACACTCCGACGCCGCCTCCAGCACCGGCTCGACGGTCGCCTGGCTCCAGTTCGTGGCGTCGCCGGTCGCCGTACCCACGGCCTCGTCGTTGCCGGTGAACCAGATCTCGAAGGAGCTCGCCCCGGTGGACAGCACCGAGTGCTGGCTGGTCCGGGTGCCGTGCCAGGCCTCGGTCGGCTCCATGATGGCGTCGGGGCCGTCACCGTCGCCGTCGGTGCGGGTCCAGGAGACCCCGCCGTCGTCGGACTCCGCGTGGAAGATCCGGAGGGTGCCGGAGGACGCGGTCCGGGCGTTGTACCAGATGTGCACGGTGTCGCTCGGCTCGTCGTAGTGGATGACCGGGTGCAGGGTGCGGCCGCTGTCCAGGTAGCTGCCGTCGGACGACGGCGGCACGATCGGGTCCGTGATGTCGGCCCCGGTCAGGGGGTGCTTGCGCTCGAACGGGCCGAGCGGGTCGGTCGCGCTCGCGAGGCCGACCTGGCGCAGTCCGCCGCTCTCCGCCCGGGCGTGGTAGGCCATGATGTAGGGCCGCAGGTAGGTGCCCTCGTCGAGCTTGGCGACGGAGGGGTTGGAGACGTTGCGGAAGTCCCAGCCGGAGGTCGCGCCCGAGTCGCTGAAGACCGGGGCCGCCTCCTTGACCCAGTCGACGCCGTCGAACTGGGCGACGCCGATCGCCTGGTCGGGCTGGTCGGGATGGCCGCGGTAGTAGATGTACTGCTCGTCGGTGTCGGGATCGACGAACAGCGAGGGCAGCGACAGGCGCGCGAAGTCCCACTCCTGCCGGTAGCCCGGGCGGAGCGCAGGCTCGCACTGGGGCTGGAGCCCCGACGTGTACCCGCCGTCCGGGAAGACGTGCTTGTCGCGGTCGTCGCAGTCGGTTCCACCGATGCCGCAGCCGGCGGCGGCGAAGCCGTCACCGTCGTGATCGTCATCGAGGAGGGAGTCAGCCGCGTCGATGTCCCCGTCGCAGTCGGTGTCGACTCCGTCGCACCCCTCTTCCTGGTTGGGGTGCACGTACGGGTCGAGATCGTCGCAGTCCCCGTTGCAGGAGCTGGGGCCGTCCTCGTCGACGTCGTTGGAGTTGAGCGACACGTCGTTGTCGTCGCAGTCGTTGCCGCCGCAGCCGTAGCCGCTGTCGAGGTCACCGTCGAAGTCGGTGCCCAGGAAGTCTGCCGTGTCGGCGGCGTCGGTCAGGCCGTCGCAGTCGTTGTCGAAGCCGTCGCAGAGCTCCAGGGCGCTCGGGTCGGGGAACACTGTGTCGACCGCGCCGTTGCAGTCATCGTCGGCGGTCCCGTAGACGCCGTCGGCACCGCAGTTGGTGTACCCGTCGTTGTCCTGGTCGTAGTCCTCGTCGACGCCACCGTCGCAGTCGTTGTCGACCGCGTCGCACAGCTCGGTCTCTCCGGGGTTGACGTCCGGGTCGGCGTCGTCGCAGTCGTCGCCGCCGAGCAGCCCCGCGGCGCCGTTGTCGACCCACGGTCCGCAGGCGCCGTCGAGGTAGAAGTCGCCGTCGGCGTCGACCTCCGTCGCCAGGGGGGCGGAGTCGCAGTCGTTGTCGAGGCCGTCGCAGACCTCGGGGTTGCCCGGGAAGTTGGCCGGCTCGGTGTCGTCGCAGTCGAGGCACGTCGGCGACCCGTCGCCGTCCACGTCGCCTTCGTCGGGGCCCAGCAGGTCGTCGCAGTTGTTGTCGAGCCCGTCGCAGATCTCCTCGGCGCCCGGGTAGACGGTGTCGTTGCCGTCGTCGCAGTCGTCGTCGAGGGTGTCGGGCAGGCCGTCGGCGCCGCAGGACGTGACGCCGTCGCCGTCCGCGTCGTTGTCCGGGTCGATGATGCCGTCGCAGTCGTCGTCCACGCCGTTGCACTGCTCGGTGGCGCCCGGGTAGGTCGTGTCGACCGTGTCGTCGCAGTCGTTGTCGGCGGTCACGCTGATGTCGCCGTCGGGTCCGCACGTGGTGACCGAGTCGCCGTCGGTGTCGTAGTCCTCGTCGATGTCGCCGTCGCAGTCGGTGTCGACCCCGTCGCACGCCTGCGCGGTCTCGTCGTCCTGCGGGAAGACGTCCTCGTCGTCGTCGTCGCAGTCCTCGTCGTTCTCGTCGTACTCGACGAAGCCGTCGGGGGCCTCGTCCGTGCAGTCGATCAGGAGGTCGCCGGCGCCGAAGCCGTCGTCGTCCGCGTCTTCCCAGTACTCGTACGCGTCCAGGCCGTTGGTCGGCTCGCCGTCGCAGTCGTGGTCGACGTCGTCGCACTGCTCGGTCGCCCCGGGGAACGCGGTGCCGTCGGAGTCGTCGCAGTCGACCGGGTCGGTGCACTCGACGAAGTCGGTCGGGGCCTCCTCGTCACACACCTCGATCGTCGAATCGGAGCCGACGCCGTCGCCGTCGAAGTCTTCGCAGTACTCCACGACCACCAGGCCTTCGTCGATCCCGCCGTCGCAGTTGTTGTCGAGGCCATCGCACAGCTCGTCGGCGCCGGGGTTCACCTCTCCGTCGTCGTCGTCGCAGTCGTCGCCCTCGGCGCACGCCTCGGACAGGTAGGAGTCCAGGTCCTCGTCGAAGTCCTCGTCCAGCAGCGTGTCGCAGTCGTCGTCCAGCCCGTTGCAGGACTCGTCCGCCCCCGGGTTGATCGCGGCCTGCTCGTCATCGCAGTCGCCCGGGATCAGGTCATTCATGCACTCGGTGTCGTGAGAGCAGTAGCCGTCACCGTCGTTGTCCTTCTTGGACGAGTCGGGGCAGCCGGTCAGAGCCACGAGGAGAGAGAACGACAGCAGCGTCTTCAGAAGGGCGAACCTGGTGAACACTTGGAACCTCCGCAGAATCCGGGCAGCCATTGTACTGGAACCGGCCCGCTGGGGAACCGGGCGCGCAAACACCTTGGCACCCCGTTCGGGTCGGACCTACCCGTGCCGCTGCCGGCCCCGGTTCGCCCAGCACTCCCCGCTCTGCTAGCCTTTGGGGGTGTCGATCCGGTGCGGAACGACAGCTCTGGGGAGCCGGGAATTTGGCGACGGAACCGCTACTCGTCGAGGTGATCGGCGGGTCCAAGGTGGTGATTGAGCTTGACCCGTCGCAGTCGGTCGAGGAGATCGCCGGCGCGGCGGCCGCTGCCGTGGACCGATCCCTGACGGAAGAAGACGGCTCCCCGAAAGCCTGGCGCCTGTTCGCCCCGACCGGAAAAGGTGGCTTCGCGCCGGCCAAGGCGGACGCCACCCTCAAGGGCGTCGCCTCCAAGATGCGCAAGGTCCGGAGCGCCGGCGGCGAGGCCGGCTTCGCGGGTCCCGGCAAGCACGACGGCAAGGACTACCTGTTCCGGCTTCGGCTCTTCGTCCCGTCGCTGCCTCCGCCCAAGCCGGTCGAGAAGAAGCCCGACCTCGACGACGAGGAGGCGATCGACCTGACGAACCTGGACGCGGAGGCGGACGGGCTCGAGACCGTCCGTCGCGTCGAGCGGCCCCGCCGCCGCAAGCGGCGCACCGGACCGCCCACCGGGAAGATGCGGACCATCAGCCCCAGCTCTCCGGGCCGGCGCCAGAAGCAGTCGGGCGAGCTGCCCAAGCAGGCCGGACAGACCGGGCGGATGCGCAAGAAGCGTCGTTCCACCGGCGAGATTCCCCGTCAGCGGCGCAACCGGGGGACCGGCACGGGTCGCCCCCGCAAGAGCCGACCCAGCGGCGATCCCGCCACCGGCGACGTCCCGACACCGACGTCGACGGGGGATGTCGCGCCGCCGACTCCGGACGAGGTGGCGACCGCCCGCGAGGATGCCCCGGCCGACGCTGCGCCCTCCACCGAGCCCACCCCGCCGGAGCCGACCCCCGAGCCCCCCGCCACGGAGCCGACCCCGGAGCCGGCGCCGCCGCCGCCCGCCGAGCCCGAGCCCGAGCCCGAGCCCGAGCCCGAGCCGGTCGCGGCCACCCCGCCGCCGCCCCCCGAGCCGACCCCCGAGCCCCCTGCCGCGGAGCCCGAGCCGGCGCCCGCGGAAGCGCCGCCGCCTGCGGACGACCCCGACGACGAGCTCGACGAGGACGGGGACGACCACACCCACGTCATGTCCAAGGCGGCCGTCGCGGCGCTCGCCGAGGCGACCCTCTCGAAGGGGCCGGCGGACCTGGCCGCGGCGCGCGAGGAGTCCGCGAAGCCGACCCCCGACCCGACTCCGGAGCCGGTGACCGCCGGCGCGCCGAGCGAGACCGTCTCGAAGACGCGCGTCGTCACCCGAGCCCTCGAGGCGGCCACGCCGATGCGCGGGACCGGGGTCGTCACGGGCCCCTTGCCGAAGGAGACGGGCCGGGCTCGTCGGTCCGGCGGCGCGACCATCGGCGGCGGACGGTCCACCGGGACGATGCGACGGACCGGCGCCCCGGACGGCTCGCGCCGGACCGGCGCCGGGCGGGGGCGGAACAGGAAGAAGAAGAGCTCGGGCATGTTCGGCCTGCTCGCGGCGCTGGTGCTCCTCGCCCTCGCGACCGTGCTCTTCGTCCTGGTCACGCTCAAGGGCGACGACGGCACGACCGAGTCCCCGACGGCCGAGCCGACCGCGGCCCCCGAGGCGGCGACCCGGTTGAGCGATCGCATCGAGCTCGAGCCCTGGCCCCACGACGGCGACGCCGAAGTGGCCGCCTCGGTCCGCCGGCTCGGTGGTCTCGTGTCAGGAGGCCCTGGCGGCCTGGCGAGCCCCGATCAGCTCCCGGCGGTGGAGGCGCTCGCCTCCGACCTGGGGGAGCGCTGCGGCGAGGGGACCAGCTACGACGCCTGCGAAGCCTCGAGCGTGGCCGCCTTCGCCGCCTACATCGGCTGCCGCGGCTCCGACGCCTGCGACGACGACCGCACCCGCGCCTGGTTCGTGCGCTCGATCCAGTCCGCGGACCATGCGCTGGCGCGGCTCAAGGAGTTCGACGACGACGCGATCAAGGCGGACGGCCGCCGGCGGCTCACCCTGCAGAGCGTGCGGCTCGCCGGCCAGTCGATGAGCGGCCTGCGGGGCGTCTCCGCCTCGCTCGCGACGATCGCCCAGAAGGCGTGCGAAGGCGCCTTGTCCGGCACGCCGGACTGCGCAGACGCGCTCCAGTAGCGAACCGCGCTCAGGCGCTCCCGAGCGACCCGACGAACCGCTCGACGAGTCGCCCCGTCACCTCGCGCCGGTAGGTCGCGTCGCTGCGCACGTCGTCGATGGGCGTCACGTCTGCCCTCGCCGCGATCCCCGCCGCCGCGGCCACGTCGGCCGGCGAGCCCCCGGCCGCGGCCGCCTCGGCGCCCGAAAGCCGAACCGGCGTGGGCGCCACCGAGCCGGCGGCGAGCCGCACGACGTCGATCCGCCCCGCGGCGTCGGTCGTCGCGACCCCGGCGAGCACCACCTTGCTGATCGCCTGGGCCAGCCGGGTGCCGACCTTGCGGAACCAGGTCGCAGCGCCGTCGGGGAGGACGTCCAGGCGCACCGCCACGATCAGCTCATCGGGGCGGATGTCCGCCTGCCGGTAGCCCGCGTAGAAGGTCTCGAACCGACTGAGCCGGCGCCCGCCGTCGCGGCTGGCGAGCACCACCTCGGCCCCCTGGGCGAGCAGCACGGGGAGGGTGTCCCCGGCCGGCGAGGCGTTGGCGACGTTGCCGCCGAGCGTGCCCCGAGCCTGGATCTGGGCCGCCCCGACCGTCCGGGACGCCTCGACCAGGAACGGCGACGCCGCCGCCACCTCCGGCGACCGGATCAGCTGGCGGTAGGTCGTGAGCGCGCCGATCTCGAGCCGACCGTCGGGCAGCCGGGAGACCCCGCGCAGCTCGCTGAGCCGGTCGATGGAGAGCACGCTGGACGGCCTGAACGACCCGGAGCTGAGCACCACCATCAGGTCGGTGCCGCCCGCGAGCACGGCGGGGCGTTCCCCCCCGGGCGGATCCGCGAGCACCGCGAGCGCCTCGGCGAGGTCGGCCGGGCGCTGAACCGAGATGTCAGCCAGCACTTTCGCCTCCGCGTTCTGCGGCCGCGGCGCGCTGCACGCCGTCGATCACCTTCTGGTAGCCGGTGCACCGGCACAGGTTGCCCGCCAGCGCCTCCCGGATTTCGTCGCGGGTCGGCTTGGCGTTCCGGTCCAGGAGCGCCCGGGCCGAGACCAGGATCCCGGGGGTGCAGATCCCGCACTGGGCGCCCCCCGCGACCACGAACTCGGACTGCAGCGCGCTGAGCCGACCGCCCTCGGCCAGCCCCTCGACCGTCAGCACCTCCGCCCCGTCGGCCTGGCACACGGGCACGAGGCAGGCGACGACGGGTTCGCCGTCGACGAGCACCGTGCAGGCGCCGCACTCCCCTTCCCCGCAGCCCTCCTTGGTGCCGGTCACCCCCAGCCGCTCGCGCAGCGTGTCGAGCAGACGCTCCATCGGGGGCACCTGGTCGACGGTGACGTCCTGTCCGTTGAGCACGAAGCGCACGGTGGCGCCGCCTGGGTTGTTCCTCATGCCGCTCCCTCGCTTCCGCTCGCCGCGAACAGCGCCTCGGGGCTCGCCGGCAGCGCGTCGAGCACCAGGCCGGTGGCGTGCTCGATCGCCGCGAGCACCGCCGGGGCGCCGCCGTCCATCGGCAGCTCCCCGATCCCCTTGGCGCCGAAGGGGCCGCCTTCGTACGGGTTCTCGACCAGCCGGACGTCCAGCTCGGGGGCGTCCAACGTCGTCGGGATGATGCAGTTGGTCATGCGGTCGTTCACCAGCACGCCGTCCTTCAGCTTGAGCTCCTCGAGCACCGCGAAGCCCAGCGCCTGCAGGCTGCCCCCCTCGAGCTGCCCCTCCACGATCACCGGGTGGATCGCCTTGCCGACGTCCATGGCGCTCCAGAAGCCGACGATGCCGACCTCCATCGTGTCCGGGTCGACCTCCACCTCGACGACGTCGCAGGCCCAGGCGTAGCAGGGGTAGGCGTCGCCGACGTAGGTGTCGCCGTCCCACTCGATGTTCGGGTCGGTCTGGTACTCCAGCTCGACGTCGCCGTCGCCCCCGCCGGCCAGGAACGCCTCCGCCGTGGCGGCCCACGTCGCGGGATCGACCGGCCCGTCGCCGACGACCCGGCGACGGATCTCGGCGGAGCAGTCCTCCACCACCTTGCCGACCACCATGCAGGTGCGCGACGCCACCGTCGGCCCCGAGTCGGGCACCGCGGAGGTGTCCGCCTCGTGCTGGTCGATGAGGTCCAGCGGGATGCCCAGGGTCTGGGCGGCGATCTGGGGGAAGGTCGTCCGCACCCCCTGCCCGATGTCCGTCGAGGCCGAGAAGATCTCGACCCGCCCCGACGGTCGCAGCTTCATCCGGACGCGGCCCTTGATGCGGGCCTCCCCGTTGCCGGTGAAGCCGCCGCCGTGGAAGAAGAAGGAGACGCCCACGCCCCGGAGCTTGCGGGTCTGGCCGAGGCCCGGGAGGGTGCGCAGCGGCAGCGCCCCGCCCGCCGCGTTGGCGGCGTCGGCGGCGGCCCGCCGGTCCTCGAAGCCGGCCGCCGCGAGGGCGACGTCCAGCACCTCGTCCGACGACACGGACGACTCGAGGGTCTGGTTGGTGAGGGTCGTGTCGCCGATCTGCAGGGCGAGCTGGCGCCGGAGGTCGACCGGGTCGCGCTCGAGGCGGCGGGCGATCCGGTCCATGTGCCGCTCGATGGCGAAGCAGGTCTGGGGGGCGCCGAAGCCCCGGAACGCGCCGTTGGGCGGCGTGTTGGTGGCGACGATGTCCCCGACGACCGAGGCGTGCTCGCACTTGTAGGGGCCGACCGCGTGGATCAGCGCACGGCTCAGCACCACCGGCGACAGCGTCGTGTATGCGCCGCCGTCCATCACGCAGTCGACCTCCACCGCCAGCAGTTCTCCGGCCGGGGAGACGGCGGAGCGGATGGTGGTGATCGCCGGGTGGCGGCGGGTGGTCGAGGCGAGATCTTCGTCCCGGTCGTAGACGATCTTGACCGGACGGCCGGTCTTCAGCGCCAGGATCGCCGCGTGCGACGAGATGATCGACGGGTAGTCCTCCTTGCCGCCGAAGCCGCCGCCGGTCACCGCCTGCACGACCTTGACCGCCGCGGGCGGCACCTCGAGCAGACGAGCGAGCGCCTTGACCACGTAGTAGGGGCACTGGAGCGAGCCGACGACCTCGATCCCGCCGTCGGCCCAGGGACGCGCGATGACGCCCTGCGGCTCGATGTACATCTGCTCCTGCCAGCCGGTGTGGTAGCGCCCCTCCACCAGCTGGGCGTCGGCGTTGCGGGCGAGCGCGGCGTCGACGCAGCCCCGGCCGTCCCCCTTGTGGACCTCCAGGTGGGACTGGATGTTGTCGTCCCCCCAGATCGGCCCCGCCCCCGCCCGGGACTGCTCCGGATCGAACACGCCGGGCTCGGGCTCCTCGAGCAGCCGGAGGTGCGCGCGGGCGGCCATCACCTTCTCCCGCGTCGGCGCGGCGAGCAGCACCACCGGCTCCATGACGTGGTTGATCCGGTCGGTCACCAGGGCCGGCTGGTCGTCGACCATCAGCGCGACGACGTTCTCGCCGGGGATGTCGTCCGCCGTCGCGATCGTCACGTCGCTCCAGTCGAAGTCCGGGTCCAACTCGTAGCCGCGGTAGCGACCCCGGGGCACCGAGCTGCGCACGGTCGCGCCGTGGAGCATGCCTTCGGGGTTCAGATCGTCCACGTACAGGGCGGCGCCGGTGACCTTGTCGGCCCCGTCCAGCCGCGGGGGGCTCGTCCCTACACTCACTGAGCTGCTCCTTCCGCGGCCGTGATCCGGGCCGTCACCTTCACCTGGGCTTGCCACTCCCCGGGGCCCCACAGGACCACGAGGACGACGGAGCGACCCGTCGGCGTGCCCTGGGGCTCGATCGTGATCGACGAGGGGCCGACCCGCTTCGGCTTCTGCACGACGCGGGCCTGGCGGAGCGCTTCGATCTGGCTCGGCGCCTGGATCGGCGTCGCCTCCTCCTCCTCCTCCTCTTCGAGCTCGCCCTGGGTCGGGCCGAATCGGTCGAGGAGGGCCTGCCGGGCGCCGGGGTCCGTCGCCGCCTCGTCCCAGTAGCGCTCGGGGATGACCGCCGCGGTCCAGTACGCCGGCTCGGAGGTGCGCGCGGGGCTGACCAGGACCTCGACCGGGTTGTGGCTCGCCCCCTCCGGGAGCCGGGCGGCGAGGATCGCGCCGTCGGCGCCGGGCTGCTCGACGTCCGCAGTCCAGACGCCGACCCCCTCGTCGAACTCGGCCGCCTCGGGGCGGGGACGCACCACCAGCCGGCGCATCGGCAGGTCCCGACGGAGCTGGTCGGCGAGCTCGGGCAGCTGGCCGGCCACGAAGTCCACGAACTCGCTCGGGTCGGGCGCGCCCTTCCGCGCCGGGGCGACCAGCCAGTCCCGCCAGACGTCCCGGACGTCATCCCCGGCGGCGGAGAAGACCGACATGTACAGCGAACGGTCGGGACGATCGTCCAGAAGCTGCGCTTCGGCCCACAGCACGAAGTCGTCCGACGCGGCCGAGCGCACCCCGACCCAGGGCTCGAGCAGGAGTCGCCCCCACGCGCGGGCCACGGACAGGCGCTCCTGCGCGTCGCCGGCGACCGTGATCGCCACCTGCCGGGGCCCCGCGCTGCCGGTCACGACGCCGACGGGCTCGTCGACGCAGTACACCAGCCAGGGGCCGACGGATTCGCCCGTCACCGTCGGGGGCAGCTTGTCGGCGAAGGCGTCCAGCAGCGAGCCGACCCGCTGGGAGCGCGTCCCCTCCTCGAAGTCCGTCCCGGCGGCCACCATCACGTCGCCGTCGACGGCCGGCGTGCTGCCGAGCACGACCGAGCCGTCGGGGAAGGGCTGCACCGTCACCGACCGAGCGCTCCGGCCCAGCGTGTAGGTCGCGAACTCGACCTCCCGTCCGGCCTGCCCGGTGGTCGGCGTCCAGCGGATGCGCTCGCCCGCCCGGTCGAGCCGGAGGCCCGACGCGGCGGGGTCCGGCTTGACCGTGAACCCGCCCTCGAACCGGCCGGCATCGGCCCACACCCAGACCTCCTCGACCGCCTCGACGGCGCGCTGGCGGGGCGTGTCCGGCTTCGCCCCGATGCGGGGCAACAGGCGGACCGTGCCGGGCACGGGCTCCACCCGGGAGGTCAGCTCGATCGGCTGGCTCGTCACCATCAGGGCCGTCAGCACCCGCGCGGCGGTCCACTCCAACTCGGGCCCGAGCTGGCCGTCGGCGTTGATGCTCGGCACGACGACCGCCGCGGTGCCGCCGACCGCGTCCATCGACGAGCCGGCCTCCCACAGCGTGCGGTCCCCCGTGCGGACGCGCAGGTCGTCCCCGTCCTGCTCGATCAGGAGGTCGGCGGCGCCGGGCCGGTGGGCGAACAGCGGCCTCGGCTGGGTCAGCGGATCGACGGGGTGGTGACCGGGCGTCGCGACGAAGCCGTCCTCGAGCGTGCAGGGGAGCCCGCACAGCCCCCAGCGGCGCGCCTGGCCAGCCGTGCCGTCCTTGCCCCAGCGGATGTTCCACTCGACGAGCACGACGGCCTGCCCCGGGGCGCCGTAGCCGTCCTGCAGCGCCTGAATCCCCTCGACCGCCCCCCGCGAGCCCCGATCCGCCTCCAGGAACGCCGCGTTGGGGAGGCCGGTCGGCGGCGGCCCCTGGTCCCGGGCGAGGGGGCTGCGGGACGGGGTGGGCGGGGCGGAGACGGACTCGTCGAGGACGAGGTGGAACACCTGCACCGGGTCGAGCTCTTCGGGCGTCGGCTCGGGCGTCGGCTCCGGCGTCGCCTCCGGCGTCGGGGCGGGCGTCTCCACGGGCGCGGGCGCCTCCTCGGATCCGCATCCGAAGAGCACCAGGGCCACGCACGTCAGGGTCGCGAGTCGAACCATGTCTCCCACTCCGGCCGGAATCCTACCCCACCGGGTTTGCCGGGCCTCGCCCGCGTGGCTATAGGGTGCCCATGAGCGCGCTGCCCGTCTCGACCGTCGACCCGTCCCTGGACCTCGAAGAGGAGATCGAGCGACTCCGAAAGGAGCGCAACGCGGTCATCCTGGCGCACTACTACGTCGACGCCGAGATCCAGGACCTGGCCGACTTCCTCGGTGATTCCCTGCAGTTGTCCCGCGCCGCGCGCGACACCGACGCCGACGTGATCGTGTTCTGCGGCGTCCACTTCATGGCGGAGACGGCGAAGATCCTGAACCCGGACAAGATCGTGGTGCTCCCCGATCTCGACGCCGGCTGCTCCCTGGCCGACTCCTGCCCCGGGGAGGCGCTCGCCCGGTTCAAGGCGCTGCACCCCGATCACTACGTCGTCAGCTACATCAACTGCTCGGCCGCCACCAAGGCCGAGTCCGACGTCATCTGCACGTCCAGCAACGCCAGGAGGGTCATCGAAGCGGCGCCCGAGGGGCGGCCGATCCTGTTCGCGCCGGACCGCAACCTCGGCCGCTGGCTGCAGCGCCAGACCGGCCGCGAGATGCTCCTGTGGCAGGGCACCTGCGTGGTGCACGAGACCTTCAGCGAGCACAAGCTCCTCAAGCTGAAGGCCGAGCACCCCGAAGCGAAGGTCGTCGCGCACCCCGAGTGCGAGGAGATCATCCTGCAGCACGCCGACCACATCGGCTCCACCAGCTCGCTGCTCCGCTTCACCCAGGAGGACCCCGCCCCCGCGTTCATCGTCGCGACCGAGTCGGGGATCCTCCACCAGATGCGCAAGACGAGCCCCGACAAGGAGTTCGTGCCCCTCCCGCCGGAGGCCGGCTGCGCGTGCAACAACTGCCCCTACATGAAGCTCAACACGCTGGAGAAGCTCTACCTCTGCCTGCGGGACCTGGAGCCCCGGATCGAGCTGGGGGACGAGTTGCGCGAGGCCGCGCTGGCGCCGATCGAGCGCATGCTGGCGGTGTCCTGACCCCAGCCATCTGCAGTACGATCGGTGGGCCCAGGACGCGGCCATGACTGATCACGACGACTCCAGCCCCCCCAAGCGATACGAGATCGGCGACGAGTTCGCGCACGGCGGCGTAGGCGCGATCCACTCGGCCCGGGACACCGCGCTGGCCCGCGAGGTCGCCTGGAAGGTGCTCCTCCCCAAGCGGGCGGACGAGCGGCAGTACCGGATCCGGTTCGTCCGGGAGGCGCGGCTGACGGCTCAGCTGCAGCACCCCAACATCGTGCCGGTCCACGACCTCGGCATCGACGAGGAGGGGCGCCTCTTCTTCACCATGAAGCGGGTGCGCGGTCGCTCCCTGCGCTCGATCCTGAGGCGTATCCGCAACGGCGACCCCGACGCCACCGCCGACTATCCCCTCCCCCGCCTGTTGACCGCCTTCAGCCAGCTCTGCCAGGCGGTGCACTACGCCCACACCCGCGGCGTACTCCACCGGGACCTGAAGCCCGAGAACGTGATGATCGGCGCGTTCGGCGAGATCCTCCTGATGGACTGGGGGCTCGCCAAGCGAATCCCGGCGCTGGACACCGCCGCGGGCCACCTGCTCGCCCCGGGCCACGAGGACGAGGACACCCTCAAAGCGCTGGCGACCACCGGGAACCGCCTCGCGGCGCTCCTCGACCAGGACCTGCCCCCGAGCGACGAGGAGCTGTCGGACACCCGGCTGCCGCCGGAGGTCTTCCCCCAGCCCGAGGGCTCGAGCCTGGTCTCGGGGCGCCTGGACCAGCTGGAGTCGGAGTTCGGCACCGGCGCGGGCGAAGAGAGCGGCCCCGACCCCCTGGGTGCCGTCGGCGAGTCGGCGGGCGCGTTCCAGACCCTGGACGGTCGGGTGATGGGCACGCCGACGCACATGGCCCCCGAGCAGGCCCGGGGCGAGGAGCTCGATCTGCGGGCGGACGTCTACGGGCTCGGCGTCGTGCTCTACGAGATCCTCACGCTCAAGCCGGCGTTCGGCGGCCGGGAGGCTCGGGCGGTGATGACGGCGGTCGCCATGGGCCGGTTCAGCAAGCCGCGCGACCGCGCCCCGGGGCGCGGCATCGACCGAGACATCGAGGCGATCTGCCTCCGCGCGATGGCGCTGCGCCGGGCCGACCGGTTCGCCACCGCGTGGGAGCTGTTCGAGGCGGTCGAGGCGTTCCTGCAGGGACGAACCGAGCGCGAGCGACGGCAGCGCGAGGCGGCGGAGCGGCTGCGGGAGGCGACCGAGCTGCAGGCCCGCTGGTGGCTCGCCCACGAGGGCGCGGAGGCGGCGCGGCGCGAAGCGGCCCGGGCGGCCGAGGAGATCAAGCCCTGGGCGCCGGTGCAGGAGCGGCGCCGCCTGTGGGAGCACCAGGAGGAGGCCGAGCGCCTCGAGCTGGCCCAGGTGCGGCTCCAGACGGAGACGACCCAGCTGCTGGCCGAGGCGCTGCGGCTCGACCCCGACCAGTCCGAGGCGCGCGTCCGGCTGGGGGACCTGCTCTGGCGCCGGCTCCTGGAGGCCGAGGCGTCGGGCGATCGGCGGTCCGCGGTGCGCTACGAGACCGAGCTGCTCGCGATCGACGACGGCGCCTGGGCCCCGCGGCTGCGGGAGCCGGGCAGCGTGCACGTGACCAGCCAGCCGCCCGGCGCCCAGGTCACGCTGCTGGTCCAGGCCGAGCGCGATCGGCGGCTGTTCCCGGAGGAGCCGGTCCCCCTCGGCCCGGCGCCGGTCCGGCTCGAGCGGCTCGAGCCGGGCCGCTACCTCGTCCGGCTGGAGCTCCCGGGTCGCGCCCCCGCGCGGGTGCCGCTTCGGGTCGACCGGGGCGGCCTGCACCGCCTCGACGTGCGGCTCTACACCCCGGAGGAGGTGGGCGACGGGTTCGTCCCCGTGCCCGCCGGCCCCGCCCCCCTGGGGGGAGACCCGGCGGCCGGCCGAAGCCTGCGGGCGGTGACCGTCGACCTGCCCGACTACGCCATGGCGGTCCGACCGGTCGCGATGCACGAGTACGTCGCGTGGCTGAACGAGCTCGTGGCCCAGGGCCGAGCGGACGAGGCGTGGGCCCGGGCCCCGCGCCGCGAAGCCGCCGGAGGCCAGTACCTGCACCGGGCCGACGACGGACGGCTGACCATCCCCGTCGCCGACCCGGACGGCCACCGCTGGGACCCCGACCTGGCCGTGATGTCGGTGTCGTTCGACGACGCGGTCGCCTACGTCCAGTGGCACTCGGACCGTGACGGGGCGCGTTACCGCCTGCCGACCGAGGCCGAGTGGGAGAAGGCGGCGCGGGGGACCGACGGCCGGCTGTTCCCCTGGGGCGACCGCTTCGATCCGTCGTTCTGCGTCTGCCGGACGAGCCATCCGGAGGTGCAGCCGCGGGCGATCGGCAGCGCCGAGGCCGACGTCAGCCCGTACGGCGTGCGGGACCTCGCGGGCGGATCCCGGGACTGGTGCGACGGGTTCAAGACCCGCCTGAAGCAACAGCGGGTCATGCGGGGCGGCGCCTGGTGGGACAAGGAGGAGAACGCCCGCTGCGCCTTCCGAACCGGCTGGCGCGCGGACAACGTCTACGGCGACAGCGGCTTCCGGCTGGTCAAGAGCCTGCCCCCCGAGCCGCCGGGTCCGGCGCTCGTCGGCGAGGACGACCCCCGCCGGGGCGGGATCACCACCGAGCACCTGCCAGCCACCTGACTGTGAACGGCGACGTTCGCGACGTCAGCGCCGGAAGCGGCGCCGGTTCTCCGTCCACGCCCACGGCGGGTCGGTGACGATCCGCGGGTCCGGCAGCGTCAGCCCCATCAGCGGCGTGATGAGCCGCAGCAGCTCGACGAGGACCCACGCCGTCGCGCCGAACACGACCGCGTCGTCCGCGAGCCGCAGGAACGGGGAGTCGAGGTCCAGCCCGGCCCACCGGATCGGCACCGCGCGCAGCTCGATCCGACCCCGCACCACGGCCTCCACCGGCACGTCGATCGGGCGCACGATCTCCTTCGAGCCGCGCCACGGAGGGGCGTGATCGGCGACCAGCCCGACGAACGGATGCATGCGAAACCGACTCGTCGCCACCGGGACGGGCGAGAGCGGCCCGAGCACGTCGACGTGCTCGGAGCGGAGACCGATCTCCTCGTGAGCCTCCCGCAGCGCGGTCTGTACGAGCCCCGAGTCGCCGTCCTCCGGCTTGCCGCCGGGGAAGCTCACCTCCCCGGCGTGGTCGCGCAGCCGGGCGGACCGGAGGACCACGGTGACGGACGGCTCCGGGTCGAGGCGGACCGGGACGAGGACCGCGGCGTCGCTCCGCTCCGAGGCGGGGACCGGGTCCGGGAGGCTCGACAGCTCGTAGGCGGCGACGGCCTGGCGCAGTCGCTCGCCGAGCGTCATCGGGGTGGTCACGATCGCCGGGTCGGCGTGGACGGCACCGACGGCGTGCGGGCGTCCAGCGTCGCCCGACGGCGGACCTGGAACACGAATCGGTCGCCGCTGACCTCCATGGCGCCGCCGTCGACGACGTCGAGCCGCTCGCCGCCGGCCTCGGTCCAGATGGCGTCACAGACGGTCGCCGCCTGCACATCGTCCAGGCCGACGCGCGGCACCACCACCGCGATGCCGTCGGTGCGTCGGCTGCCGTCGGGTGGGTCGGTCCGGCGCCGCCCCCGCAGCGCCGGTCCCTGCATGCCGCGATAGGCGGCCAGCTGGAACCGCCCGGCGCCCCCTTCCCGGGCCTGGACCTGGTCGACGGGCGAGCCCTGGTCGATGCAGCAGGTGACCCGCACCGCGAACCCCCGCCGCAGACAGGCCTGGTAGACGTCCCGGGCGAACCGCACGACGACCGGCCACAGCGCCCGAGCGTCGTCCTCCAGGCGCGGATCCCAGGCGGTGACCGCCATGCCGTCGCGGAGCCGCTCGAAGTGGAGCCGGGCCCCGCCGAGCCAGCCTTCGGCCTTGCGCACCCCGTCGACGATCGCGTCGAGGTGCTCGACGTAGGAGCGATGATCGAGCTCGGCCGCGCCGGCGATGTCGAACTCGACGTAGGCCATCGTCCGCGTCGTGGGCGCCCGCTCGGCCCCGGACAGCCCGGCCAGCTCGGCCAGGGCGTCGGCGAGCCGCCAGCGGTCGGGCTCGACCGTCCACACCAGCTCCTGCAGGAGGACCCGCGCCGCGGCGGGCGGGGGCTCGTCGGGTCGGGCGACCAGCGGGCCGGCGAGGCGCCGAGCGTACCGCTGCGCGGCGGTCACCTCGGCGAGGTGCAGCGGTCCGTTCAGGAGCTTGTCGACCAGGGCCGCGACGGCGTCCTGCTCGCCCGCCAGCGGTGGATCGTCGACGGGCGGACCGGCTGCGTCGAGCACCCACGGCGGGGCCAGCCCGGGGGCGTGCTCCACCGCGACGGCGACCCCCACCGGAGACCGCTCGAAGACCACGAGCACCGACCCCAGCGGGGCGGCGTCGCCATCGTCACACGGACCCGCGAGCAGGCACAGGCGGCGGGGCCCCGCCGCCTCGTCGGCCCGACCGTCGGTCAGCAGCCCCATCGGCACCTGCAGCGACGCCCAGAGCGCGGCGCTCGCCGCCCGGCCGGTCGGCGCGCCGTCGCCGAAGACCGACAACAGCGCCTCGGCCCGGTCCGACACGAGCGCCTTGAGCCGCCTCACGGGGCCGGCCGGGTCGCCCTCCTTGTCGGGCTTCAGGGCCTGCCGCAGGTCGTCCAGGAACGACTCGGGCATCGGGAGCGCCTCGTTCCCGAAGCGCAGGATCGCCGGGCGCCAGGTCTCCACGAACTCGGGCGGCAGGGGGTGGGGCACCCCCCGCACGTCCAGGCTGGTGCGGGACACCAGCACACCCAGGCTGAGGGGCTGCCCCTCGAGCCGCTCCCGGCCCGCCGCGACGAGCGCCTGCCGCCAGACCTCGGCCGCCTCGCACGCCCACCGCGTGATCACGGGCGGCATGGCGTCGCGGTCTGCGTCGTACCGGTGCCGTCGTCGCAGCCGGGGCGGCCGGAGCCGGACCCAGGGCGACGCGAGCGCCGCGTCGAGCTCCTCGCCGAACGCCGAGCGCTGCACCGGCACCGCCTGCAGGAGCGTCGCCACGACGTGGGTCAGCGGGCCGCCCACCGACGTGGTCAGGCAATGGGTCGCCCCGTCGGTGCGGGAGAAGTCGGGGTGGTGGGAGCCCCCCGCCTGGTCGGGGGCGAGGTGCACGTCGGATCCGGTGAAGACGTGGAACGCCTTGGCGACCTGGACCAGGCCCGAGGCGCCCAGCGCGTGGCCGAACGCGGTCAGCCCGCCGTAGGGGTTGGGCCAGTAGCTCATCGACCGCTGCACGGCCGCCCGGGGGTCGAGCCCCAGCGCCCCGAGGAACGCCATCTCGATGGACGGGAAGGCGTCGTGCAGGATCGCGAACGACGACGCGCGCAGGAAGTCGAGGTTGGTGCCGGTGACCCGGCAGAGCGAGTGGAACGCCTGGCGGATGGAGCGGGCGGTGCCGAACGGCTCCCGGCGACGGCTGACCCGCGTGTCCGCGTCGCCCTCCCCCACCCCGAGCACGCGCACCACGCGATCGTGGCCGTGGACACGGGCCCAGCGGGTGACCAGCGCCTCGTCGGTGGTGAGCAGCACAGCGCAGGCGCCGACCGACGCGGGGGCGACGTGCTCCCGCTTCAGCCAACGGGAGATCCAGGGGGCGTCGGGGGGCAGCGCGTCGGCCCCCGACCGCATCGCGGCGGGGTACTCCAGCGCGAGCTCGAGCTTGCGGCGCACGAGGGCGTCGAGCATGGCGGCGGCGTCGGAGTCGGTCGGGGCGGCGCCGTCGGCGGTCACGCCGTCGCGTCGCCAGCCGGCGACGAAGCGCTCCATCAGCAGGTCGCCGACCGCGATCATGTTCATGCCGACGGCCCGCTCGTCCGCCTCGAGGACCCGCGCGACCGTCTGGATGGCGAGCCGCCCGCCCCACATCGTCTGGCCCGCGGTCACCAGCGCGGTCGCCTCCTCGGGGAGCCCGCGCAGGAGGTGCACCGCCGACGCGAACACCGCCGCGCCGGCGTCGGAGGTGCCGATCTCGAAGCGGGCCTGGCAGCGCCCGGCGAGGCCGAGCCGGCGCTTGAGGCGGTTGGGGAGGTTGACCGCCTGGTCGAAGGCGGAGTCCTCGCCGTGGGGCATCGTGGTGACGAGCAGGTGGGTCACCTGGTCGGCGATGCCCGAGTCTCCGACGGAGGTGAGGGCCCGCATCGACGCGCGGTACAGGAGGTCGCCCAGGTCGGGCTCGGGGCCGCCCTCCTCCTGGGGCCGTCGGGGGGCTCGGACGAAGGCGGCGCCCGACGTCGGGGAGTCTTCGGGGGTCGAGTACTCGCCGGCGAGCAGGTAGAGGCTGCGGGGTTCGTGATCCACGCACCTACGATCGCGGTAACGGCGGCCCGTGAAAAGCGTGCCCCCCTGGTCCCCGGCGGATCGGGCTTGGGATCGTTGACGGACATTGGCATGATCGGCGACGTCCCACGGAGGGTGGTGATGGCTTCAGCAGACTCGATGAACCGGTCGGCGGCGGCCCGGGCGGCCGCCGTTCTGGGGTACGAGCGGCTCCGCGCCGGCGACCTCGACGCCGCGCACCGGATCCTCGACCAGGCGCTGCCGGACCTCGGCGGCCAGGCCGCGATGCTCTGGCAGGGCCGCACGGGGGCGAACCTCGGCGAAGCCCTGCTCGCGCTGGGCCGGGACGACGACGCCGACATGTCCCTCTCCCTGGCGGCGGACAAGCTGCTCGCCGCGCGCTCCGAGGGAGAGGCGGCCGCCGTGCTGGCCCGGCTCGGCTCCCTGCGCCTGAGCGCCGGCAACATCGACGACTCCCTGCGCGTGCTCCGCCGCGCGACCGAGCTGGCCGAAGGCGCTGGCGTACGTCGCACCGGGGCCATCCGCTCGGACCTCGCGCTCGCCGAGGCGGCCGCGAACCGCCTGGAGCTGTCGACGCCCCTGTTCCGAGACGCCGCGGCGGACTGCAAGCGCCAGGAGTTGCACCGGGAGCGGGCGTTCGCGCTGTTCGGGCTGGCCGCGTCCGCGACCGCGCGCGGGGCGGACGGCGAGGCCCGCGACGCCCTCAAGACCGGCCTCAGCCTCGCCCGCGAGCACGGCAGCCCCCTGCTGTCGACGGCCGGGCTGGCCCTCGTGGTCGCGTCCCGGGTCCTGCGCGGCAAGGCCGACTCGGCCTCGATGGCGCTGGAGGCGGCCGAGTCCACCCTGGTCCGGGCGGGCCGCAAGGGCGGCGACTTCCGGCCCCTGTCGCTGCTGTCCAACTGCCTGGTGACGATGCGCACCGACCTGCACACCGACCAGCACGATCCGGTCCGCTGGCGAAGCCACGCGCGGGCCCAGCTGGAGCCGCTGATCTTCGTGCACCAGCGTCCGGTGCTCCTGCGCCCCGACCTCGGTCAGGAGCAGGAGTTCTCCCTGGCGTCGTCGTCGGGCTACTGGGAGTTCTAGGCCGCTCCTGCCTGTCCCTCTGGGTCGGCCGGCCCCTCGTCTCGAGGGTGTGCGTTCGTTCCGCCGGTCCCAACGCCGACCCTGGGCGCGAGGGTGGCCGCCCGTTCCCAAGGCAGAAGAGGGCAGCTGAGACAACCCATCCGACCGCCAGTTGTCGCCCCGGGGCGCCATTCACCAGCGATCGACGCAGGTCGAGGAGCGGCATCGCCTCGAGCAGCTGATCAACGAGTCAGAGCCATCGGCGGAAGGCCGCTACTGGTAGCGCGCGATGTGGGCCATCCACCGCTCGACGGTGTCGGAGTCGAGCTCGTAGTCCTGGTCGATGAGGAACAGCAGGTGGCTGATGCCGCCCGCTCGACTGCACTCGTACAGGTCGATGCCGTCCTCGTCCCGGTTGCGGCGCATGAAGCCCTGCAGGTCGCTCGGCGCCATCCACCACAGGTGGGACATCTCGCCCTCCCACAGGACGTCGTTGCCGTCGACCACCTTGGCCCGGGCGTTGCTGAAGCCCGCCGCGCTGTCGATCCGGGCGGTGTACTCCGACATGATCCCCTGGAACGCCGACACGTACGCCGCCGGGGCGCGCAGGTATCCCTTGATCATCCCCGGGATGAAGCTCGGCAGACCCGGGATGTCCTCGGGGAAGAGGTCGCTGGCGCGGGTGAACAGACCCGTGACGTGGTTCGCCCAGGCGTTGGCGTTGGCCGTCGTCGGGTCGTTGTGGAACGCCTCCATCGTGCTGTCGTCCATGAACGCGGCGAACAGGTCGGCCGCCTGAAGCGCGGTCTCGACCCGGTCGAGGTTGGCGCTCAGCCCGTCGAAGTCCATGTTCTGCATGCGGCCGCTGAACTCCTGCAGCTGGCCGCCGGCGCTGGAGATCTTGTTGGCCGCCGACGTCAGCGAGCGGGCGCCCGCGATGAGGTTGTCGTCGTCCCCGTACCAGTGCGTGCCCGCCTCGCGCATCTCGTCGGCCGCCTCGCGCAGGTTGGTGACCGCAGACTCGAGGTTCCGGTACCGGCCGTAGGTGGACCGGGCCATCGCGATGATCTCGGCGGCGCTCCGCCCGTTGAACTGAAGCGCCGCGGGGTGCAGCTGCACCGCCGGCGACGCGGCCGCGGCCCCCGCGTCGAAGCCGCCGCCCTCGGCGGACGGCCAGGCGCTCATCGGCCCTCCGGAGGAGGCCTGGACGGCTGCGCCCGTGGCGGCTTGGGAAGAAGAGGTGGTGTCGGCGCCGAAGCGCCTCGCGTTGCCCATACAGGTCTCCCGGGGCCGGTGTTCGCCGGCAAGCGGTGACCACACCCTACCCTCGGGGATCCCCCCAGGGCCAGAAGTTCCCGGGGCGCTAGGAGCTTGTAGCGCATTGGAACCGGAGCCCCGTGAGACCGGGGTGTCCGAGGCCAAGGCGCGACGAGGAGATGCATCGGGAATGCACGACGAGGAGCAACAACGGGATCGGACGCATCCGGTCCATGGGGCGACAGGTGGCCAATGCGCTACACGCTCCTAGACCGCGGCAGGCAGGCGTTTGCCGTCCGGCCCGGGCTCGAAGAAGTGCACGCGCGGCACATCGGGGCTGAGCCGGATCGGGGTGCCGACGCTGATGTCGGAGAGCTCGGCGGTCTCGGCGCGGAGCAGGATCCCCGCCCCCTCCCCCAGGTCGACGCGGACGTGCGCCTCCCAGCCCGTCGGCTCGATGAAGTCGACGGTGCCGGCGATGCCGCCGTCCGGGTCGATCCGCAGGTCGTGGGGCCGCACGCCGACGGCGAGCACGTCGTGGCCGGCGGGGTGGGGCAGCTCCAGCTCGAAGCCGGTGCCGACGAGCTTGCCGTCCCGCACCGTCGCCTCCAGGAAGTTCATCGGGGGAGAGCCGATGAACCCGGCCACGAAGCGGTTGGCCGGCGTGTCGAACAGCTCCGACGGCGTGCCGACCTGCTGCAGCAGGCCCAGCTTCAGGATCGCGATGCGGTCCGCCAGCGTCATCGCCTCGACCTGGTCGTGCGTGACGTACAGCATCGTCGTGCCGAGCCGGCGGTGCAGCTGCTTGAGCTCCGCCCGCATCTGGCTGCGCAGCGCGGCGTCGAGGTTGCTCAGCGGCTCGTCGAACAGGAACACCTGCGGCTGCCGCACGATGGCTCGCCCCATGGCGACCCGCTGGCGCTGGCCGCCGGACATGTCCTTGGGGAGCCGCTCCAGCAGCGGCTCGATCTCGAGCAGGCGGGCGGCGTCGTCGACCCGGCGGGCGATCTCGGCCGGGTCCATCTTCCGGACCTTGAGGCCGAAGGCCATGTTCTCGCGGCTGCTCATGTGCGGGTAGAGCGCGTAGCTCTGGAACACCATCGCGATGTCGCGGTCGCGGGGCGGCTTGTCGTTGGCGACGGCGCCCCCGATGAGCAGCTCTCCCTCGGAGATCTCCTCCAGCCCCGCGACCATGCGCAGCAGCGTCGACTTGCCACATCCGGACGGGCCGACGAGCACCAGGAACTCGCCGTCGGCGATGGACAGGTTGACGTCCTCGATGGCACGCGTCGTGCCGTAGAGCTTGCCGATGGACTGGAGTTCGACTGTTGCCATCAGGAGTCCCAGGTCAGGGCGACGTCGACGGTCTGACCGCCTTGGATGAGGGTGTAGCGGTTGGGGCGGGACTCCCAGCGGGGGCCCTCGACGGTCATCAGCACGAGCTTGTACTCGATGACCGACGCGCCGGGAAGCGTGATGGAGGCGCCCGGGCCCAGGGAGATGCCGCGGTCGGGGTCCCAGTTGCCCAGCTCGGGGCCGGCGCCGACCAACACGACGTCGGGACCGGGGGCGTCGGCGACCGTGAACGTCACCGTGCCGGGGTCGGTCGAGGGGCGCGGCCCCTGGGGGGCCACGAAGTTCAGCTGACCGCCGCCGACGGCCATGCGCTCGACCCGCAACCAGTCGCCGGACTCGGTGGCGAGCGTCAGGTTGTCGTCGTCGAGCGCCGCGACGCCGACGATCGGCGCCAGGACCTTGGCGAACGTCTCGGGGGTGACCGCGATCGGCTCCTCCCAGCGGGCGTCGCCCCGGTTGTGCGGCTCCTCGGCCCCCTCCGACCACCACTCGGTGCCCCAGGTGACGACCAGCTCCCCCCGCAGCTCGACCAGCAGGCGGAGCAGCCCCGCTTCGCCGCCGCCGCAGATCGAGCTGATCCGCGGCAGGTCGTGGTTGTCGGCGAAGACGGCGAGCCGGCTCGGGTCGTCGTAGAGGCGATCGAGGGACAGCATCGCCGCGAGGCGCCCGGGGTGGGCGTCCCGACAGATCACGTCCGTCGCGGCGTAGTGCAGCGGGAAGTCGAACATCTGCCCGAAGCGGCCCGCCCTCATCGTCTCGCTGACCGCGACGGGGTCGCCATCGAACAGCTCGCCGAGCAACAGGAAGTCGTCCCCCGCGGCAGCCCGGAGCTGGTCGTTGAACTCGGCCCAGAAGTCGATCGGCACGTGCCGGACGGCGTCCAGCCGGTAGCCGTCGACGCCCAGCTCGATCCACTTCATCGCCGCGCCGAGCAGCCACGCGGCCACCTCCGGGTTCTCCTGGGCGAGGTCGGGCAGCCCGTGCACGTCGTGGGTGACCGTCTCGACCGGGTCGTCCCAGCGCACGACGTCGCCGTTGCCGTGCAGCCAGTCCGGGTGCTCGACGGTGATCGGCGTGTCGGGGCCGACGTGGTTGGCGACGAAGTCGAGCACCAGCCGCATGTCGCGGGCGTGCAGCGCGTCGGCGAGCTCGCGCAGGTCGTCCTCGGTGCCGAAGCGGGGCTCGATGCTGTAGGGATCGGCGAGCCAGTAGCCGTGGAAGGCGCCCCACGGGCCGTGCTTGTCGGTCCGCATCGCGAACACGGGGCTCAGCCAGACGGTGCGGAAGCCCAGGCCGTGGAGGTGGTCGACCTTGTCGATGACGCCGCGCAGGTCGCCGCCGTGGAAGCCCTGGGGATCGGAGGGGTCGGCGTCGGCGTCGTTGGAGGGGTCGCCGTTGTGGAAGCGGTCGACCATCGCGAAATAGACAGGCCCCCAGCGGGTTGACTCGGCGGCGACGCCGCCTCGATCAAAAGGGCGGCGTAGCCCGTCCCATCTCGCCGCCCCCGGGTCTTCACCCGCTCCCGCCAGCCCCACGTCGAGCAGTCGACCGAGCCGCCGCTTCACCACGCCGACCGACTCGTCGATCGCCTCGGGCTCCGCTTCGTTTCCGAACCGCAGGAAGACGGGGATCTCCATCGTCTCGTCCAGCGGGAAGTCCGCCCCCGCTTCACCCAGCGTCGCCTTGACCGACACGGTCCAGCGCCATTGTCCGGAGATCTGGGAGTAGAAGGACGACCGGGTCTCCACCAGGAGCAGCAGCTCGCCGTCCCGCGCCCCGTCGGCCAGCCATTGCATGCGCTGGCCCGTGGCCCGGCGCTTCTCGAAGGCGCCCGAGAACTCGTCCGTCGGCACGAGCAGCGGCTTGAGGTTGCGCGACGTCAGCAGGTCGACCAGCTGGGTCTGGAAGTCGTCGGGCACGCCGAGCACGTCCGGCGCGTCCTCCTGGTCGAAGACCATGGCGACCACGACGGGACGCTCGGACTCCAGAACGACCGGCGGCACCTTGGGGATGCAGCCGGAGGCCAGGGCGAGGCAGACGAGGAGAATCAGACGACGCACTAGAACCAGGCCTCCGCCTCGATGGCGATCACGTGATGGAAGTGGGACTCGTACGCCCCGAACTCGTCGAACTGGTTGAGCGTCTGCACGAAGCTGTTGCCCCACGCCTGGTTCTGGGTCGAGTACTGCAAGCCGTACAGGATGCGCAGCGAGGGCCGGGTGTAGATGCCCGGGCCGAGGGGGTTGAGCACGATGCCGCCCTTGGCCTGCACCGTGCGCCGGATCGCGCTGTCGCCGTACTGCAGCCCCTCGCTGTCGGCGAGGCCGTCGCTGGACTCGAAGATGGAGTCGCCGTGGTTGCGGTACGTGTTGCCGTTGCGGCTCGTCTCCTGGGCGAAGCTGCCCTCGACCAGGATGTGGAAGACGCGGGCGGGATAGACCTGGAACCGCAGCACGGTCGAGACGTACCAGCGGTCGTGGTCGCTCGGCGCGATGTCGTTGTCCTCGTCCCAGTGGTCGCCGTACAGCACCCCCCAGACCAGGTCGAAGCGGTCCGGCACGATCTCGAACTGCGCCTCGTTGCCGAGCAGCAGCGCGAAGCGGCGGTCCGTCAGGTCCCGCGTGTAGATCGTGAACTCACGGCCGTCGTACGTCTCCGACGTGAAGTTGTCCGGGTGCAGGTGGGTGAAGCTGGCGTACAGGTTGTTCCAGCGCAGCGGCCCCAGGTTGCCGAAGCCCAGGTAGCCGATCGCCTTGCCGCTGGTCGACGCCGCAGACACCGGCTTGGGGAAGTAGTCCTGCTCGCCGGGGTTGTCCTCGACGAACGTCTCGACCACCTCGCCCCGCAGCCAGTCCTCGTAGCCGACGCCGGGGGTGCTGTGGGGGGCGAAGCGGTTGCCCTCCACCTTCGGCTCGTACTGGACCTGCCCGCCGACGCCGAACTCGAAGTGCTTGCCCGCGCTGAGCCGGACGTAGCTGCCGAACGTGAGCACCGGCGAGTACTCCAGCCCCTTCATGTAGAAGCCGCTGTCGCCCCCGCCGAGCACCCACTCGACCGGCCCGTGTTGCCATCGCGCGGAGACGCCGAGCGTCTCGTAGAACAGCTGGGCGGGCTTCATGTCGTACAGGCCCAGGTCGCCGAACCAGGTGTCCAGCGTGCCGATGCGCCAGGTGACGTTGGGGATCAGGATGTTGCCCGCGTCCACGTACAGCTGGGACAGCCGGTACTCGCCGAAGCGCCCGTTGGACGTCTCGGCGTTGGCGACCGCGCCGCCCTCGAGCTTGAAGTGGACCGTCGACCACGGCTCCGCCGCGCCCGGCCGCGACTCGAGCAGCCGGATGCGCAGCTCCAATGCCGCCCAGGGGCCCTCGTTGAGGAGCCGGCCGTACAGGTTCCAGTAGCCGAGCCGCCCGTTCCCACCCTGCAGGTCCGGCCGGGCCATGACGCGGAAGTAGCCGCCGACGCCGACCCGGTGCTGCTTGCTCTCCGCCCATCCGGACGCAGGGGTGGCGACGACCAGCCCGAGGGCGGCCAGGGCGAGGAGGACGCGCCTCACTGGGCGGCTCGGAAGATGACGATGGAGGAGTCGGGGACGCCGTAGGAGCCGGTCACCGACTCGGGGTCGTCCAGGGTCGCGTTGTGGCTGATCGTCGTGTCGAGGGCGGGGTTGTCGAAGAAGTCGGTGTCGCTGTCGGGGTTGTCGAAGTCCCAGTACCGCTGCGTGTCGATGAGCTTCTCCCAGCCGCCCGCCGGCAACGTGAAGTCGACCTGCCAGCGGTCCATGTTGATCAGGACCAGCAGGTCCGGCTCGTCCGTCGACGTGTACAGCAGCCCGATCTGCCGGCTGTTCCAGTCGGGCTCACCGCCCGAGGGGCCCCGCCAGGTCGGCCAGGCGCCGTACGCGTCGGGGGCGAGCGCCCACGCGAACTCCTTGCGGACATCGATCATCGACCGCACGAAGTCGTGCATGCGGACCTTGTCGTCGTCCGCCTGCCACGAGCCCCACATGAACCAGTTGAACTCGTTGTCCGCCAGCGTGCTGTAGGCGTTGTTGTTGCCGTGCTGGGTGCGCATCCACTCGTCGCCGCCCAGGAGCAGCGGCGTGCCGTGGGAGATGAGCATGCCGGCGAAGAAGTTGCGCATCATCTGCCGCTTGAGCGCCTCCCCCTCGGGGTGGCTGCCCCAGTCGCGGCTGCGGTTGTGACTCTCCCCCGCCTCGCTCTCGCACCACGGCGACGTCGGGTCGTCGCAGCAGACCGGGTTGAGGGGGCCGCAGCCGTTCTGCTTCTCGGGGTAGGTGACGAGGTCGTACATCGTGAACCCGTCGTGCACGGTCACGAAGTTGTAGGACGCCTGCGGCGGGCGCCCCTCGTCGTCGAAGTGGGCGAACGAGCCGGTCAGCGTGCTGCCGCCGTCGATGGCCCCCTCCGACGCGCTCATGCCCCAGTCGTCGTAGTTGACGAACGACCGCCACCAGTCCCGGAAGTGGGCGTTCCACTCGCCCCAGTGGGTGTCGTCGCCGTTGCTGCTGGCGGGGAACTGGCCCAGGTAGAAGCCGTTGAGCGACCACGGCTCGGCGACCAGCCGCACGTTGTTGTCCTGGATGAAGTCGGCGTCGGCGATGTCCTGCAGGACGGTGTTGGCCGGGTCGTCCCAGTTGGCGTAGTCCAGGTCCCGGTCGCCGAGCACCGGGGCCAGGTCGAACCGGAACCCGTCGACGTGCAGCTCCTCCACCATGAAGCGGAGGCTGTCCATCGTCATGCGGCGCATCGGCTCGTGGTTGGGTCGGGTCTGGTTCCCGACGCCGGTGTTGTTCCAGTAGGTCTGGTTGTCCTCGCTCAGCGCGTAGTAGCTGACGTTGTCCAGCCCGCGCAGGTTGAACAGCCCGGCCGTCTCCTTCGGGTCGAAGTTGTAGAAGTCGAGGTCCGTGCCCGGGTCGACGCTGACGTCGTCCTGGTAGATGCGCTCGCGCCACAGGCCGCCTTCGCCGGTGTGGTTGTAGACCACGTCGACCCACACCTCGATGCCGCGCTGGTGCAGCTGGTCGACCATCCACTTGAACTCGTCGATCACCTCCCGCGGGTCGGGGTCGGCCGCGTAGGAGACCTCCGGGGCGAAGAAGGAGAGGTTGTTGTAGCCCCAGTAGCCGCCGTCCAGCGGCTTCTCGTGGATGGGCAGCAGCTCGACGGCGGTCACCCCGAGGTCGGCCAGGTAGTCCGCCTTCTGGCCGAAGCCGCGGTAGGTGCCGGGGTGGTCGACGCCGGAGCTCGGGTCCGCGGTGAAGCCCTTGAGGTGGACCTCGTAGACGATCGGGTCGCTCGGGCCGTGGCCGACGCAGCCGTCGTCCCGGCGGCACTCCCGCCAGTCCGCCTCGTTGGCCGACCACTCGTAGGTCGACTCGGTGACGACGCTCTTGGCCGCCGCCGCCCAGGTCGACTGGGTGCGGCCGGGGCCCGACGCGGTGCTCCCCTTGGACCAGTCGTGGTCCCGGTGGAACGCACGGGCGTAGGGGTCCATCAGCAGCTTGTTGGGGTTGAAGCGGTGGCCGGCGTCGTCCACGTCCGAGACGAACCCGTCGATCTTGCCCGGCAGCCACTCCTCGTCGTACGGCCAGTTCGGCCCCCAGGCGACGTAGCCGTAGTGCTGGCCCAGGCCGACGCCCTCGACGTACAGGTTCCAGACGTCCCCGAACCGGCTCATCTCGAACTGCTGGGCCGGGCGGCCGTCCTCCGGGTCGTCGAACAGCAGGACGTCGATCCGCGTGGCGTTCGCGCTGAAGACGCTGAAGTTGACGCCGGCGTCCACCAGCGTCGGCCCGAGGTGATCGAGCGCCGACACCGCGTCCTCGTCCAACGAAGGGGCGATCGGCTCCGTGTGGTAGAGGCGGACGTGGGGACCGTCGCAGGCCGTCAGCGCCCCGGAGGCCGCCAGGGACAAGCACACGACAAACAGGAGCGAGCAGGGGCGAGGCATCGGCTGCGACCTTAGAGGGCCGCTCCGAACAGGGTCAAGGGCATTGATCACTTTAGTGACTCAAGGCTGAGTCACTACCGAGGCGTCCCCTATCTACGGACGTGCGCCCACGTCACCGAGGCCAACACCGAGACCGGCATCGAGCGGCCGATCCGGGGGACCGGGAGGCTCGTGCGGAGGCCCACCGACAGGCGGTCGAACCCCCTCACCCCGAAGCTCGCGCCGACCCCGAGCCAGGGCTCGACGCCGCCGCGTCCGGTGACCTTGCCGTCGAACCAGCCGGGGGTCCGCACGCGGGCCCCGCCCGAGATCGCGATGGTGGTGCGCCAGTCCACGAAGAAGGCGCCCGAGACGTCCGCCCCGAGCGCGACGCCCGGCGCGTTGACGCGGTCCTCCCAGGGCCGGGGCACGCTGAACGTGCCGTCCACAGACAACCGGATCAGCCCCCTGGCGCCCTGCTTCTCGATGTCGAACGACGGCGCCAGCCCCAGGTACCCGGCGCCGGTCCCTCCGGCGCCCAGCCCGCCCGGCGCCTGCTCGGGCGGGATGCCCGTCGGGAGCACCAGGGCGAAACCCAGCCCCGCCACCGGCGGCCCCGGACCGATGACGCCGGGCCGCGGCTCGACGCGCAGCCACGCCCGCAGGTCGCCCGGGCCCCCGCCCGCCTCCACCCGGTCCCCGACCGACACCGCCTGGAGCACCAGGGGCATGGCGAAGCCGAACTGGAACCGGTCGTCGACCCGCAGCGCGGTCACGCCGCTGAAGCGGTGCACCACCCGCGGCGCCGCGGGGCGGTGCAGGTCACCGACGGCGTCCCACTCGGCGGCCGGCAGCTCCAGGGAGTAGCCGACGCCGAGGAGCACCCGCTCGCAGGGCCCCAGGCGAGACGCCTGGTCGGAGGTCGAGCCCACGCAGCATGCCGCTGCCTGCGCCGTCGCCGGGGCGGCGAGCAGCGTGGTCAGCAGCAGGGCGGCGAAGGCTCGGCCCATCGCTACATGTTGCCCATGCAGTGCTGCATGCCGTCGTCCATGGTCATGCAGGACTCGCCCATCTCGGAGCAGTCCTCGGCTTCGCCCCACTCGCCGTCGGCGGTGCAGGTCTGGATCTGCTCCCCGTCGCACTGGGTGTCGCCCTCGTCACAGACGGTGGAGGGGCAGCCGCTCAGGGCGAGGGCGAAGAGGGAGAGGGCGCTCAGGATCGACAGGGTGGTTCGCATCGGTTCTCCAGCGAAGGTTCGGAGGGACCGTACCGACGCCCGCGCCGCCCCGGGGCGACGACCTCGACAGTGCGACAAATTGCCCCAATGGACCTGATGGTCCACAGAGTGCGACGATTTGCCGCACCCCTCCTCGCGTCGGGGCGGGAGCCGAGCGGGCGCCGCCCATATACTCCGCCCGTGCCCGACGGCCCCACCAGCTGGTCGACCCGCCTCAAGTGGCTGATCGCGGTGGTCGGGCTGACCGTCGCGCTCGCGGTCACGGGCGGCCCCCTCAACCCCTTCTCCTCGCTGTATCTCGTGTTCGCGCTGGTCGCGGCGTTGACCCTCGCGGCGCTGGACACCTGGGTCATCGTGGTGGGCTGCGGGGCGGCGTACGGGCTGCTCTTCCTGCCGCCGATCAACCCCCACGCCCATCACCTGGACAGCCACCTGCTGGGGATGTGGATCGCGTACGTGGTGGTCGCGCCGCTGACGGCCTTCGCGGTCCGCCGGCTGCGCCGCCAGCTCGCCGAGTCCCGATCCCGGGAGGTCCGCACCGAGAAGCTGACCGCCCTGGCGACCCTCGCCGCAGGCGCCGCCCACGAGATGGCGACCCCCCTGTCCACGATCCACGTGGTCGCCCACGAGCTCGTCCGGGCGACGGGCGACGAGGGTCCCCTGGCCGAGGACGCGCGGCTCATCGCGGCGGAGGTCGAGCGGGCCCGCGAAGTGCTCGGCCAGCTCAGCGCCGACACCGGCACGTCGATGGGGGAGACGACCCAGACCGTGACGATCGACGAGCTCATCGACGCCGCCCTCCAGCGGCTGCCCGACCCCGACCAGGTGCGGCGCGAGCTCGGTGACCTCGGCGGGCTGCGGGTCCGGGTCCCCCGGCGCCAGCTGGCCCGCGCGCTGCGGGGGCTGATCGGCAACGCGCTGCTGGCCAGCCCCGACGCCGTCGCGGTGAGCGCCCGGCGGGACGGCCCGACGCTGGAGCTCGCCATCGACGATCGAGGGCCCGGGATGCCGGACGAGCTGATGGCGCGCCTGGGGGAGCCGTTCCTGACCACCCGACCGGCCGGCGAGGGCATGGGGCTCGGGGTCTTCTTCGCCCGCTCGGTGATCGACAGCGCCGGCGGCGCGCTTCGGTTCGAGCGCCGCGACGGCGGCGGCACGCGAGCCCGCGTCAACCTCCCCCTGGAGTCATGAGATGAGCGAGCCCCGCACGATCCTCGTCGTCGACGACGACCGCACGTTCGCCGACCGGCTCACCCGCGCGTTCGCGGACCGCGGCTGGCAGGCCCACACCGCCTACAGCGTGGCGGGCGGCCGGGCCGAGGGGCTGCGCTGCACCCCCGACGTCGCGGTGATCGACCTGAAGATGCACGACGGCTCCGGCCTGGAGCTGCTCAAGGCGCTCCGGGAGGACGTGCCCGACGTCGAGGTCATCCTGCTGACCGGCTACGGCAGCGTCGCCACCGCGGTGGACGCGATCCGCCTCGGGGCCCGCAACTACGTCGCCAAGCCGGCCCACGCCGACATGATCCTGGCCGCCCTGGAGCGGGGCCGGGCCGAGCCGCTCCTCCCTCCGGAGCCGACCTACGAGGCGCCGTCCCTGGCCCGCACCGAGTGGGAGCACATCCAGCGGGTGCTCGCCGACTGTGACGGAAACGTCAGCAAGGCGGCGCGGGTGCTCGGGGTGCACCGGCGCACGCTGCAGCGCAAGCTGAACACCGATCCGCCGAGCAAGTAACCAGCCAGCAAACCGCCCTGATTCCAGACAGTTACATCAGCAACAAGCCGGTGTGACAACCTGTTGCAGGTCGTGACCCATCTTTGCAGCTCCGGGGCCTATCCCTTTCCCTGGCACCACGGTTCGGGACGCGCCCCCCGGACCCGCCCCGAGGAGAGCTCCCATGATTCGTGACGCCCTCGTTTCGTTTTCGGTCTGCCTGCTGTTCGCCGCCATCGTGTCCGGCTACCTGGTGAGCGTCGTGCCGGCGCGGCCCGACCTCAGCAAGGCGACGGCCGACGGCTGGGAGCTCGCCCCCGCGAGCGCCTGGCTGCTGATGGAGGACGACCACGCGTCCGCCAAGGCCCAGTGGGGCGCCTACGGGCCCCGCCCGACGCTCTGAGGCCCGGCCGACCGCGACCCTGGCGACCGGGCCGGCGGCTCACTACCATGCCGCCGTGCGCGCCCTCCCCCTGCTGCTGCTGACCGGTGCCCTGACCGGCTGCCCGACCGAGCCGGAGCCGGAACCGGAGCCGATCTGGCTCGTCGACCACCACGCGTGGGAGTACGTGGAGGACCCGGCGGACGATCCGCTCGACGACCGCCCGGACCCGATCGAGTGCCTGGACACCGCCTGGAGCTACGAGTTCATCGGCGAAGGCTCCCTCGAGCTGCGCACCATCGACTGCAACTACCTGGCCGTGCGGCAGCCGGCCCTCACCGACGTGGCCGCCGGCGAAGAGCTGCACGTCCGGCTGTGGCACCACGAGCTGACGGCGGCGGATCCGGCCGAGGCCCACGCCGCGATCGTCGCTCAGGGGGAGGTGATCTGGGAGATCCGCCACGACATCCCCGGCGACAGCGGCATGGACGCCCCGACCTGGGCCGCCGAGGAGGACATCGACGCGGGAGACGAGATCGTCTTCCACCTGCACAACCACGGCACCAACACCTGGAACTTCATCGAGCTGTCGGTGCTGCAGACGGAGGCCCGGTGAAGCGAGCCGCCGTCGCCGCGGTGGTGTTGCTGGCCGCCTGCAAGCCCCCGCTGACCGCCGAGGAGCTGCTCGACCCCGAGGCGTGCGCCGAGTGCCACGCCGAGCACTACCGCCAGTGGTCCGGCTCGATGCACGCGTATGCGGCCGACGACCCCGTCTTCCTCGCGATGAACCAGCGCGGCCAGGAGGAGACCGACGGCGCCCTGGGCGACTTCTGCATCCGGTGCCACGCGCCGATGGCCCTCGAGCTCGGCGAGACGACCGACGGCACCAACGCCGCCGACCTGCCCCAGCACCTCAAGGGCGTCACCTGCGCCTTCTGTCACCGCACCGAGGACGTGACCGAGGACCACAACAACGGGCTGGTGATGTCGTCGGACGACGGGCTGATGCGCGGCGGCATCGACGACCCGGTCGCCACCCACGCCCACGACTCGGCCTACTCCCCCCTGCACGACCGGCTCCAGGGCGACTCCGCGTCGCTGTGCGGCTCCTGCCACGATGTCGTCACCCCCGCCGGCGTGCACCTCGAGCGCACGTTCGAGGAGTGGCGGGGCTCGGTGTTCAGCCACGAGGGGCTGAGCCAGCTCACCTGCGGGAACTGCCACATGCGCGGCTACGACGGCCCCGCGTTCACCGGCGAGGGGGCGCCGACGCGGCGGGTGCACGAGCACCAGATGGTCGGCGTCGACGTCGCGATCACCGACTGGCCGGAGCGGGACGAGCAGCTCCAGATGGTCCAGGAGGACCTCGACACGACCCTGTACGCGTCGATGTGCGTCCGGCCGAGCGACGGGCTGTTCGACGTCGAGGTGACGCTGGAGAACGTGGCGGCCGGCCACGCTTTCCCGTCGGGCACCGCCCAGGACCGCCGGGTCTGGGTCGAGGTCCGGGCCTGGGCGGATGACACGGAGGTGCTCAGCTCCGGGGTGGTGGCCGATGGCGAGCCGCTGACCGACCTCGTCGACCCGTTCCTGTGGCGCATCGGCGACCGCATCCTCGACGAGGACGGGCAGGAGGTGCACATGTTCTGGGACGCGGTCGAGGTCGACAGCGACCTGCTGCCCGCGTCGACGACCCTGGACCCCACGGACCCCGACTACATCCACTGGGTGCAGCGCACCTACCCGATCGTGACGCTGCCCCCGACCCGCGTGGAGATGCGGGTGCGCATGCGGCCGATCGGCCTGGACGTGATGCAGTCGCTGGTCGACTCGGGGCACCTGGACGCGGCCTACCTGGCCGAGATCCCGACCTTCGACCTCGCGTCGACGGTGCTGACCTGGGACGGCGACCTGGGCAGCTGCGTGCCCTGACGGTCAGCCTTCGATGCAGAAGCCGAAGTTGACGACGTCGGTGGTGCCGTCGTCGCAGTCGGCGGCTACCTCGGTGGCCCAGTAGCCCGGCATGCTGAAGTCGATGGCCGGGATGGTCGCGGCGCCGGCGGCGTCCGTGGCGTCGCTGGACGGCTCGTTGCTGCCGTGCCCGTGGTCGGGCATGAACGGCGTCGCGGTGAGCACGCAGCCCGCCACCGCGGCGCCCGCGGCGTCGGTCACCGTCAGGGTCCAGTCGTTGGCGTCGAGGTCGGGCGGGGCCGGGTCGGACGCGTCCAGCGTGAACACCAGCGCGCCGCCGTCGCCGTCCTTGCTCATCCCGGCCTCGTAGGCCTCGGCGCGGTCCTCGGCGTCGCAGATGCTGCCGTCGTCGTCGTCGGAGGCGCAGTCGGTGGCGCCCATCAGCGCGATGGCGAGGAGCGGCGTCAGGAAGAGTACGGCGGGTCGCATGACCCGACTGTATGCCACAGGCCCGCGGCGGTTACAGGGGTCCTTCCGACCCGGGGGGACGGGCGCGGGCACGAGCACGGGAGATCGGTAGCCGCGTCACGGCTATCGATTCTGGTCCCACCAGTCGAAGAACTCCGAGAAGCTGATCTTCCCGTCGTGGTTCACGTCCAGCCCTTCGATCGCCATCGCGAGGTCGTCCGCGGTCGGGTCCATGCCGAGCGCGCGGAGCAGCTGCAGCAGCTCTGCCGGGTCGATGAACCCGCTGTGGTCCTTGTCGAAGCTGTTGAAGATCTCTTTCATTTCGCCGGGGTCGGTCATGACGAGGCTCCCTGGGCTGGCCCCCGCGGGCACAGCCGGTTGATCTGGGTGAGCAGCCCCCACAGGCGTGGCAGGTGTTCCGCCACGAGGGGCTTGCCGGTGGTGATCAGCGCGACGGAGAGGCGCCGCGCCGGGTCGGCCCAGCAGTGGATGTTCATCAGGCCGAGGTGACCGAAGGCCTCCTCGGAGTCGGGGCCGAAGGGGCTGACGTAGCGCGAGCCCAGCATGAAGCCGACCCCGTAGCGGATCGGCAGCCCCAGGGTGAAGTCGACCTGGAGGTACGACGTCTCGGTCGTCGCCCGGTGCACGGTGCGGGGCTCGAAGATACGCACCCCGCCCAGCTCGCCGCCCCGCCGCAGCATCTCGAAGAAGCGGCCGGTGTCGTCCGGCGTCGCGACGACGTTGCCCGACGGCACGATCGCGGTGAGGTACTCGGGCCGGTTGGCCAGCTCGGCGGCCTTCGGGAACGGCAGGCCCAGCGCCCGATCGGCGATCAGCGAGACCGGCGGCACGGGCCGGGGGCCGGTGAACGCCCCCAGCGCGACCTCCCCCACCCGCGTGCTCGGCACGCCGTAGTTGAACGTGCCCAGCCCCAGCGGCTCGCTGACCTCCTCGTGCAGGAACGTGCGAATGTCCCGCCCGTCGACCCGTCGGACGATCTCCGCCAGCACGAAGCCCCCCGTGAGGGCGTGGTAGCTCAGCCGCCGCCCCGGCGCGTGCGACAGCTCCGCGGCGCAGAAGCGCTCCACGATCTGGTCCCAGTCGTGCAGCAGCGACAGGTCGTCGACGTCGGTGCGGACGAACGGGATGCCGGCGCGATGGGCGAGCAGGTGTCGGATCGTGACCTGCTCCTTGCCGTGCCGGCCGAACTCGGGGATGTACTCGCTGACCCGGTCGGCGATGTGCAGCTGGCCGCGGTCGTCCAGGAGGTGGATGACCATCGCGGTGATCGCCTTGCTCGCGCTGAACAGGCAGTACGGCGTGTCCGGCGTGGCGGGCACGAGCTCGGCCGACGGAGCGTCGAACGGCGCGTTGCCCCGGGCGTGGCCGATCGCCCGGTCGATGATCAGCCGGCCGTCGCGGCGCAGGTTGAGGGCGACCGCGGGGTAGACCCCCGTCTCGTACAGCTTCTCGACCGCACGCCAGATGCGGGGAACCGCGGCCTCCGCCAGGCCCAGCCCGTCCGATGGCTGCTCGCGCTCCGACGTCGTCGTGATGTCGGCGGTCGGGAGCAGCCGACGGACCCGCTTCCCCGGCCTCAGTCGATAGGGGAATCGCATGACATCGCCACTCTAAACGACCCATCACCCACCTGCAGCCCACACACCGTCGGTCCACGAGCC
>CAYQEG010000044.1:0-28656 GCA_964416435.1 uncultured Rickettsiales bacterium
TGCAACCTGTGCGGCAGCTGCGACGTCTGGTGTCCCGAGGACGGCGGCCCCTACATCGTCAAGCCGCACCTGTACCTGTCGGAGACCGCGTGGGCCGACCACCCGTCCCGGGACGGCTTCGTGCTCGCCGACGGCGGCCTGCGCTGGCGCCGCGGCGGAGTGCAGCGGGCATGGCTTCCCCAGCCCGACGGCACCGTCCGGTTCGAGGTGGACGGCGGCGCCCTGGTCCTGCGGGGTGAGGAACCGATCTCGACCGAGGGCGCCGGAGACGTCGACCTGCGGGACGCCTTGACCATGCGGCTGTTCCACGAGGCCTTCACCGAAGCCCGTGAGTTGATCTGGCTGCCCCCCGCTTCGGAGGCTCACGCGTGAGTATTCCCCTGCTGCCGACCCTCGAAGAGCTGCTCCATCCCCAGACCCAGCCCCCCGCCATCCGGGCGGCGGCGGACGCCAGCGACGACCCCCTCGATCCGATCCACCTGTTCGACATGACCTGGCGGCACCACGGGGACGTGCACCACCGGGTGCTCCCCCGGGAACTCACGGGTACGGACGCGACGATCGTCGTGATGTCCGGTCGGCACTTCCCGTCGGGCAGTCACAAGGTCGGGCCGGCCTACTCCTGCCTGCGGGAGAAGCTGCTCGCGGGCGAGATCCAGCAGGACGGCAGCACGCTCGTGTTCCCGTCGACCGGCAACTACGGCATCGGCGGCGCCTGGGTCGGCCCGCGGGTCGGGTTCCACTCGCTGGTCGTGCTCCCCGAGGAGATGAGCGCCGAGCGGTTCGAGAAGATCCGCGCCTACGGGGCAGACATCGTCGCCACGCCGGGGAGCGAGTCGAACGTCAAGGAGATCTACGACGAGGTGGCGCGGCTGCGGAGCGATCCGAACAACCGGATCCTCAACCAGTTCGAGGACTTCGGTAACTACCGGTTCCACCGCCACGTGACCGGAGGCAGCGCCATCGAGCTGGTCGACGACCTGGTCGCGCGGGGCGTCGGCACGGGCGCCGCCGCCTTCGTCTCCGCCATGGGGAGCGCCGGCACCATCGCAGCGGCGGATCAGCTCAAGCAGCGGTTCCCGGACTGCCGCACGGTCGGCGTGGAGCCGGTCCAGTGCTCCACCCTGTACAACGTCGGCTACGGCGCTCACGCCATCGAGGGGATCGGCGACAAGCACGTCACCTGGATCCACAACGTGAGGGCGACGGACCTGCTGGTCTGCGTCGATGATCAGGACTGCCTGCACGCGCTGCAGCTGATGCAGGAGGGGCGTGATGTCCTCGCCCGTGAGCTGGAGTTGGACGCCGACTGGCTCGAGACGATGGACGGCATCTTCGGCGTGAGCGGCCTGTGCAACGTGCTCGCCTCGATCCGGGCCGCCCATCACTGGGGCCTGGGCGAGGGGGACCTCGTGCTCACGGTCGCGACGGACGGCTTCGATCGCTACCCGTCGGTGCTCCGCCGGCTCACCGAGCAGGCCGGCCCCCAGACGGACGACGTCGCGAAGCGTCGGATCGGCATCCTCCACGACGCCGAGCGCGGCCTCGTGCTCGACGGGTCGCTCGCGGTACGCCGACGCTGGCACAACCAGAAGTACTTCACCTGGGTCGAGCAGCAGGGCAAGACCGTGGATGAGCTCGAGGCGCTGTGGTCCCCCGACTTCTGGGAGGAGCAGATCGCGATGGTGCCCGGGCTGGACGCCCGCACCCTGGCCGAGCGCCCCTGATGGCCGCCCCCGGCAGCCTGCTGGTCCGCGGCGCGACCGTGCTGCACCTCGATCCCCCCGGAGTCGAGCGGGCCGATGTGCTCGTGCGAGGCGGCCGGATCGTGCAGATCGGCGACGCGATCGACCCCAGCGAAGACGCGCCGGAGCTCGACGCGTCGGGGGCCTGGCTGATGCCGGGCCTGGTCTGTGGGCACCACCACCTCTACTCGGCGCTGTCGTGCGGTATGCCGATGCTGCCCGGCGTTGCCTCCAGCTTCGCCGACCACCTGGCCCGCGTCTGGTGGCGGCTCGACCGGGCGCACGACCGGGAGTCGGTGGAGGTCTCCGGCCTCGCCGGCGGGGTCGGCGCACTCCGGGCCGGGGTGACCACCGTCGTGGACCACCACGCCTCCCCGTCTTTCATCGAGGGCAGCCTCGAGGTGCTGGACGAGGCGCTCGGGCAGGTCGGGGTCCGCCGACTCCTCTGCTACGAGGTGACCGATCGGGGCGGACCGGAGGAGGCCGCCGCCGGGCTGCGCGCCCACGAGGGGCTGCTCGGCAGCCACGGAGGCGGCCACCGGGCGGTCCTGGTCGGCGCCCACGCCAACTTCACGTTGTCCGACGACACCCTGCGGCGGTGCGGGGACCTCGCGCGCGAGGCCGGCACCGGCCTGCACATCCACGTCGCCGAGGCGGTGGACGACGCCCGCACGACGGGCGAGGACCCGGTGGACCGGCTGGACCGGCTCGGCGCGCTCCTGCCCGGGAGCCTGCTCGCTCATTGCGTGCACCTGGACGGCGATCGGATCGCCCGGATCGCGGACGCGGGCGGCTGGGTCAGCCATCAGCCCCGCAGCAACATGAACAACGGGGTCGGCTACGCCCCCGTCCCACGGTTCGGGCTGAACACCTTCCTGGGCACCGACGGCATCGGCGCGGACATGTTCGCCGAGCTGCAGACCGCGTTCTTCCGAGGCAACGAGGCCGGGGTGGGCTGGAGCCCGGAGCGCTGGGTGATCGCGCTGACGAGCGCGGCCCGGTTCGCGTCCAGCCACCTGGGCGTGACGCTCGGGCGGATCGAGGTCGGGGCGGCGGCGGACCTGGTCGTGCTCGACGCCCCTCCCGGGCCGCCCCTGACCGCCGACAGCCTCGCCGCCGCCATGATCTTCCGCCTCAGCGCCGCCTCGGTCCGCGACGTCGTGGTCGACGGCCGCCTCGTCCTGCACGGGCGCGAGCCGGTCGGCCTGGACCCGCTCGAGCTGGACAGCCGGGCCCAGCGAGTGGCTTCCGAGCTCTGGGAGCGCATGGCGTGAGCCACGAGAACCGCCGTGAGATCACGGTCGTAGCGCTGGGCGGCAACGCGCTGCTCGACCCGAGCGTGCCGCCGACGGTCGACAACCAGTTCGCGGTCACCGCCCGCGCGATGAAGCCGATCGCCGACCTGGTCGAGCGGGGCGAGCACATCGTGATCACTCACGGCAACGGCCCGCAGGTCGGCTTCATGGCGCTCCGCTCCGAGATCGCGGCCGGCGAGGTGCACGAGGTGCCGCTCGACTCGCTGGTGGCGGATACCCAGGGGGCGATGGGCTACATGGTCCAGCGCGCGCTCCGGGAGGAGCTGCGGGTCCGGGGTGTGGACGTCGACGTCGTGGCGATCGTCACCGAGGTCGAGGTCGACCCCCACGATCACTCCTTCGAGGAGCCGACCAAGCCCATCGGGGCGTTCCATACCGCCGACGAGGTGCCCCTGCTCGAAGCGCAGCGCGGCTGGACCATGGTGGAGGATGCCCGGCGCGGCTTCCGACGGGTCGTGCCGTCGCCCGAGCCGACCGACATCGTGCAGCTGGACGTCATCCGGACGCTCGCCGACCGGGGCGTCATCGTCGTCTGCTGCGGTGGCGGCGGGGTGCCCGTGACGAGGGACGACGAGGGGCACATCGTCGGGGTGGAGGGGGTCGTCGACAAGGACCGGGCCAGCGCGCTGCTCGCGACCCGGCTGCAGGCCCGCCGACTCGCCCTCACCACCGCGGTCGATGGTATCTACCGGGACTACCTGGGCGAATCGCCGACCCTGCTCCGCGCGGTCGGGCCTTCAGTCTTGCGATCCCTGGCCGCCGACGGCCAGTTCCCTCCGGGGAGCATGGGACCGAAGGTCAAGGCCTGCATCCGCTTCGTCGAGCAGGGCGGAGAGGCGGCCTACGTGTGTCGGCCCGAAGACCTGGTCGCGACCCTCGATGGCGAGGTCGGAACGCGCGTCTCTCTCGACGGTGAGGGCGTGACGATGGAGGAGATCTGATGAGCGCCGCCGAATCCAACCTCGACCGCATGCTGGGGCACAGCGCCCTGTTGACCACCGACCTGGACGACGGTCAACTCGATGCGGTGCTCGGGCTCGCCGAGCGGTTCCAGGCGATGGACCGGGCCGGCATCCGGACCCCCCTGCTCGAGTGCGAGCTGGCCTACGCCGTCTTCTTCGACAACAGCACCCGCACCAAGTCCGCCTGGGCCGGCGCGGCTTCTCGGCTCGGCATGCGTCCGGTCATCGTCGACGGCTCGTCGACGCAGGTCGCCCACGGCGAGACCGCGGCCGAGACCGGCGCGATGCTGGGCATGAACGCCCACGCGATGGGCATCCGCCACGACCTGATCCTGGGCGAAGGCAACAGCTTCATGCGGGAGATCGAGCGGGGCATCTCCGAGTACCTGGAGCACACCGGGGAGAGCCGCAAGGTCCCGGTGGTCAACCTCCAGTGCGACGTGGACCACCCGACCCAGGCGCTGGCTGACGCGCTGTGGCTGCGCGAGCGCTACGGGCAGGGTCTCCGGGGCCTCAAGGTGGCGGTCTCGTGGGCCTACTCTCCCAGCTACGCCAAGCCGCTGTCGGTGCCCCAGGGGCTCGCGATGCTCCTGCCGCGGCTCGGCTGCGACGTGCGGCTGGCGCACCCCCCGGGCTATCGGCTGATCCCGGACTGCCTCGCCGCGGCCCGGGCCGGCGCGGAGGCGTCGGGGGGCTCGTTCGAGGTGGTCGACGACATGGACGCCGCGTTCGACGACGCCGACGTCGTCTACCCGAAGAGCTGGGGGCCGTGGGACCTGATGATGGAGCGGGTCGGCGCCAACCGGGCGGGGGACCAGGACGAGCTGGCCCGGATCGAGCGGGCCTGCCTGGAGCGCAACGTCGATCACCGCGACTGGATCTGCGACGAGCGGCGGATGGCCCTTACGGCCGGCGGCGACGCGCTATACATGCATTGCCTGCCCGCTGACATCGGCGACGAGGTGACCCCCGGCGTGATGGAGAAGCACCGCTTCAACGTCGCCCGCGAAGCGAACAAGAAGGTCTACGTGATCATGGCGCTGCTCGCTGCCGCCAAGGTCCCCGGTCTGGAAGCACGATTGGCCGCGCTGGAGCGCTGAGCCTCAGGAGAGACGATGAGTGACACCCTCGACGTTCGGGTGGCCGAGCTGGCCGCCCTGTACCGACCCCTCGCCGAGGAGATCCTCGCAGAGGTGGTTCGGATCCCCGCCGATCACGTCGCCGAGGACCCCAGCTGCGGGCTGAGCAACCACGAAGGCCCCCGGATCGAGTACCTCAAGCGCAAGCTGCTGGAGATCGACGCGGTGCGCCGGGCCGAGGACGTCTTCTTCGACGACTTCGGCAACCTGGTGTGGGTGCTCGAGGATCCCGACGACGGCGTGCCCCGCAAGGACAAGCGGGTCGTGTTCTTCGACGGGCACTCCGACACCGTCAAGGCCCTGCGGAGCCAGTGGCTGGACAAGATCGGTGGCGGCATCGACGCCTACGACGGCCTCATCGATCCCGAGCGGGTCGACCGTGAGTTCCTCCAGCGTGAGTTGGGCTGGCTGCCGCCTCACGAGGAGTGGGAGCACGTGCTGTTCGGCCGCGGCTCGGCCGACCAGCTCGGCGGGGTGGTGGCCCAGGTCGTGGCGTCCAAGATCCTCCTGGAGCTGGTGCCCGAAGGCGCGCTGAAGGGGGTGGTCATCCGCTCCTACGCCACGGTCTGCGAGGAAGACAACGACGGCTGCGGGCCGATGTTCGTGACCCGCAAGCTGCTCCCCCAGGCGCCTGAGTGGGTGCCCGACGCGGTCGTGTTGACCGAAGGGACCGGCGACTCCACCAAGGGGGCCCTCGGGATCTACCGGGGCCAGCGCGGCCGCATGCAGATCGAGGTGGTGGTGACCGGACGCTCCTGCCACGGCTCGATGCCCTGGGAGGGGCTCAACCCGCTGGAGTACGGCGCCGGCATCCTCGTCGAGGCGGCCGCCCAGTACCGCGCCGGCGAGGGGTTCGCCGACCACGCGTTCCTGGGCGGCGGCACCCGGACCGCGTCGTGGGCCCAGCTGGAGTCCCCGAGCGACTGCGCCGTGCCCGACCGATTCACGTTCCGCTTCGATCGACGACTCACGGCGGGCGAGGATCCGGCCGACGCCGTGTCGTCGATCGAGGCGCTCCCGGCGGTCGCGGTCGCCCGTGAGGCGGGGCTCCAGGTCGAGGTCCGCGTGCCGGTCTACGACGAGCCCAGCTGGAAGGGCTACGTGCTCGGCAACCCGCAGATCTACATGGGCTGGGAGACGCCGGAGGCACACCCTGCCATCCAGGCGGCCGTGACCTCGTACGAGGGGGTCGTGAGTCCGCACGTGAGTGCTGGAGGGAGCGGCGGTCAGCTCCGGAATCAGCCGCGGGTCGATCGGTGGATCTTCTCGACCGACGGCGTGGGGTTCCCGCTCCCCGTCGAGGGCTCGGGGGTCGACGTGCCGGCGAGCAAGAACTGGGTCCGGGTCGGTGACTACCACCACCCGCCGATGTTCGGGGTGGGACCCGGCATCGAGCAGAACACCCACAAGATCGGTGAAGCCGTCGACCTGCGTGAGCTGCAGCACGCGATCGCCATGCTCGCCCGCTTCCCGAGTCGCTTCGTTCAGACCGCTTGAGGGCCGTGAGTCCGGTCAGACGTGATCGGGCTCACGCATCTTGCGGGGCAGCACCGCGCGCGCCGCGGCCGAGCCTCGCATCGGAAGGTGCTTGCGCCACAGCCCATCGAACCGTTGGAGCGCTCCGGCGACCGCCGGCGCGGTCGGCACCAGGCCGATCTCGCCGACGCCCTTCACCCCGTACTTCGTGTGCGGGTCCGGGACCTCGATGAGGTGCACCTCGATCTCGGGGACGTGCTTCGCCTTGATGATCCCCAGGTCGGCGAGCTTGGTGGACACGAGGTGGCCACCGTCGGACGGCAGGTCTTCCGTGAGCGCGAAGCCGAGCCCCATGTGTACGCCGCCCTCGACCTGGCCGACGCAGGCGACCCGGTTCATCACCCGGCCGACGTCGTGCGCGGCGACGACCTTCTGGAGCTTGCCCTCGTCGTCGAGCAGAACCACCTGGGTGGCGTAGCCGAACGTGACGTGAGTCACGGGGTTGGGCTCGTCGCCGCCCGGCGCCACGGTGAAGTCGCAGATGAACTCCCCGGCGAACTCCTGCCCGACGAGGTCGCCGATCGGAGCGACGGACAGCGCCTCGTTCATCCCCACGCAGGCCCTCCGGGCCGCCTCGACCGTGAGCATCGTCGCGCGTGAGGCGGTGGTCATCCCGCAGAGCACGGCGAAGGCGGTGCTGGTCTCGACGCGGATGTGCTCGGGCGCCACCCCGGTCTCGTCGGCGACCACGCCGCGGAGCACCGTGAACAGACCCTGTCCCATCTCGGTGTAGCCCGTGTAGACGGAGATCCGGTCGGGCGCCTCGACCCGGAGCAGGACCCGCCCGGTGTCCGCCAGGCCGTTGCCGATGCCGGTGTTCTTGATGCCGCACGAGATCCCGGCGTACCGGGCCCCCTTGTAGACATCCCGGACCGCCTCGAGGCACTCCCGGATCCCGATGCCGGAGTCCATCAGCTGGCCGGTCGCGAACGCCTCCCCTTCGTTGAGGATGTTGCGGTCGCGGATGTCGTACCCGTCAACGCCGATCCGCTGGGCCAGCCGGTCGAGCATGCCGTCGATGGCGAAGGCGGTCTGGTTGACTCCGAAGCCGCGGAAGGCGCCGCAGGTCGGGTTGTTGGTGTAGACGGTGAACGCCTCGACGTCGACGGCGGGCACGCGGTAGGGGCCGCAGCTGTGGCCTGCGGCTCGCTCCAGGACCTTGTCGCCCACCGACAGGTAGCCACCGGTGTCCCCGATGATCCGGGCCCGGACGGCCGTGAGCCGCCCATCTTCGTCGCACCCCACCGTGTAGGTCATCGTGAGCGGGTGCCGCTTCGGGTGGAGCACCATCGACTCGTCGCGAGACAAGGCCAGCTTGACCGGCCTGCCGGTGTGAGCCGTGAGCAGGGCGGCGTGATGTTGGACCGAGAGGTCCTCCTTGCCGCCGAAGCCGCCGCCGCTCGGGATCAGCGTCACCTTGACGCGCTCCTTGTCCCAGCCGAGCGCTTCGGCGATCTGCCGCTGATCCTCGTGCACGCCCTGGCCCTGGGTGAAGACGTGGACTCCGTCGCCGTCGGGCAGCACGAGGCAGGACTCGGGCTCGACGAACGCGTGCTCGACGCGCTGGGATCGGAAGACCTCGGTCAGCACGTGAGCGGAGTCCGCCAACGCGGCGTCGACGTCGCCGCGCTTGACCTTGCAGATGTCGACCAGGTTGGGGAAGTCCGGGTGGACCTGGGGGGAGTCGGCCAGGAGCGCCTCTTCCGGATCCGTGACCGGCGTGAGCACCTCGTACTCGATCTCGATCGCCGCGGCCGCCGCTCGGGCCGCCGCGCGGCTCTCGGCGACCACGCTCGCGAGGGCCGAGCCGATGCACTGGGTCACCTCTCCGACGCCGACGTAGACGTTCCAGTCGGGGCGGATGTGCCCGATGCGAGCGGCTCCGGGCACGTCGTCGGCCGTGAGCACGGCGACCACCCCCGGCAGGGCGAGAGCAGGAGCGATGTCCAGCGCCACGATCCGAGCCCGGGGATGGTCCGTGAGCCGCAGCGCGCCGTGGAGCAGGTCCGGCGCGTCCAGGTCGTTGGTGAAGTCGCGCTCGCCGAGCGTGAGCTCGTGACCCTCGTACCGTTCGATCGCGGGGTCACGGGGGGTCGGCTCGCGCGGCTCGGTCCAGTTGCGACCGGCGATCCCGATGGCGTCGACGATGCGGTTGTAGCCGGTGCACCGGCAGAGGTGGGAGCCGAGCACGCCGCGGATCTTCTCCGGCGGAGCGTCCGGGGTCTTGTCCAGCAGCGCCGCCGCGCGCATCGCGATGCCCGGGGTGCAGAAGCCGCACTGGAGGCCGCCGACTTCGGTGAAGGCGTCGGCCAGGGCGGCGCGTTTGTGCTCTTCGAGGCCGGCGAGGGTGACCACTTCCCCGCCGTCCAGTTGCTCCGCCTTCTTCAGGCAGGTCAGGGCGGGCCGCCCGTTGACCATGGCCGTGCAGCAGCCGCACATCCCCTGGGGAGCGCAGCCGTCCTTGACGGTCGTGACGCCGAACTCGTCGCGCAGGAAGTCCAACGCGGTCGTGTCGGAGTCGGCGTGAGCTTCCACGAGCTCACCATCGAGCTTGAATCGAATCAGCGACATGGTGACCCCTCTGGTCGGTTCATACGGATCGACGGATCCTCCTGCAAACTAGCAGCCTACCCCGGAGCTCGATGTGACTCTTGTCCTGCCTCAACATGTCGTCGGACTCGGCTGCGTGCTGTGCGGCGTGCAGACCGACGACCCGTGGCGGTGGACCTGCCCCGAGTGCGGGCCCGACGGTCGCATGGACGTGCGCTACGACCACGGCGCCCTCCCCGCGATGCGGGACGCCCTGCACGCTCGGCCTCGGGACCAGTGGCGGTACCGCGAGCTGCTCCCCCTGCCTGAGGACGCGGCGCTGCCCCCGCTGGCGGTCGGCTGGAGTCCGGTGAGCGACGCCCCCCGGCTGGCTGAGTGGCTGGGGGTCGAGCGGGTCGTCGTGAAGGACGACGGTCGGAACCCCTCGGCGAGCCTGAAGGACCGCGCGAGCGCGGTCGGCGTGGTCCTCGCGCGGTGCGCCGGGCGGTCACGGATCGCGTGCGCGTCGACCGGCAACGCCGCCTCCTCGACGGCCTGCATCGCCGCGTCGGTCGGGCTGCCGGCGACCATCTTCGTGCCCCGGCGAGCGCCGGCCCCGAAGGTCGCTCAGCTGAAGGTGTTCGGCGCCCAGGTGTTCCGCGTCGACGCGGACTACGACCGGACCTGGGAGCTGTGCGCGGAGGTGACCGCCCGCAAGCCCTGGTTCAACCGGAACTGCGCGGTGAACCCCTACCTGGTCGAGGGCAAGAAGACCGTGAGCCTGGAGCTTGCGGAGCAGGTCGGGGCGTCGATGCCCGACTGGGTCGCGGTCAGCGTCGGGGACGGCTGCACGGTCGCGGGCGTCGTCAAAGGGCTGGAGGAGGCGGCCGAAGCGGGCTTCATCCCGGCGGTCCCCCGGGTGCTCGCGGTCCAGGCGGAGGGGGCGTCGCCGCTGGTCCGGGCTGCTGGGCGCGACGGCCGGTTCGAACCCACCCCCGCGGCGAGCGTCGCCGACAGCATCTGCGTCGGAACGCCGCGCAACCCCTTCAAGGCGCTGCAGGCCGTGGAGCGGTGCGGCGGGGCCTGGGTCGCGGTGCCGGACGCATCCATCCTGGAGGCGCTCGTGGAAGTGCCTCGGCGGTCCGGCGTGTTCGGGGAGCCGGCGGGGGTCGCGGCCGCGGCCGGCGTCCGCGAGGCGGTGGCCACCGGCGTGATCGACCCCGGCGAGAGCGTCGCGTTGATCGTCACCGGCAACGGACTCAAGGACACGGCGACGGCGCTGGAGGTGGCGGGAGCGCCCGTCGATGTCGCCGCGTCGGTGGAGGCGGTCCTGGCGCTCCTCGACTGATTTGACCCTGCCTGCGCGCTGGTCGCAGCACCTTCGAACGACCATCGAAACAACTCCGTCATCGCGACGTCGCAGGCGCGCGCGAAGGTCGCAGCATGATGGACCTGCTCGACCGACTTCGCGTCTCCTCCCCCTGCAAGGTGCCGTGGTCCGCCATGGAGCCCCGGGCCGACCACGTCCGGTTCTGCGGTCGTTGCGCCCGGTACGTCTACAAGACCGAGGCGATGACATCGGCCGAGGTGCGCGCGCTGGTGATCCGGAGCGAAGGGCGCCTCTGCGGACGGCTCTATCGACGGCGGGACGGCACCCTGCTGACCGCCGACTGCCCCCGCGGAGCCCACCTGCGGCGCAAGGTGTCCAGCGTCGGTGGCCTGCTCCTCGGAGCCGCGGTGACCGCGGTCGCTGCCCTCGCTGCCGCCACGTCGTCCTCGGCCAACGGTTGGGACGCCATCCCCATCGTGCGGTGGCTCGACCCGTCGATCCACTTCCTGGGGTCGGAGACGTCGGGTGAGATCGACCTGGTCGACAGCAACCTCTGACCTGGGGGCGCTGGCAACGGACATTCCGGACATCGGTGGCCCCTGGTAATCGGTAGGCGATTGTCATGGGATCCGGACGACTGCCAGATCTGAGGGCCGAACTCGAAGCCGTGCTCCTGGGCTCGGACCGGGTCGGTCTCGCCCGCCTTCGAGGGAAGCTGGAGCAGCTCGACGACGCCCTCGCCGTGGTCGAGGGGCTCGTGGTCCCGGTGCTCGAGCGCATCGGTGCTGGCTGGCAGCGCGGAGACTGCGCCCTGGCCCAGGTCTACATGAGCGGTCTGCTCTGCGAGGAGCTGATCGATCGACTCGTGCCCGGCGGCGGCCTGAGTCGGCCGGGCGCGCCGCGCGTGGCGCTGGCGGTGCTCGACGACTTCCACATGCTCGGCAAGCGGCTGGTCTATTCCGTCCTCCGCGCGGCCGGCTACGACGTGCTCGACTACGGGCGGATGCAGCCGAAACCGCTGGTGGAGCGGGTGGAGGCGGACGGCGTCGACGTGCTCCTGCTGTCGGTGCTGATGTTGCCGTCCGCGCTGCGGGTCCGCGAGGTCGTGGCCGCCCTCCCGCTCGGGGTGCGGGTGGGGGTGGGCGGCGCGCCGTTCCGGCTCGATCCCGGCCTCGCACAGGAGGTGGGCGCAGACGCCGTCGGAGTCACCGCCTCCGACGCGATTCGGATCGTGCGTTCGTTCACGGAGGTGGCGGCGTGATCGCTCCGGGTAGCCCCATGGCGCGCGTAGGCGCCGCCCTGGCCCACGCCGAGCCGGACCGCGTGCCCCTCTTCCTCACCACCACGATGCACGGCGCCCGAGAGCTCGGCCTGCCGATCGAGGAGTACTTCTCCCGCGCCGAGCACGTCGTGGAGGGTCAGCTGCGGATGCAGCGTCGGTACCGCTCCGACTTCTACTACCCCTTGATGTACGCCGCCGCGGAGTACGAGGCGTTCGGCGGGACGGTGCTGTTCCGGGACGACGGTCCGCCCAACGCGGGGGCGCCGCTGATCCAGTGGTTCGACGAGATCCGCCGACTCGAGCCGCCCGATCCGCTGAACACGCCGGTCCTCAGGCGCACCCTCGAGGTCACCTCCGTATTGGCCGAGCACGCCGCCGGGGCGATCCCGGTCGTCGGCGTCGCGGTCTCCCCGTTCTCGTTGCCGGTGATGCAGCTGGGTTTCGAGGGCTACCTGCGCCTGTTGCACGAGAACCGGGAGCTGTTCTGGGAGCTGATGCGGGTGAACGAGGAGTTCACCGTCCGCTGGGCCAACCTGCAGCTCGCGGCCGGCGCCACCGCGATCGGGTACTTCGATCCGCTGGCCTCGCCGACGATCGTCCAGCCGGAGCTCTACCGTGCGACCGGGTGGAAGGTCGCGTGTCGCACGCTCCGTCGCATCGACGGGCCGACGGCGACTCACCTCGCCTCCGGGCGCTCCCTCGGGGTGCTCGACGACGTGGCCGGCACGGGGACCCAGATCGTCGGCGTGAGCGCGGAGGAGGACCTGGCCGAGATCAAGCGGCAGGTGGCCGGCCGAATGGTGGTGCTCGGCAACCTGAACGGAGTGGCGATGCGCCGCTGGTCGGCGGCCCAGGCCGAGGCGGCGGTCAAGCACGCGATCGCCCGCGGCGGGCCAGGGGGCGGGTTCATCCTGGCGGACAACCATGGAGAGATCCCCTGGCAGGTCCCCGAAGAGGTGCTCGATGCGATCTCCGCGGCGGTCGAGCGCTGGGGGCGATATCCCCTCGACTGGGTGACGCAGGGGGAGGCCTGATGGTCCAGCCCCTTCGCGTGGCGGTCTGCCGGCACCAGGGGGCAGAACTCAGCGCCGCCCTCGCCCAGGGGGGATGGGACGACGTCCAGGTCGTCCGGCTCCCGTCACGGTGCGGGCGACCTCCCTTGACCGCGGACGAGGTCCGACCGCTGCTCGTGGGCGAGCCCACGGACACCGTGTGCGTGCTGGCCGGCCCTTGCATGCAGGCCGTCTCCGACGCCCTGGGCGGGCACGGCATCGCCATGGGCGGGCACTGCCTGGAGAACTTCGTCGACCCCAGCGTGCTCCGCGGCTGGATGATGGAGGGCGCGTACGTCGTGAACCCGGGGTGGCTCTCCGCCTGGCCGGAGCAGATCGAGAAGTGGGGCTTCGACGCGACGACGGCGCAGGCGTTCTTCGGTGAGTCGATGCGCTCGATCCTCCTGGTCGACACGGGCGTCGACCCCGCCGCGCCGGCGCGGCTGGTCGAGTTCGGCGAGTTCGTCGGCCTGGCGACGCGCCGCGTCGACGTCGGGCTGGCGCACTTCGGCCAGGTGCTCCGGGCCCGGCTGCTGGAGTGGAAGCTCCGGCAGGAGCGGAACCTCCGCGAGGAGTTCACGTCGCGGGCCTCCCGGGAGCGGTCGACCTTCGCCATGGCCTTCGCGCAGCTCGGTCAGCTCGCTGGCGTGGCCCGGGAGCGGGACGTCGTCGCGAGGGTGTTCGACCTGTTCGAGATGCTCTGCGGGGCGCAGCGCCTCGTCTGGACGCCGTTCGTCGACGGTCGGCCGGGCAAGGCGGTGGTGCGGCCTTCGGAGGATGGACTCGGCCTTCCGATCTCTCCGAACGACCCGGGCTCGGTGACCCTGGAGGTGGCTCGGGACGCCGAGCTGCTCGGCACGCTCCAGCTCGCCGGTCTCAGCCACCCCGAGCGCCGCGAGGAGTACACCAACCTCGCCCTCGCGCTCAGCGGCGTGATCGCGTTGGCCGTCTCCAACGCCCGCAGCTGGGAGGCCCTCAGCGCGGCCCGGGAGCAGCTGGAGGGCCAGGCCGACGCCTATCGCGTCATCGCGAACAGCGCCGATGGCCTGGTCGTCGTCGACCGCGATCACCGGGTCCGGTTCGCCAACCCGGCGGCCCGCCGGCTGCTCGATGTCCGCGAGGGTCAGCTCCTGGAGCAGGACCTGTCGAGGGGGCCATTCGAGCGGATCCTCGGGCACGGGCGCAAGCGGGTCATCGACAGCCGCCGGGTGCACATGCACTGGCAGGGTGAGCCGGTGGTGCTCGCGTCGCTGCGAGACGTGAGCGAGCAGCGGGCGGCCGAGGAGGCGGTGCGCCGCTCCCAGAAGATGACGCTGCTGGGTCAGCTCGCGGGCAGCGTCGCGCACGACTTCAACAACGTCCTGCAGGCGGTCGCCGGCACCCTCGAGTTGGCCCAGCAGGCCCCCGAACCGGGTGAGGCGAGGCGGCGCATCGACGAGGCGATATCGGCGGCCGACCGCGGCACCGTCATCGCCCGTCGGCTGCTCCTGTTCTCCAAGCCGGGAGGCGAGCCCCGGGCGACGCTGGACGTGACCGCCGAAGTACGCCGCATGGCGCCCTTGCTGAGGCAGCTGGTCGGCGATCACGTCGACCTCGTCGTGACCTCCGACGACGGGGCCCAGTGGGTCTCGGCCGTCGAGGGCCAGATCGAGGCGATCGTGCTCAACCTGGTCACCAACGCCCGCGACGCGACCCGGCATCGCGGCCGGATCGAGGTCGCGGTGCGCGGCGAGTCCGACCGGGGCACGGACGGGGGCGCGGGGATGCGCCTGTCGGTCGCCGACGACGGCGAGGGGATCCCTCCTCACCGGATGGACCAGATCTTCGAGCCGTTCTTCACCACCCGGTCTGCCGACAAGGGGACCGGCCTCGGTCTGCCGACGGTGCGCGCGGCGGTCGAGCAGATGGGGGGCGACCTGAGCGTGAGCTCCCAGGTCGGGGTCGGCACCCGGTTCACCGTCTGGTTGCCGGCCGTCGCCTCGCCCACGCCCGCCCACCTGGAGCCAGCCGCGGCCACCGACGCCGGCGCTCTCCCGGCGACGGTGCTCGTCGTCGATGACGAAGCCACGATCCGCGATGTCCTCACCACCGCGCTGGTCCGCGCCGGGCACCAGGTGCGGTCCGCGGCCAACGCCGAGGAGGCGATCGCGCTGCTGAGGGAGCGGGAGGTCGGCCTCGATCTCCTGTTGACCGACATCACGATGCCCGGTCGCGACGGCTTCGAGCTGGCCAGCGAGGCGCGATCGATCCGGCCGGGGCTCCCGGTGATGTTCATGTCCGGGCTCGCCGACGTCGGCATGCCGGGGCTGGCCGGGGAGGACGTGCACCTGCTCGCCAAGCCGTTCCGCCTCGCCCAGGCGGTCGAGCGGGTGGAGCAGGTCCTCGGGGCGCGCTGACCTGGTCCGGCGGGCCCGCCGCGCGAGGAGCGACGCCGAGATCGGGCCCCGGGGACGAGGAGATCGGGTCAGGTAACTCGGTTGGCGCAATCAGTCGTCTCGAGCGCGCTCGAGCAGCAGTCGGGGGACGGAGAGCTCGTGGTCGTCGTGTTCGGCCGCGAGGGCGGCCAGGGTGCGGTCCGCCTCCCGCTGCAGGCGCACCCGGTCGTCGGCGCCGGCCGCGGCCCGAGCCTTCGCGAACAGGGCGCGGCCGATCTTGAGGGTCCCGTCGGACGTGCGGTCCCCCAGCGGGCCGAGCACCGCGCCCGCACGGTCGAGGAGCTCCGCCGCCCGCTCGAGCTCTGCGCGATCCGCCGCCATGGCGCCGGCCAGCGCAGCGAAGCAGCCTCGCAGCCGGGGGCCCGCGATCGGCTCCAGCGCGAGCAGCGCCGCGTCCATCATCGCGGCGGCGTGGGCCTCGTCCCCGAGCACGTGGTCGAGCACCGCCCGGCACGCCTGGACGATGGCGATCTGGCGGGGGTCGGCCGCCTCCTGGGCCGCGTCCGCGGCGCGCACGTAGGCGTCGACCGCTTCGTCCCGGGAGCCGGTCAGCAGGGCGAGCTCCCCGAGGTCCGTCCAGACGCGCGCCTCGCCGAGGGCGTCGCGGAGGCGGGCGTGGATCTGGAGCGCCTCGGTCAGCAGCTCGCGGGCTCGACCGTGGTCTCCGCGGTCGGCTTCGAGCAACCCCAGGTTGCGGAGCATCACGGCGCGGACGATCGGGTCCGCGTTGTCCGGGTGGTGGGCGAGCGCCTCTTCGCCGTAGCTCACCGCCTCGTCGAGGCGACCCCGCGCGGACTCCAGGACCGAGAGGTTCGCCAGCACCAGGCTCTCCCCCCGCCGGGATCCGAGGAGGTTGCGCCCCAGGGACTCGGCCCCGACCAGCTCCAGGGCCTCCTCCCAACGCCCCCGGGCGCCGAGGATGAGCCCCACCCGGGCGAGGTTGCCGGCGCCGTAGACGAGCAGGTCGCGATCCCCGACCAGCCGGAGCGCCTCCCGGAGCAGCGGCTCCGCCTCGTCGCGCCGCCCCAGGTGCCACAGCGCGAACGCGAGCACCGGGCGAGCCCGGAGCAGGGCGGGCACGTCGTTCAACTCCTCGAACAGCCGGACCGACTCCTCGTACACCCCGATGGCCTCTTCGGTCCGGTCGCCGAAGTGGAGCGCGAGCCCGCGGGCGAAGGTCGCCTCGGCCCACAGGACCCCGCCGGCGGGCCGGGCGAGCTCGGCCGCGACGTCGCCGTCGGCGAGCGCCCCCGCCGCGTCGCTGTTCCGTCGGCGGACGCGCGCGCGGGCGATCCTCAGCCGGACCTGCATCGGCGCCGGCACCTCGGCGGAGACCTCGATCGCGTCGTCCAGCAAGGCGCGGTGCTCGTCCGCCGGGCCCCGGACACCGAGCACCTCCTGCAGGAGCAGCGCCGCCCTCACGGTGGTCTCGGGTCCGTCGCTCGCGGCGAGCGCGGCGGCGAGGTTGTCCGCCTCCAGGGCGAGGCGGCGGAAGGCGGCGAGGCCATCGGTTCCGCGCAGGCCCTCGGCGAGGCGGTCGCAGCGGGCGAGCACGGCGGCTCGGTGACGCGCCACGGTCGCGGCGTGAAGCTCCGGGTCGGCCGCCAGCCGCTCCGCCGCGTAGGCCTTGACCGACTCCAGCATGCCGAGCCGGACGTCGTCGGGCAGGTCCTCGGGGGTGTGGGCGCGGAGCAGCGACTTGTCGAGCAGCGCCTGGAGGACGTCGGGCCCGAACGGCGCGCCGGTGGGTTGGGAGAACGCGAGCACCGCGTCGGCGTCCTCGGCCGCGAAGCCACCCCGGAACACCGAGCACTGGGCCAGGGCGGTCTGCTCCGCCGAGGTCAACAGGTCCCAGGACCAGTCGAGAGCGGCCCGCAGGGTGCGCTGCCGGCTCGGGAGGTCCCGGCGGGTGGAGGTGGCGAGCCGGAACCGGTCGTCCAGCCGCTTGAGGATGCCGGCGGGCGTCAGCACCGCCAGGCGGGGGGCCACCAGCTCGATGGCGAGGGGCAGGTTGTCGAGCCGTTCGACGATCTGCTGCAGGGCGGCTCGGTCGACGCCGTCGACGTCGAGGTCCGGCCGCGCGGCGGCTGCCCGCAGCGTGAACAGCTCGACCGCGGACGCCTCGTCCAGGGGGCTGAGCTCGAGCACGCGCTCGGGGCCGATGCGCACGCGCTCGCGAGACGTCAGCAGGAAGCGGGTGTCTGGAAGCGCGTCGACCCACCGGGCGAACAGCGGGGCCGACACCTCGACCACCTGCTCGACGTTGTCGAGGACCAGCAGGGTGGGGCCCCGCTCCAGCAGGTCCTTGCCGAGCCGCTCCACCGGGTCGCGCAGCCCATCGCTGGAGCCCAGCGGAACGTCGAGCACCTGGCCGACGACGCGCAGCACGCCGGAGGTGTCCCGGGCTTCGGTCAGGTCGCAGAACCAGACCCCGCCCGTGAACCGCCCCGTCGCCGCGAGCGTCCGGGCGACCTCCCGCGCGAGCCGCGTCTTGCCCGCCCCGGCCGGGCCGAGCAGCGTGACCACCTGCGAGTCCTGGTCGAGCAGCTCCTCCAGCGCCGCCAGCTCCGCGGACCGTCCGACGAACGGGCCGTGCTCGGGGCGCAGGTTGTGCTGACTGCGGGAGGCCGAATCCGCGGCCGAGTCGGGGGTGAGCGGCGCCGTGGCGCTCCCAGCCCGCGGCTCGAAGCGGTAGCCGAGGCCGTGCACCGTCAGGAGGTGCTTGGGGTTGGAGGGGTCGAGCTCGATCTTGACGCGCAGCCGCTGGACGGTCGTGTCCGCGGTTCGCGAAGCGACGCCCGACCGGTAGCCCCAGACCTCCTCCAGGAGGCGGCCCCGGGACAGGTCCTCACCGACGTGGTCCGCCAGGTAGCGGAGCAGCTCTGCCTCCTTGGTGGTGAGGGAGAGCTGGCCGTCGGATCGCCGCACGACCCGATGGATCAGGTCCGCCTCGCCCGCCTCGAGCAGCACCCGGCTGTGCACGTCCCGGCTCACGGGGCGATGCTACCGGAGGCGCCGCCGGGACGGCCGGACGGCGCGCCTCACGGGGCGGTCGCCCGCAGGCGAGCCCAGACCGAGACGTTGTCGAAGTCCACGTGGGCGTCCTCGTTGTACAGGCCCACCGCGCCGCTCCCGTACAGCTCTTCGCCTCCCGGGAAGGCGCCGCCGTGGGGGGCGGCGCAGCGGGGATCGCCGGCCGCCTCCGGGGGGCACGGGAGGTGCCGCGTGGTGCGGTCGTCCGAGTCGGCGAACACCGACTCGTCTCCGTGGGCCAGCCGGTCGCCATCGACCCACATCGCGAACTGGTTGCCCACCGCCGCGAGGCACACCCGCTGCCACTCTCCACGGTCCACCGGCCCCCGGCCGCTCGCCAGGAAGCGCTGGCAGCCGCCGCTGCGTTCGCCCGGGACCTGGTAGCCGGGGCCCAGCTTGCCGAGCTCCCAGTGGTCGCCGCCCGCCGCGCCCGGCTTGAGGGCCAGGTAGTAGCCCCGCTGGTGGCCGCACAGGCCCGCGGGGTCGCGCAGGTCGTCCATCGGCTTGTCGACTGCGCTGTAGCGGAAGAAGAGCCACGCGGTCTCCCAGTTGTTGGGCGCGCCTTCGCGGAGCGAACGGACGGTACGTCGATCGACCTCCATCAGCAGGTCGGCGGCGCCGGTCTGGGCGCTCACCAGGAGCGAGGACCGCGTGATCCCCTCGGACTGTGGGGGGGCCGGTTGCTGGTGGAGCACCCCGCCGAGGTCGCCGCCGGGTCCTGGCTCGGTCCGGACGTGCACCCCTTCGTCCGGGCCGCAGGGACCCGAGCAGCCGGACCACAGCGTGGCCCAGCGGGCAGCCCCCTCGAGCGGCCCGCCGCCGTAGTACTCGCCGTGGGTCGACCAGTCGGCCTCGCCGTACCCGTCGAAGTCCTCGTTGATCACCTGGCTCCAGCCGATGTCGAGGAGCCGTCGCTGCGCCTCGGGGGATCGCCTCGCCGCCTCGCACGGGGTCGCGCCGTGGCCGCTCCACCAGGCGCGACGCCCCTCGGGGGCGACCAGCGCCCGGGCGACCCGCTCGGTGCGGTCCGCCGCCGGGCAGGCCGCCAACAGCAAGCACGAACCGACCCCGATGGCAGCTGCCCGCATGGCCGCAGGCTAGCTCCGAGCAGACTTCGGCGCCGACGGACCGGTGATCCGTGCCATCTTGGTGACGATGCGCCCCTGGATCCTGCTGCTGGCCCTCCTGTGCGCCGGATGCGTCGGGTTCGGCGACGCCGGCCGAACCGGCGGCGACGACGACGACTCCGCCAGCCCCGGTGACGACGACGACGACGACGGCGACGACGACGACACGCCGGCGGACGCGGTGCCCGAGTCGATGATCTGCACACCGGCGAGCAACCCGACCACGTTCGATCACGGATCGCCGGCGTCGGTGGAGTTGGCCCTGGTGGTGGAGTGGAGCGACGGTTCGTTCAGCGCGCCCGGCAGCGGGGTGATCTGGACGATCCAGGACGACTTCGGCGGGAGCATCGATTCGACGGGGACCTACACGACCCCCATGAACCACGGCGGTCAGGTCGAGATCGAGGCCTGGTACGACGGCGTGTACGGCACCTGCACGCTGGACCTGTTCATCGAGATGACGGTCGACCTGGTGGGTGACCCCGCCCTGAGCGACGCGGCCGAGACGACGGTGCCGACGTACGACGACGCCTGCGGGCCCGCGGTGGTGTACCCGCTCGACGGGGCCAAGCTCCCCCGGGACCTGCCGTCCCCGTTGGTGCAATGGAGCAACCCGGCGGCCTCCTCCACGTTCGTCGTCACCGCGACCAACACCTACGCGACGCTCACGGTGATCACCGCCGACGCGTCGTGGCGGCCGGACGAGGCGGCCTGGTTCACGCTGTCGGGCGAGGACGCCGGGAGCGACGTGTCGGTCCAGACGGCGGGCGGCGTGTGGGACGGCGCCAACCTGGTCGGGCTGTGCGCGCCGACGACGCCGACCGGCTTCGAGTTGGGCTTCTTCGGCACCCAGAGCACGGTCTTCTACTGGAGCCCGTCGACCGCCGGGCTCTGGAAGATCGACGTCGGCTCGGAGACGCCGGAGTCGTGGTTGAACGAAGCGAACGCCGGCTACTGCGTCGGCTGCCACAGCGCCAACCTGGCCAACGCGGCCCGCATGACGATGAACTTCGGCGGCGGCGACGGCTGGTCGGTCGTCAGCGAGGTGGGCGCGCCGCTGCCCCCGGTCGTGCCGGCGGAGACCCGGCGCGGGAACTTCATGACCCTGGACCCGACCGGGACCAAGCTGGTTCGGAGCTACCAGGGCGCGCTGTACCTCGACGACATCGAGGCCAACGCCCAGCTCGCCCAGGTGCCGACCACCGGCTACGCGACCCACCCTGACTGGTCGCCCGACGGGACGAAGCTCGCCTACTCGTCGTGCGGCTCGGCCGACGCCGACTGGGTCGCGTTCAACTGCAGCATCGCCACGATCGACATCCTCCCGGACGGCTCGTTCGGCGCGAGCGTCGTCGTCGTGCCCGCCGGCGAGAACACCTACTACTACCCGTCCTGGAGCCCCGACAGCCAATGGCTGGCGTTCAACCAGGCGCCCGCGAGCGGCGCCAACAACGACAGCAACGACAACCCCCTGGGGCAGGTCGGGATCGTGCCCGGCGCCGGCGGCGCCCCCCGCCTGCTCAGCCTCGCCAGCGGCGGGCCCGGGTTGAGCAACTCCTGGCCTCGATGGGGCCCCGTGGAGGGGGACATCGGCTGGATCGCCTTCTCGTCGCGGCGGTCCTACGGCAACGTCGTGAGCGGCACCGCCCAGATCTGGATGGCCGCGGTCGACCTGGACAACGTGTTCGCGGTCGACCCGAGCTGGGCGCCCATGTGGCTGCCCGGCCAGGCCATCTCCAGCGGCAATCACACGCCGATCTGGGTCCCGCGCTACACCCCGGAGTAGCGAGCCCCGCTACCGCCGATTGCGGCGTCGCCCCGGCGGCGGCCCTCGCCGCGCGCTGGCCGGCGGTCGATGCGGGATCAGGCACTCGGGGGCCGAGCCGATCAGGTCCTGTCGGCCGGTCCGGACCAGCGCGTCCTTCACGTCGAAGTAGTTCTCCGGCTTGAAGAACTGCAGCAGCGCGCGCTGCATGGTGCGGTCCTTGAGCTTTCGCGCGACCGGCACGGGGTTCAGGGTCTTCGGGTCGAGGCCGGTGTAGTAGATGGCCGTCGCGACATCCATCGGGGCCGGGATGAAGTCCTGGACCTGGCGGGGCTTGTAGCCGTTCGCCTTGAGGAACGAGGCCAGCTCGATGGCCGACCCCAGGTCCGCGCCGGGGTGCCCCGAGATGAAGTAGGGGACCAGGTACTGCTCCTTGCCGGCCCGTCGGCTCGCCGCGGTGAACGCGTCGCCGAACCGCTCGAAGTCCCCGATCGACGGCTTGCGCATGACGTCCAGAACCCGGTCCGACGCGTGCTCGGGGGCCACCTTGAGGTGCCCCCCGACGTGGTGCCCGACGAGCTCGTCGAGGTACTCGTCCGACGTCTGGGCGAGGTCCATCCGCACCCCGGAGGCGACGTGGACCTTGCGGACGCCGGGCACCTTCCGGGTGCGGCGCATCAGCTCGACGATCGGCCCGTGGTCGACGTTCAGCAGCTTGCAGATCGACGGGTGCACACACGACGGCCGGCGGCAGAGCGCTTCCACCTCCGGGCGGGAGCACCGCATCTTGTACATGTTGGCGGTGGGGCCGCCGATGTCGCTGATGACCCCGTTGAAGCCGGGCGTCTTCGCGATCGTCTTCACCTCCCGCAGGATCGAGTCCTGCGACCGGCTCTGGATCGGTCGACCCTGGTGCATCGTGATCGAGCAGAACGTGCAGCCGCCGAAGCAGCCCCGCATCACCGTCACGCTCGTCTTGATCATCTCGAACGCGGGGATCTTGTCCCGGTAGCCGGGGTGCGGTCGGCGCGCGAACGGGAGCCCGTAGATCGCGTCCATCTCGGGCTCGGACAGCGGCGTGACGACCGGGTTGATCACCACGTGCCGTCCGCCGTGCTGCTGCACGACGACCCGCCCGTTGAAGGCGTTCATCTCCTCGTGGAGCAGGAACGTCGCCCGCGCGAACGCCCGCTTGTCCTCCCGGCACTCCGCGAACGACGGCAGCGTGAGCACGTCGTCGCCCGCGGGCGGCGCCTCCTTGCCGCCGTACAGCCAGGCCGTCGAGCGCATGTCCCGGAGCTGCGCGAGCTCCTCCCCTGCGTCCAGGCGGCGCGCGATCTCGAGGATCGGCGCCTCCCCCATGCCGTGCACCACGCAGTCGGCCTTGCTGCTCTGCAGGATCGACGGGCGGACCGAGTCGGACCAGTAGTCGTAGTGGGCGACCCGTCGCAGGCTCGCCTCGACCCCTCCGGCGATCACCGGGGCCCGCTCGCCGAGCCGCTTGTTCGCCTCCCGGCAGCGCTGCACGTAGGCGTTGGTGGCGCGGTCGGGGCGCTGGAACGCTCGACCGCCCGGCGAGTAGGCGTCGTCGTTGCGCACCTTCTTGTTCGCCGTGTAGGCGTTGATCATCGAGTCCATGTTCCCCGCGGAGACCGCCCAGAACAGCCGCGGCGCCCCGAACTGCAGGAAGGCGTCGACCGACTTCCAGGCCGGCTGGGCCAGGATCGCGACCCGCCACCCGGCGGCCTCCAGGACCCGCCCCAGGAGCGCCATCGCGAAGGACGGGTGGTCGACGTAGGCGTCTCCCGTGACGAACACGACGTCGGGCCGGTCCCACCCCAGGGCTCTCATCTCGGCCGGCGTCGTCGGAAGGAACTCCGCGGCCTTCCGGCCACCGCCCCGCCGGCGGCCCAGCGCGAGCAGGTCGGTGGAGACGGCCCGGCGGGGGGGCTCGCCGCGAGCCTGGATGATCGGGAGGCGACTCACCTCCGTGACCGTAGCAGTTGGCGCGGCACCCGCACCTCCCGCCAGGTCCCCGGCTCGATGTCGCGCAGCTCCAGCGGCCCCACCGAGTAGCGCACGAGCCGCAGGGTCGGGAGGCCGACCGCGGCGGTCATGCGTCGGACCTGGCGGTTGCGCCCCTCGGTGATCCGGAGGTCCAGCCAGGAGGTCGGGATCGACTTGCGGAAGCGCACCGGCGGATCCCGGGACCACAGCCCCTCGGGCTCGTCGATCGCCACGACGGTGGCCGGCGCGGTCGGTCCGTCCTTGAGCTGCACCCCCCGGCGGAGCCGCTCCAGCGCCGCGTCGTCCGGCGCCCCCTCGACCTGCACCCAGTAGCCCTTGGCCTTGCCGAACTTCGGGTGGCTGAGGCGGTGCTGCAGCCCGCCGTCGTCGGTCAGGACCACGAGCCCCTCGCTGTCGCGGTCCAGCCGCCCGGCCGGATAGACTCCCGGGACGTCGACGAAGTCGGCCAACGTCGGTCGGTCGGTCCGGTCCGTGAACCGAGTCAGCACCCCGAAGGGCTTGTTGAGCAGGATCAGCCGCGTCACCGCCCCAGGGTACTGGGCCGACGTGCAGGGGTGGCCACGGTCACGGTCCGAGTCCCGGCCTTGGCTATGGTCGAGACCGGACCGGCAGGTGGGAGAGAGATGCGAGCGAACGCTCCAGGGGCGAGCATTGCCACAGCGTCGGCGTTGGCTGCGGCGGTCGCGTTCGCGATCGACACCTCGCTGGAGCTGGGGGTCGCGGGCGGGGTGTTGCACGTGCCCGCCGTGCTGCTCGCGCTGCGGCTGCCTCGGACCCGCGATCTGCTGGCGCTCGTCGCCCTGTGCACGGGCCTGGTGATCCTGGCCTGGGCTCTGTCTCCGCCTGGCGGCGAGGGCTGGAAGATCGTCGCCAACCGGGGGCTCGCGATCGCGGCGATCTGGGTCGTGGCCGGCCTCGGGGCGGCGCAACGCCGGGGCGAGGAGCTGTTCCGCCAGGCGCTGTCATCGACCCCGATGGGCACCTTGATGGTCGACCGCGAGGGCCGGGTCGTGTTCGCCAACGAGCGGGCTCAGCAGGTGTTCGGCTACCGCGATGACATGATCGGCCTCGAGATCGCCCACCTGATGCCGCCCCGGTTCCGCGAAGCGCACCGGCTGGAGGAGCGGCGGTTCCAGGAGTCGGGCTCGGCTCGCTCGATGGGGGGCAACCGCGTGATCCTGGGTCTGCACCAGGACGGGCGAGAGATCCCCCTGGAGATCGGCCTCGCCCCGGTCCGTCGTCGAGGCCAGCGCCTCGTGCTCGTCTCGGTCGTGGACATCACGCAGCGGGCCCAGGCCACCGACGAGGCTCGGCTCGAGCACGAGGAGGTCAAGCGCCTGCTTCAGCGCGACATCGCGGATCTCCACGCGCTGCTCGACCGCGGCGCTGGCCTCGCTGTCGTGACGCTCGATGGGCGGCTGAAGTTCGCCAACCCGGCCGCCACGCGTCTGCTCGCGCTGGACCTGCGGAGCGACGGCGTCGCTCGGCTGCCGGTCCCCCTGCTGACCCATCGCGACGTCGAGTCCACGATCGAGCGGGGTGAGGTGGAGCCCACGATCGTCTCGACGCGAGCGGCTCCGACGACGTGGGAGGGGGAGGCGGCGCTGGCGATCTCCGTCGCGGACATCACCCGGGAGCAGCGCCTGGCCCGCAAGTTGGACCTGCTGGAGCCGGACCGGGACGCGGAGAGGACCCTCGGACCGCTCGCTGGACGCGTGCTCGTCGTGGATGACGAGCCGACCGTGCTGGAGTTGGCCTCCTCGCGCCTCTCCGCGGCGGGCCTGGGGGTGCTGTCGGCGCGCGACGGGCTGGAGGCCCTCTCGCACCTGCGTCGGCGAGGCCCCTTCGACGTGCTCGTGACCGACCTCGTGATGCCTGGGATCGACGGTCTGCAGCTGGCCCGGGAGGCCGGCGAGATCCAGCCCGGCATCGAGGTCTTGATGATCTCGGGCCACGGACCGGATGTGCTCCGGGACTACGGGGTCGACGTCGAGCAGGTCCGGTTCCTCGCCAAGCCGTTCAGGCTGGTCGAGTTGGTCCGGGCGGTCGGTGGGATCATGGCGGAGCGGGAGGCGGACCGCGTCGCCAGCGCGGCCTCTCGGGCGCCCGGGTCCGACCCGTGACGGTCGCGGACCCGCCAACGCCGGAACGGATCGGTGGCCTGTCCGCCGCGGCCGTCCGGCAGCATCGCCGGATGTACGTCGGCAGCCTCGTGCTCGCCGTGGCGGCCCTGGCGGTGTCCCTCGTGTTCGCGCTCCGCGCGGTCGATCAGGAGCAGCGGGAGCTCGCCCGGGCGGTCGCTGAGACCTACGTCGCGGAGACCGTGGCGCTCCGCTCGTGGGTCTCCGCTCAAGGAGGGGTGTTCGCCCCCGAGAGCGAGAGCGTGCCGCCCAATCCGCACCTCCCGAGCGCCACGAGGACCCGGGTGACTTCCGACGGGGAGCGCCTCACGTTGCTCAACCCGGCCTACCTGACCCGGATCGTCGGGGAGGAGACCGAGCGGGTCGCCGGCACGCGCATCCGCCTCACCGCGAATGCGCCGCTGCGGGCCGAGAACGCCCCCGACGCCTGGGAGGCGGACGCCCTGGCGCGCTTGTCGGGCCACGAGCCCGTCTGGGGGCTCGTGCAGAGCGACGGCGGCGAGGTGTTCCGCTACCTCGCCCCCCTGGAAGCGGAGCCGAGCTGCCTGCGCTCGTGCCACTCCGAGTCCGAGGTGCAGGCCGGTGGCGTGCTCGGCGCGATCACCGTCGGCTACGACTTCGCCCCGTTCCGGGAGGCGATCCAGCGGCAGCGCCGCCTCGCGACGGCGGGTCACCTCGCGTTGCTCCTGCTGGCGGTCGGGTTGCTCACCGGGCTGAGCCGGGCGCTGCGCGGCTCGCTCGTTCGCCTCGCCCGGGCCGGTGAGCGCATCGCTGACCTCGAGCGCCTGCTGCCGATTTGTGCCACCTGCAAGCGGGTCCGGGTCGACGGGGAGAACGGGGCCCAGGCGCCGACCCCGCGGTGGGTGCAGATCGAGGACTACGTGCACCTGTCGGTGGACGCCGCGACGTTCAGCCACGGCGTCTGCCCCCATTGCGTCGGCGAGCTGGAGGAGTCCGCCTCGGGGTGACAGCGGAGGGCCGCTGTTCCAGTGACCGCGGGGGCCAGGGCCGCCTCCGGGTCGTCGGCGACCCGTCCTGGGTCGGCGGCCGTCCCGCGCGCGCCCCACCCGATTGAGCGCCGACGGCGCACAAGGCACGATGTCGTCGCTCGAGCGCCCTGGCATGTCCTTTGCTCCCACCGCGCCCATCCACCGATCTCCCACCTGGACGGATGATGAACCGACTCCTCTTGCTCGCTGTCGCGCCGCTGCTCGCCGGCTGCGCCACCACCGGCGTCCTTCCGACCGCCAACTTCCACGGCATGTCCGTGCGCACCATCCAGCCCGACCCGGGCAGCGACGAGATGGAGCTCGCCGTCGGCCTCGACTTCGAGGTGTCCAACCCGCTCGGGATCAAGCTGGTCGTGCCCGAGCACACCTTCGGCCTGGAGATCGACGGCGCCCCGGTGGCCTCGACCGGGACGCACGGCTCCTTCGACGTCGGCGCCCGGAAGAAGAAGGTCGTCACCTACGACTTCCAGATCGACCTCGGCCCTGACGGGCTGGGCCGCGCCTTCGGCAAGAACGCGGAGTTCGCGTTCAGCGCCGAGGCGGATCTCGACCTGCCCGGCGAGGTGGGCGAGGCGATCGAGGGGGTGCTCGGCGAGGTGGGTGACGAGCTGGGCAGCCTCGGGGAGACGAAGCTGACGTTCGGTCACACCGGCCGCATCAAGCTGCCCAAGGCGCCGAAGATCAAGCCGCCCGCGGAGGGCGCCACCGCCAGCGTGCAGATGGTCGGCGAGAGCGAGGTGATGAACCTCGACGCCCTGCTCGGCGACCTGGAGGAGACCGGCGCTCCGGTGATGGAGTTGCTGGAGGTCCTGCAGGGGGCGGCCGTCGACCGCGAGGTGAACATCCCCGTCGGCGAGCTCCTGGAGGAGCTCGGCGTGCCGAGGGAGCTCACCGGCGGCGCGATCTCCGCGATCAACGCGTTCCTCAGCCTCCAGGGCGAGAGCGGCATCCCGGGGCGCAACGACACCATCTCGATCCCCGTCGACCTCCCGCCCATGAGCAGCCTCATCGCGACGGTCGACCCGCAGGCGGCGTCGAAGATCGAGGCGTTCGAGGCGTCCTGGGAGGACTTCGCGAGCGGCACCCTCGGCGTCGACGGCGGGCTCGCGATCCCGACCGCGCTGCCGTCGGGCATGCGGGTCGCCGCTCCCTTCCAGATCGACAACCCCAACGAGTTCGCCATCTCGACGCCGGGCTTCCGCCTGACGATCGTCGACGCCGACGGCAACCCCGTGGCCGCCGTCGGCGCCCTCCCCGCCGGCCAGGCCGGCGCGGTGACGTCCAACCTCGACGATCCGGCCGCCCGCACCGTCGACATCGGCAGCTCCAGCAGCCAGCCGATGCAGCTGATCTCGGAGATCCACTGGGACGCCCTGACCGGCGGCCTGCTCGACGCCGCCCTCAGCGGCGAGGGCCAGGCGCCCCAGGTCGACGGCCTGCGTCTGCTCGGCGAGGTGACCATCGACCTCGGCTACGGCCCCATCACGGTGCCGATGAGCGTTCCGCTGGCGCCCGCCCAGGCGTCCTCCTCGAGCTCGTCCTCGGGCCGTGACTCTTCGTCTTCGAGCTCGTCTTCGTCTTCGAGCTCGTCTTCGTCGTCGAGTTCGTCTTCGTCTTCGTCCTCGAGTTCATCGTCCGGCTCCTCCTCCGGCGGGGAGAAGAAGAAGAAGAAGAAGAAGTAGCCGCGAGGTCAGTCGCAGGCGCGGGCGGTGACCTGGCTGGTGCAGCCGGAGCCTCCGAGCAGGTCGCAGCGCACCTCGGTCACCACGTCGGGTTCGACCGTCACCGTGGTGCTGAGCTCGGGGCCGTCGATGCCCATACCGACCGTGTAGCGGCCGCCGTCCATGGACTTGCGCACGGCCGAGCCGGAGCCGGCCATCAGGCCGGTCTCCGCCCCTCCGAGCCACACTCGGGCGCCCGGCGGGCTGCTCTTGAACACCACGCAGCCCGGCCCCGCTGGGGGCGCCGGGGGGGGGGTGGCGACGGGCTGGGCTTCGAGCACCGGCGGCTCGGACGGGGCGACCGCGGGGGCGGGCGTGGACCGGGGCCGGGGCGTGGCGGCCGGGGCCGCGGCGATGGTTGCCGGGGTGGCGGCTCGCGGTGCGGGCGTCGGCTCTGCCGCGGGGGCGGTCGGCTCCACTTCGGCGGCGGCGACCGTCGCCGGCTCGGTCAGCGGCTCCTCCGCCGGTTCGGCCGCCGGCGCGACCGTCACCGGCAGCTCCGCCG
>CAYQEG010000044.1:28666-42705 GCA_964416435.1 uncultured Rickettsiales bacterium
GGGGGGGGGGCCGGGGGGCCGCCGCGGGGGGGGCCGCGGGCGCGCCGGCCCCGGCCCCCCCCCCGGGGGGCGCCGCCGCCGCCGCGACCGCGTCCTGGCGCTCCCCCCGGTCGACCAGCCAGACCAGCGCGAGCGCCAGCCAGAGCAGGACCATCGCCACCACGACCATGCCGACGAGCCGCCGGTCTCCGGTGGCCGGCATGGTCGCGCCGGGGCTGGTGGGGTGGAGCTCGAGCGGTCCGCTCGTGGAGGCTAGACCCCCGGGCGTCATCGGCACCGTCGCGTTGAGCTCGTTCGACTCCATCGGCGGCACGTCGTCGAAGTCGACGAAGATCCCGTCGAGCGTGCTCGTCTCGCCCGACTCCTTGGCCATCTCCAGGCTCAACAGCCGCGACCACCGCTCGTCCTTGACCTCCCGGTCGACCGGCCAGCTCGTGGCCGGCTGGGAGAGCAGGTCGACGAAGAACTCCAGCCCTCCCGGCGCGTCCAGCCCCTCCCGAACGGCGCGGAGGGCGTCGACGACGACGGAGGCGGTCTGCACCCGCTGGGCCGGATCGCGCTGCAGCATCGCCAGCACGATCGGCACCAGCTCCGGGTGCAGGTCCCGAAGCCTGGCGACGTCCGCCTCCGGCGACCCGTTGAGGGCCTGTCCGACGATCATCGGCACGTCGCCCTGGAACAGGAGGTCCCCCGTCGCCATCTCGACGATGATCGCCCCGAGGGCGAACATGTCGACCGCGGGGGTGAAGTCTCGCCGCCCCGCCCAGACCTCGGGTGCGATGTAGCTCGGCGTGCCGCGCAGGATGCCCACCTGGGTGGTGCGGCTGCTGATCGCCGCCTTGGCGAGCCCGAAGTCGGTCACCTTGGCGCCCAGGCGGGGCGCGAGGAGGATGTTCCCGGGCTTCAGGTCCCGGTGGATCAGGTTCAGCGGCGCGCCGTCGTGATCGGTCGCGTTGTGGGCGTGGTCCAGCGCCTCGGCGACCTGCATCGCGATGTCCACGAGCACCGACAGGGGCAGCTGCAGGCCGGCGTCGGTCAGCCGCTTGAGCAGCGCCTCGAGCGTCACCCCGGGCACGAACTCCATCGCGATGAACGTCATCCCGTCGTGCTCGTGCACGCCGTAGACGTCGACGATGTGGGGGTGGTTGAGGTGACCGCAGACCCGCGCCTCGTCGATCAACGAGCGGAGGGTGTCCTCCCGGGTCTCCTGGGGCTTGAGGACCTTGAGCGCGAGGCGACGGTGGAAGCTCTCGTCCCCGACCTCCATCGCCTGCCAGACCTCGGCGAAGGCGCCCTCTCCGAGCGGCTGGATGAGCCTGTAGTTGCCGAGCTGTACGCCTGCGCCCAGACCGCTCGCGACGCTGATCCGCACGCTCGGGGCGTGCTGGCCGGGGCCGATGGCGTTCTTCTTCAGGGGGTCCCCCCCGGCGCCCGAGGCTCCCACTCCCCCACCTCCGCGACGCCGCGCTGTCCGCGCACGCCGAACGTGATGGTCAGGCTGGTCCCGGCGACACTCACAGCTCCCAGTATGCCCGTTCCGACCAGCAGCCCGGTCTCCCTTCTGGAGGCCGCCTCGTAGTCCGACCACAACCCGTCGACCGCCGCCGGCTGCCCCGAGTCGGCCGCCAGCATGGCGTCGCTGCGGGCCTCGGTGACGTCTCGGCCGGCCGCGACCGCGGAGCCGCCGAGCACCCCGGCGACCACCCCCGTGCCGAGCGCGACCAGCCCCGCCGCGAGGGTGGGGGCGACCGCCTGCCGGCGGGCCTGGAGCTGGCTCGCCCGCCACTGGGAGTACGCCTCGGTGACCGACGCGACCCCCTCCAGCGACGACCAGTCGAACGTCGCCTGGTTGAGGTCCCCGGGCGCGAGCACGACCTGGGTCACGCCCTTGCCGACGATCGGGTGGGTCACGAAGACGCCCCCGGTGCCGCCGTAGAGCGAGTCCACGGTGTACGGCGGCGCGATCAGCACCCCGGTCTCGGGGTGGAGGGTCCCTCGGGAGGCGTCCAGCGTCACCTCCCGGCTGATGACGCGGCCCTCCGGTCCCTCGATGAACAGGCGGACCGACGCGCCCGCGGGCAGCCCGCTGATCCGCACCGCGGCGGGCAACCAGGGGCTCGGGTCGAACGTCGTGGTGTCGCCGCGCGCCACGTCGACCATCGCCTCGACCGTTCCGTGGGAGCCCTGCACGACGACGGTCGTCGTGTCGGCGGTGAGCTCGAGCCGCTCCTGGGTCAGCGGATCCTCGCCCACCCAGGCCAGGCAGTCGGCGTCGTCGGCGAGGCGGAGCTGCCCGAAGCCCAGCCACCGGGCGGTCAGCTCGACGACCCGGTGCTCTCCGGCCTGGAGCCCCTGCACCGTCTGCGACGACGCCTGGAAGCCCGGGGCGTCGACCGTGATCGTCACCGGCTCGCCCGGAGCCAGGTCGACGAACAGCTGCTCCCCGGTTCCGCCGGGGGCGGCCGGATCGAGCGGCCGCTCGCCCAGCCAGACCACGTAGCTCGGTTCGGCCGGCCGATCGCCGTCCGGGATGCGCACCAGCATGGACGCCAAGGAGCCGCGCAGGCTGTCCACGAGCGCCCTCACGGTCGGGTCTTCGCCGGCCAGCTCCAGGTGGCGCAGGTACGCCAGGACCGCCGGGCGGGTGTTCCCCAGGCAGCGCTCCGCGTCCCCCAGCAGCGCATGGAGGGCGGCGTCCTCGGGGGCCGCCTCCACCGCGGCGCGGGCCGCCTCCGCGGCGGCGTCGCATCGGCCGGCGCTGAGCTCGGCCTGGATGCTGCCTGCGTCCTGGGCCGCCGCCAGGCCCGGGACGAGCGCCCCGGCCAGGAGCAGCGGCAGGATCAGGGCGCGTCGTCGCCGCCGGGCGCCGATCCCCAGTCCGATGAGCAGCACCGCCAGGGCCGCCGGGGCGGCCCGACCGGTCGTCGAGCTGCTGCAGTCGGTGCAGGCGGCGGCCCAGCACTCCGGGTCGTCGTGCGCGTCCGTCTCCGTGCCGTCGCAGTCCTGGTCCACGCCGTCGGCGCAGACCTCCGCGGCGCCGGGGCGGGCGCCCGGGTCGCTGTCGTCGCAGTCGCCGTCGCAGGGGGCCGCGCCGTCGCCGTCGAGGTCGACCTCCAGCTCGAACCCGAGCGGGTCGCAGTCCGAGTCGACGCCGTCGCACAGCTCCTCCGTCCCGGGGGAGATGTCACTGTCCTCGTCGTCGCAGTCGCCGACCTCGCCCGAGCCCTCCTCGAACGGCTCGTCCTCGCCGTCGCAGGCGCCGTCGCCGTCCAGGTCCACGCCGTCGGCGCACCAGCCGTCACCATCCGCGTCGATCAGCCCCTCGCAGTCGGCGTCCTCGCCGTCGGTCAGGTCGTCGCAGTCGTTGTCGATCCCGTCGGCGCACACCTCCGGGTCTCCGGCGCCGACGCCCGGGTCGTTGTCGTCGCAGTCCAGGCAGTCCACCCAGCCGTCGCCGTCGTCGTCCTCCGTCTCGGGGGTGGGTACGACGTCGTCGCAGTCGTCGTCGACGCCGTTGCACAGCTCCGGCGCGCCGGGGTTGACGTCGTCGTCGCCGTCGTCGCAGTCGCCGGGCAGCGAGGTCGTGCCGTCGGCGCACTCCCCACCGACCGAGGGGCCGGCCGCGTCGCTGCCGTACTCGTCGCCGTCGGCGTCGGTGAAGCAGGTCACCTCGTCGACGCCGTCACAGTCCTGGTCGATCCCATCGTCCGGCACGTCGACCGCGTCGGGGTGGATGTCGGGGTCGGTGTCGTCGCAGTCGACGTCGTCGGTGTAGCCGTCCCCGTCCAGGTCGTCGTCGTTGCCCGTGTCGATGCAGTCGGGGATCCCGTCGCCGTCGGTGTCGTCGAACTCGTCGACGAGGGAGCCGTCGCAGTCGCTGTCGATCTCGTCGCAGGACTCCGGCGCGAGCGGGTAGATGCTCGGGTCCAGCGGCTCGCAGTCGACGGTGTCGGGGAACAGGTCGTCGTCGTCGTCGGCGTCCAGGCCGTCGGCGGTGCCATCGCCGTCGGTGTCCGGCTCACCGTCGATCAGGTCGCCGTCGCAGTCGCTGTCGATGCTGTCGCACAGCTCCGGCGCGCCGGGGTAGATGCTCGGGTCGTCCGGGGCGCAGTCGTCGTCGGCCGGCGCCTCGCCCGGGTCGTCGCAGTCCCCGTCCGTCGACAGCACCTGGGAGGAGCCGCCGGCGCCGTCTCCGTCGGCGTCGACGAAGCAGGTGACGGTGTCGTCGCCGTCGCAGTCCTGGTCGACCCCGTCGTCGGCGATCTCCGGCGCGCCGGGGTGGGCCGTGGCGTCGTTGTCGTCGCAGTCGGTGTCGATCACCGCCTCGCCGACGTCGGTGCAGTCGCCGTCGTCGGCGAGGATCGTCACGGATGAACCCCAGGTGTCGCCGTCCAGGTCCTCGAAGCAGGTCGCGGTGTCGAAGCCGTTGCAGTCCTGGTCGATCCCGTCGTCGGGGACCTCGGCGGCGCCCGGGTTGATCGCGGGGTCGTCGTCGTCGCAGTCGACCAGCCCGTCGTAGCCGTCGCCGTCGCCGTCGGTGTCGATGCAGTCCGGCACCCCGTTGCCGTCGGTGTCGGTGAAGCCGTCGACGATCTCGCCGTCGCAGTCGCTGTCGACGCTGTCGCACGACTCGGGGGCGCCGGGGTAGATCGTCGCGTCGCCGTCGTCGCAGTCGGCGGTCTCGTCGTAGCCGTCTCCGTCGTTGTCGACGACCTCGTCGCTGTCGCACTGGCCGTCGCCGTCGGTGTCGAGCAGGCAGGCGGTCCTCAGGTGGACCTCCTCGGCGTGGCCGAGGCGGCCGCCGGCGTGCCAGGGCCCCCAGGGCTGCAGCGGCGCCTTCGCCGGGTCGTAGACCTGGCGCGCGCGCCATCGGTAGTCGGTCTCCGCGTCCAGGTCGTCGGGCAGGACGGCCAGCGTGACGCCCGTGATGCCCGAGTCGGCCCACGACGACGTCTCGAAGCCGTCGGAGTCGTAGGGCACCCCGACCGCCTCGACCTCCACCTGCAGCGCGACGCTGGTGCGCCCCCAGGGCCCGCGGAAGGTGCCGTCGACCGCGAAGGTGTCGTCGAAGGCGGCGCGGCCGGCGGTCCGGATCAGGGCCGACGAGTCGGCCTCCGCCGCGCGGAGGGCCGCGGGCAGCGCGTGGCCGAGGACGCCGTCTCCGTCGTTGCCTCCCCAGCGGTGGACCTGCCCGTACTGGCCGAAGTGGTCGGGCGAGCCGGCGAACAGGTCGGAGTAGCCGTCGCCGTCCGTGTCCGCGAACGCGACCGCCTCCCCGCGGCTCGACGAGCTCGATCCCAGCACCGTGCTGATCGGGGAGACGGCGAGCCCGCTCGAGGAGCCCAGGTGGAGCCAGACCACCCCGTTGCCGGAGTTGGCGTTCGGGCCCCCGGCGACGAGGTCTGCGTAACCGTCGGCGTTGACGTCGCCGGTCGCCAGCGACGTGCCGGCGTCAGCGCCGATGAAGTTGGGGGAGACGGTGACCGACGGGGGCGCGACCGGGCCGCCGACGGCGCCCGGGTAGACGAACACCTGCCCGCTGCTGCCCGAGCCCGGGGCGCCGACCGTGAGGTCTGCGTAGCCGTCGCCGTCGTAGTCGCCCCCGACGACCGAGGCGCCGAACTCGACCCCGTCGGAGACGCCGGTGATGGTGATGTCGGGGTCGTCGCCGAGGGCGACCGTGTCGCCGAGGTAGACGAAGACGGCGCCGACGTCGCTGAGCGAGGCGTCCCAGTCGGGAGCGCCGACCCCCAGGTCGTCCAGGCCGTCGCCGTCGACGTCGCCCAGCCAGGCCACCGAGGAGCCGAAGTCCGCTCCGGACTGGTTGGCGTCGTCGCTCCAGTCGGGGGTCGAGCCGAGGCCCGCGGCGCCGCCCCGGAACAGGTAGACGACGCCGCCGCCGGCGCCGGGCGCGCCGACGACCAGGTCCGCGTAGCCGTCCTTGTCGAAGTCGCCGGCCAGGGTGACAGCGGCGCCGGCCTCCGAGTCCGCGATGTCCGGCTCCCAGGTCCAGCCGGCGACCGGGTCGAAGCCCCCCGACGTGCCGTAGTGCACCTGGACCTTGCCCTCGTCGGCCTCGCCGTCGGTCCAGCCGTCCGCGCCGAACGCGACGTCGTCGTAGCCGTCGCCGTCCAGGTCGCCGTCGCCGGCGACGGCCGAGCCCAGCCGAGCTCCCTCGTCGCTCCCGGCGAGGCTGTTCTCGAGCACCGGGTCGGGGTCTCCGCCCAGGAGGATCTGCACGCTGCCGACGGTGTCGTCGACGGAGTTCATCTCGGGCCCGCCGACGAGGATGTCGTCGCGTCCGTCGCCGTCGATGTCTCCGGCGCTGGCCAGGGTCGCGCCGTACCGGGCGTCCGGCTGGGGGCCCGTCCGGTCCCAGGTCGTCACGCCGGTGGCCGCCGCCGCGCCGGAGTACAGGTACGCCGCCCCGGAGTCCGTGCCGGCGACGCCGTCGTACTTCCAGGCGCCCACGAAGATGTCGCCGTAGCCGTCGCCGTCGACGTCCCCGGCGGCGCCGCACTCCGCGCCCAGGTTGGCGTTGGCCTGGCCCCCGAGCACCTGCCAGGAGGTCGACACAGGGCCGCTGTCACTCCCCAGGTAGAGGTCGACGGCGCCCTCGTCGACGTAGGTCCCGTTCCACCCGTCGCGCCCCACGACGAAGTCGGCGTAGCCGTCGCCGTTGACGTCGCCCACCGTGCCGGCGCAGGAGCCGAGCTGCTCGCCGACCTGGGTGCCCTCGACGGACCACGCGGCGGCGGCGGTGGGGGTGCTCGCGCCGCCGTAGAAGAGCCACGCCTTGCCGGCGTCGACGGTCCCGCCGTACCCGCCGGCGTCCCACAGTCGGACGGTCAGCAGGAAGTCGGCGTAGCCGTCGCCGTTGACGTCCCCGGCGCGGGTGATGTCGTTGGAGGCCTCGGCGTACCACTGGTAGGAGTCGAAGACCCAGCCCGACAGGACCGCCGACGCCGACGGGTCGCCGTAGTACATCCAGGTCCGGCCGGAGTTGATCTGCAGGTCGTCCCAGCCGGGGGCGGACACCACGTAGTCGGCGTAGCCGTCCCCGTCGACGTCGCCGACGCCGTCGGCGGACCACCCCCACAGGGCGTAGGACTGGCCGCCGTTGCTGGCATGCGTCGGGACCGTGGCGAGCCCGAACGGGGAGCCCAGGTACAGCTCGTAGCGGCCCTCGTCCTCGTAGACGTAGTCGTAGTAGGGGATGCCGACGAGCAGCTCGCTGTCGCCGTCCCCGTCCTCGTCCCCCACGAACTCCAGGGCGTAGCCGACGCGATCGCCGCTGCCGTCCCCCTCCAGCTCCCAGTCGGGGGTGGCGGACAGCCCCGTCGGACCGCCGTAGAAGACCTGGACCTTGCCGCAGTTCTGGGGCGGGTCCGACGTGGTGTCGACCCAGGGGCAGTTCCACAGCGGCGCGGAGATCGCGACGTCGGCGTAGCCGTCGCCGTTGACGTCGCCCCCGCCGGCGACCTCCTGGCCGAACTCGGCGCCGCCCTGGCCGCCCTCGTAGGTCCAATCGGGGGTGGCCGCGAGGCCGGTGGCCGAGCCGTAGTAGACCTGGGCCTGCCCCTCGCTCCCGAGGGACGGTCCGTACGTGGGCACTCCGATGATCACGTCGCCGTAGCCGTCGCCGTTGACGTCCCCCGCCGAGTGCAGGTCGTAGCCGAGGTAGTCGAACTGGGTGGCGCCCTCGACCGACCAGGTCACGCTGGCGGAGATCGCCAGGGCGGCGGAGTCCTCGACGAGGTCCGGCGTGGGCTCGGTCGGCGCGGAGCAGGCCAGCACCGCCAACAGCGGTACAGCGACCTGCGCGTTCACGAGCGCGGGGTGTCGATCCCGCAGAACAGCCTCCGAATCAGCCGAGTCCACCCGCCACCATAGAGCAACCTACCAATGGAACGCTCTGAGGATCCGGCCGACACGGCCGCTGTCCGGCTGATCGGGCGCGCTGCTGCCCGCTTCTTCGTCCGGCACCATGCGCGCGCCGCGGTTGAGCACCCGCAGCCCCAGGTCGGGGGCGACCAGGCCCCAGAACGAGGACATGGTTCCGAGCCCGGTGGTGACCCGGACGGGCCGACGCACGATCCCGTCGGCGACCATCGCCGCGCCTTCCTCGGGGCTGAGGGAGGGGAACCCCTTGTAGACGTCGGTCGGCTCGATCATCGGCGTGCGGACGAGCGGCATGTAGACGGAGGTGAAGCGCACCCCGTCGTGGTGCACCTCCGCCTGGATGGACGCGCAGGCGGCCTCCAGCGCAGCCTTGCTCCCCAGGTACGCGGCGAAGCGGGGCACCCGGGTCTGCAGCCCCATCGTCAGCACGTTGACCACCTGGCCCTCGCCGCGCTCGCGCATCGCCGGCAGCAGGCCCAGGGTCAGCCGCATGGCGCCCAGGTAGTTGAGGGCGATGGTGCGCTCGAAGTCGTGGAAGCGGCCGTCCACCCGGTGGATGGACCGGCGGATCGAGCGGCCCGCGTTGTTCACCAGGACGTCGACGGAGCCGTGGACCCGGAGCACCTGGTCGACCAGCTGGTCGATGGCCTCGGGGTCGCTGACGTCACAGGGATGGACCTCGGCCCGGCCCCCCGTCGCGGTGATGGCGTCGGCGACCTCCTGCAGCTTGTCCTCGGACCGGGCGACGAGCAGCGTCGTCGCCCCCTCGGCCGCCAGCTGGAGGGCCAGCGACCGGCCGATGCCCGAGCTCGCGCCGGTGATCAGCACCACCTTGCCGTCGACGCGGTCGCGCAGGGTCTTGATGGAGGCGGTGCGGAGGTGACGGTCCCAGTGGTCCCACAGCTTGCTCGCGTAGCTGTCGAAGGGAGGGCAGGGGACCGCCCCGCCGAGCGCCTCCCGGGTGGCCGTGCTGCCGATCCGCGTCTTGCCGGACAGCAGCCCCAGCATCGCCTTGCCGTCGCCGCCCCCGAGCAGCTTCTTGCGGGCGCGGCGGACGGGACCGAGGCCCGACAGGACCATCCCGGCCCCCGGCAGCAGGTCGAAGGCGCTGGCGTCGACCCGAATGGCGAAGCGGGGAGCGTGGGCGGCCCGGGCGAGGGCGTTGGAGATCGCGCCGAAGGTCGGCGCGTCGGGGTCGACGAGGTGGAACGTGCGGCCGTCCAGGCCCGGGGCGTGGGCGAGGTGGTCGAGGGCGGCGGCGACCCAGTCGACCGGGGCCAGCGGGAACGGCGCACCCTCGAAGCCGATCATCGGGACCCACGCCGGCAGCGCCCCGCGCAGCTTCCGGATCAGCGGGAACAGCAGGTACAGCCCGTCCGCCTTGTCCGCGGCGCCGTCGACCGTGCTGCCGACGACCGCGCCCGGCCGGTAGATGCGGTGGGGTACAGGCGACGCGCGCACCCGCCGCTCCGCCTCGAACTTGCTCTTGGGGTAGGGGTGCCCGTGCTCCTGCCCGGCGTCGAGCAGGTCCTCGGTGAAGTGCCCCGCGAAGCTCCCCGCGACGGCGATGGTGGAGACGTGGTGCAGGGTCGCGCCGATGGCTTCGCACAGCTCGATCACGTGCTCGGTGCCGACGACGTTGGCGGCGTGGCAGGCGTCCGCGTCCGCCTCGAGGTCGTACAGGGCGGCGGCGTGGAAGACGTGTCGGACGGCGGCGAGATCGGCCGGGTCGAGGCCGCACCGCGGCGCCCCGAGGTCCCCGACCACCGCGGTCGGCGTGCGGTCGGGCCCGCGGTTCCAGCGGCCGGCGGCCAGGGCGTCGAAGGTGGGCATCGAAGCGGCCCGGACGAGGCACCGGACGTCGCCCCCGCGGGCGAGCAGTCGGTCGACCAGGTGCTTCCCGACGAAGCCGGTGGCGCCAGTGACGAGATACATCTTCGTTTTCCTTTTCCATCTCGCGGCGGTGGCGTGTCCACCCCCATGAGATCCTGTCGGCGAAGGGCGCGCGCATGGTACCCACAGAGGCTCAGGTCGAAGCCCTCTACAACCAATACGGGGCGCTGATCCAGCGACGTTGCCGTCGCATCCTGCGCGACGACGAGGACGCCTGGGACGCGACCCAGGAGGTGTTCGCCCGGGCGATCACCCACTGGAACACGTGGGACGGCTCGGCCACCCGGCTGACCTGGCTGTCCCGCATCGCCACCAACCACTGCCTCAACCTCATCCGCAACAGCAGCGGGCGGCGGGCGAAGCTGGACCAGCGCCAGGGCGAGCGGCCCGGCGCCGGCTCCGGTCCCGACGGCCACGGTCGCCTGGAGCTGCTCGACATCGTCAAGGCGGTGATGGAGGACATGGAGCCGGAGCTGCAGCGCCTCGCGGTGCTGTACTGGTTCGACGAGATGACCCAGGCCGAGATCGCGCAGGAGGTCGGCCTGTCGGTGCCGACGGTGCGCAAGCGGCTCCGCCAGTTCGTGGACAAGGCCCGCCGTCAGCTCCGCAAGGGCTTCGAGAGCCAGATCATCCGCGCCCTCAAGGCCGAGGCGGTGCTCGCCGCCTTCCTGCTGCCCCTGTCGGGGGTGCTGTCGTGAGCAAGCTTCACCTGGACGAAGAGACCATGAACGCCATCGAAGCCCTGTTGAGCAAGCCAGAGCTGCCCGAGGGGGCGGTCACCCCCTGGACGGTCGAGCGCTACGTCGCGGGCGACCTCGGCCACCGGGAGGCCGGTGACGTGCGCCGCGCGCTCGCCGACGACCCCGACCTGGCGGCCCGGGTCGAGGCGCTGCGGGCGGACGAGCGGGCGTTCGAGGACCAGCGACCCTGGGCGTCGGTCGGCGCCGACATCCTCGCCCGGGCCGAGCGGCTCGGCGACGGCGCGTCCTCCCCCGAGCGGGTCGCCTCGCCGGAGCCGAGCCCCCGCAAGGTCTGGCTCGCGGGGCTCATCGGGCTGCTCGGCGGCGCCGCCGCGTTGGCGCTCATGCTCACGGTCGCGCCGCCCCCCGACTCGAGCGCCCCCGCTCCCTTCCGATACAAGACCGACCAGACGCTGCAGGGCTTCGTGCTGGTCGAGGGCCACCCCCAGCGGCTGACCCCGGGCCAGGTCCTGGGCGAGGGCGACCGGGTCCAGTTCCGGGTCTCGACGCCCTACGGCTACCTCGCCCTGATCGGCGTCGACGGCACCGGCACGGTGTCCCGCTACCAGCCGGTCGGCGGGGACGTCTCCGCGCCGTTCACCCCCGGCAACGGCGTGGCCCTGCCGGACAGCCTCGAGCTGGACGCGGCCCCCGGGCCGGAGGTGTTCCTGGCGTTCCTGTCCGAGGAGCCGCTGCTCGTCGAGGACCTCGAGCAGGCGGTGCACGACGTCGTCAGCAACAGCGCCGACGGCTCCCGAGCTGCCCTGACCGAGGACTGGAAGCAGCGCGGCCTGGCCCCCCAGGTCGCGGTCATCGGGGTGGAGAAGGTGCTGCGTTGATCCGAGCTCTCCCGGCGCTGCTGCTCGCGGCCGCCCTGCTGACGCCCGGCGCGGCGCTGGCAGGCACCGAGCGCTTCGCCGTGGTCGTCGGCAGCAACGCCGGCGGCGCGGGCGCGGGCCCGCTGTACTTCGCCGAGCTGGACGCCGAGCGCGTCGCCGACGTGCTGGAGCAGCTCGGCGGGGTCCCCGCGGATCACCTGACGGTGCTGCGGAGCCCCACCCGGGCGGGGTTCGACGCGGCGATGGAGCGGCTGGGGGAGCGGGTCGCCGAGGTGAAGGCGGACGGCGGTCACGCCACCGTCTTCTTCTACTTCTCGGGCCACGCCGACCCGGACGCCATCCAGCTGGGTCGCCAGACGGTGCTGTTCGCGGACCTGCGCGCGGCGCTGGAGGCGACCGGCGCGGACGTGCGGCTGCTGTTCATCGACTCCTGCTACGCGGGGGCGGCGACCCGGACCAAGGGCGCCCGGCGCGCCCCGGGCTTCCTGGAGGCGACCGCCGAGGTGGACGCGTCGGGCGAGGTGCTGATCGCTTCGTCCGCCGCCGACGAGCTGTCCCAGGAGAGCGACGAGGTCGGCGGCAGCTACTTCACGCACTACCTGCTGTCCGGGCTCCGGGGCGCGGCGGACGCGTCGGGGGACGGCACCGTCACCCTGGATGAGGCCTACCGCTACGTCTACCACCGCACGGTGGCCCACACCGCGGCCACCCGGGCGGGCACCCAGCACCCCGGCTACGACTACGACCTGTCGGGCAGCGGCGACGTCGTGCTCACGACCCTGGGAGCTCGGGGCGCGACGCTGTCGTTCGATGAGCGGCAGTCCGGCCGGTTCCTGATCTTCGACGAGGACGACGACCGGTTCGTCGCCGAGGTGCAGGTCACCCCCGGTCGGCCGACCCGGCTGGCCGTGGAGGCGGGCGCCTGGCGGGTCCAGAAGCGGGCGCCGGACGCGCTGTACGAGCAGGTCCTGACCCTCGGGCCGGGCGACGAGGGGGCCGTCGACGCCGATCGGATGAAGTCGATGCCCTACAGCGAGGACGTGACCAAGGGCTCGATCCTCCGGGCGCGGCGGTGGGCCGCGGGGCGGGAGATCGGCCTGAACGCGCGCTTCGGCGTGCAGTCCTTCTTCGACGAGGCGATCCGCAAGACGCTGGTGCCGCCGATGCCGCTGGCCGGGCTGGAGGTCGACGTGCGCGGCTTCCTCGGTCCGGTGCTCTCGCTGCGGGCCGACGCCCTGGTCGGGGCGATGGAGCACACGCCGTTCCCCGACGTGCCGGCTCGGCTGACCGAGGTCCACGCCGGCGTCGGGCTGTTCCTGACGCCGCGCATCCCCGGGGCGCGGGCGCTGCGGCCGTTCGTCGGGGCGCGGGTCGGGTTGATCTGGATCCACCGGGAGTTCCTGCCGCCGCTGATCCAGCCGTCCCAGGACTACGCCATGGCCGCGCCGGGGATCGCCGGCGGGCTGACCATCGCGCCGGATCGGCGCTTCCGACTCGGGCTGGAGGCCCGAACTCACCTGATGCTGTACGTCGACGACGGCGAGCAGCAGGCCCTCGGGTACTTCGAAGGGCTGATGACCGTGGGGATCGCGCTATGAGGCACGCCACCTGCATCGCTTTCGCGCTGACGCTCGCTCTGAGCGGCTGCGACCTGAGCAACGAGCTGTTCGAAGAGGACCAGCTGTTCGTCCGAGCCGTGCCGACGGTGGACGATGTGCGCACCGAGCACCCGACGTCGCGGGACGACGAGGGCGAGCTGACCGACGAGGACGGCGCCCGCGGCGGCGACTTCGTGCCGGCGGCGATCCCGCCCCAGGCGAGGGCGATCGCGGAGGGCGTCAACGGCCAGGTGTTCTACTTCCTGGGCCTGGTCCAGTGGGTGCGGAACCAGCCGATCACCACCCGGGGGCGGGACCGCCGGATCTGGGGCCCCTACCCGGTCGAGGCGGAGGACGGCGACGTGCTCGGCTCGGTCCGCATGGTGGTCACGCGCGACCCCGACGCGCCGCGGCTGTTCGAGTACGTGGTCGTCTACTCCTGGGACGCCGCCGAGGACGTCGACGAGGAGACGGAGTGGGACCCGGTGCTCTACGGCGAGTTCTCCCGCGGGGGCGGGGGCGGGCTGCTGCGGGAGGGCGTCGGCTCGTACTGCTTCGAGGCGGACCTGGCGACCGGGCACGACCCGAGCTGGGCCAGCGGCGGCCGCATGTGCGTCGAACACCAGCGGATCGGCGACCGCATCACGCTGTGGGTCGAGCTGTACGACTGGCTGCTGGAGGACGGCAGCCGCACCCGGCTCAGCTACTTCTTCAACCACCGCGAGGACCGCGGCGGCGTGCTCGAGTACGTCACCCGCGAGGACCTCGTCGGGGGCGACGGCCTGCGCGAGACGCTCGCCACCCGCGTCCGCTGGCGGGTCGGCGGCCCCGGTCGGGCGGACCTGCTGCTCTCCGGCGGCTCGCTGCTCGGCGGCGCCGTGCCGGCCACCGAGTGCTGGGGCCCCCAGGTCCAGCGCCTCTTCTGGATCGTCGGCCCCGCGGAGGAGCCGTTCGAGCTGTACGGCGACCCGGCGGAGTGCACCTTCCCGGATCGGGAGGACGTGCGCGAGGTCGACTAGGAGCCTGGAGCGCATTGGAGCCCGAGCCCCGTGAGACCGGGGCGTCCG
>CAYQEG010000045.1:0-42326 GCA_964416435.1 uncultured Rickettsiales bacterium
GAGGCTAGGGATGCCAGAGCGCACCGAGGACGAGATCGAGGACGAGCCGGGCCCCCCCCCCGCGCCCCCCCCCCCCCGCCCGCGCCCCCCGCGCCCCCGCCCCCCCCCCCCCCCGCGGCCCCGCCGGCCCCGCCCCCCGGGGCGGCCCCCGGGCCCCCCCCCGAAGCCACGCCGGCTCCGTCGGTGGACATGGACTACTCGCGGGACTACCTCGCCAGCCTCACCGGCCGCGCCGGTGGCGGCAACCTGACCGACCAGGAGCTCAGCCACCTCAAGGCGGCGCCCCCCGGGGACAGCAACTACACGCGAGCGATGGCGCTGGCCGCCGCCCACTACGAGGCGAAGCGCGACTACAAGGGTCACTGCGCGGTCGCCGAGGGCGTGCTCGGCCAGAGCCGCTACAAGTACAGCCCCGAGTGGAACCTCGAAGGCGCCAAGTGCTCGCTGCGCAACGGCAAGCTCGACGAAGCGACCAACCGGGCGGACACCACGATCTCGTACCAGTCGGACATGACGGGCTCCAACAAGGCGTCCCGCATCCTGCTGGCCTACAAGATCAAGGCCCGCGCGAAGACCGCCAAGTACGAGGCGGACGCCAAGAAGAACGCCGGCTTCGGCGACGAGCAGCTGCTCAACCGCGCCATCTCGGCCTGGACCGACGTCAAGAACTACGCCCAGGGCGTCGGCGCCAGCGGTGAGGTCGAGAAGGCCAACCGCGAGATCCAGGACCTGGAAGCGCGGCGCGCTCCCAAGGACTAGACAGCCCGACCGCGGCCGTGTCCGCCCGCCCGTCCGTCGCCGCCGGGGCGCCCCCCTGGCTCGGCCCGGCCGTCGTGGCGACGGCCGCCCTCGCCCTCGCTCCGCTGGTGTTCCGGGCCGCGTTCCATTGCGACGAGCTCACGGTGCTGCGGCACCTCACCTACTTCGCGTCGGGGGACTTCAGCCGCCCCGGCCGGCCCGGGCTGCTGTGGCTCGTGCTCGCCCCGCTCGTCTGGCTCGGGGAGCCGGCCCGCATCGCCCTCGCGGGCCGGGCGGTCGCCTGGCTCGCGGCGACCGGCACGCTGGCGATGGTGTGGAAGGTCGCCAGCCGCCCGGGGCCCGATGAGGACGAGCGGCCGTGGGTGGGGGGCGTCGCCGTCGGTCTGCTGGTCGGCGCGATGGCCTGGCACGCCCACGCGTGGGAGATCCGGACCGACTCGTTCACGACGCCGCTGACCCTGCTCTTCGCCTGGCTCCTGTGGCGCGACGAGCACGACCGGCGGCGCATCGTCGGGCTGGGGCTGCTCGTCGCGGCGCTCGGGCTGATCTCGCAGAAGAGCATCTACAACGTCGGCGCCATCTCGGCCGGTTACGCCGCCTGGGCGGTGGCGTCGCCGGGACCGACCCGCCCGTGGGCCCGGCTCCGGACGCTGGGCGCGATCGCCGGGATCGGCGTCGTCTGCGTGGTCGCCTGGTACGGCCTCATGGCGGCCCTGAGCGGCACCGGCTCCGAGTTCGTCGAGAAGAACGTCCGGTCGGCGGCGCGCACCGGCTTCGACGCGACCCGGGACCTCGAGACGAAGCTCAAGACGCTCGGCGGCGCCTGGAAGCAGGGCAAGCCGCTCTGGACCCTGGGGGGCGTCGGCGTCGTCGGCTGCCTGGTGGCGGCCCGTCGGGCGCCCCGGGCCGCGGCGATGGCGGTCGCGGTGCTCCTCATGCTCGCCACGATGGCGGTGCATCGGGGCTTCTTCATGTACTACGTCGCGTCGATCGAGCCTCTGGTGGCGACCGTCGCTGCGGTGCCCCTCGGGCTGGCCGCAGAGCGCATGGCTCGGCGCTACCGTCCGATGGCCGGGGCCGCCCTGCTGCTCGCGGTCGCCGTCGGCTGGGGCACCTGGTTCGGGCCGCGGCACCAGCTGGTGAGCGCCGTCACCAACACCCGGCAGCTGACCCTGATGCGCGAAGTGGCGGACCTGTTCCCGGAGCCGACGCCGTACTGGGACCTCATGGGCCTGGCGCCGGGGTACCCCGAGACGACGTTCTTCGGCACGGGCGAGGTCCGCACCCGGTTCCGCCGACGGGCCGGGCCCGAGGGTCTGATCGAGCTCGCCCGACAGCGTAAACCCCGGTTCTTCTTGCGGAACTACCTGTCGCGGGACAAGTGGCTCACCCCCCAGGAGGGGCGCTGGCTGTGGCGCCACTTCGTCCCCTACCGGCCGAACCTGTACCTGCTCGGCGGGCGACGTCGGGCGACCGCCGAGGGGTCGGGCGTCGGCACGAAGTTCGAGGCGCTGGTCGAGGGGGAGTACACCGCCTGGTTCCGGGGCGGCTGGTCGGGCGAGGCGTCGGTCGACGGGCGTGCCCTCGAGCACGGGGCGGTCGTCGCCCTGACCGAAGGGGAGCACGAGCTCCGGGCGGCTCCGAGCGAGGGCGAGGGCGAGCTCTGGCTGGTGCTCGGCACCGGCTGGGAGGGCACCCGCGGCAGCCTGGTCGAGCACACCGACTGGTCGATGTTCCCGCTCGCCAGCCGGACCCGGTACCAGCAGTACGACCGCCGGGGAAAGACCGGCGACCTGCGCACCCAGGAGACCGACCCGTCCGTGGACGCCACCGAAGACGAGCGTCGGGCCCGGCGCCACCGACGCTTCCAGACCCGGCGGGCCGACACGTTGGGCGCCCCCCGGGCGCGGCCGCCGGCTACTCCTCCAACGACTCCATGAGCCGCACGTAGCCGTCGTAGCGGACCTTCGGGATCGCGCCGGCGTCCACCGCCTCCCGCACCGCGCAGCCGTCCTCGGCGACGTGCAGGCAGTCGGCGTACTGGCACTCCGCGCCCACCTCGGCCAGCTCCGGGAAGTGCACGCGCGCGTCCGCAGGCTTCAGGTCCACCAGCCCGATGGCCCGGACCCCCGGGGTGTCGACGACCCATCCGCCGACGTCGGGCAGCTCCAGCAGGCGGGCGACCGACGTCTTGTGGCGCCCCCGGACCCGCCCCCGGGCGTAGGACATCTCTCCCGCCTCGGGGGCGTCCGCGATCCCCAGGGCGAGGCACAGGCTCGACTTGCCGACGCCGCTGTGGCCTGCGAACACGGTGACCCGATCGCGGAGCGCTTCGCGGAGGCCGTCCAGCCCCTCGCCCGACTCCGCCGAGGTGCCGACGATCGGCACGCCGAGCTCCCGGTAGGGCTCCAGGGCGGACCACTCGGGGGCCTCCGGGCCGGCCTGGTCGAACTTCGTGATCACGATGATCGGGTCCACCCCGAGCACCGAGGCGAGCACCAGGTAGCGGTCCAGCGCGCCGGTGCGCAGGGGCGGCTCGACCAGCGCGGCGGTGATCGCCATGCGGTCGACGTTCGCCGCGATGACGTGACCCGTTCGGTCGTCGTCCCCCCGCTTGCGGCGGATCTCGGTGCGACGAGCGGCGCGGGCCAGGATGATCCGCTCCCCCGGGGCGCCCTCCTCCGTCCACACCCGGTCGCCGACGCACAGCCCGAACAGCTTGTGCACCTTCGGGCTGAGGATGGCGAAGTGCACGTCGCCCCCGGCGCGCACGACGTCGGCGTGGGAGCCGTACATGCAGGTGACCCGGCCGTCCGGCGCGATCCCCTCGAACCGGCCGAGCAGCTTCGCCCGGTCCCGCTCCTCCTGCTCCTGCTTGCGCTTGCGGCGGGCCTCGATCGCGACCCGCTTCGCCTTGTCCCGGCCCCGGGCGCTGCGGCCGGCGCCGCGGCTGCTCCGCTGGGTGTTCTTCGTGCCCTTGACCTTGGCCATCAGGGGGCGCCGGGGGCGCAGAGTCGGCTGACCTTCGCCCACTCCACGTCCAGCCCGCGCGGCTGCGCCGGCGCCAGTTGCTTCGCCAGGACGCCCAGCCGCTCCTGGCGCTCGGTCGACGCGGGGTGGGTCGACGCCATGGAGCTCAGCTTGCTGCCGACGCCGCCCTCGTCCCCGGTGATCGCGGCGAGCTTTCCGAAGAACGTGACCGCGCCCTGGGGGTCGAACTCCGCCTTGCTCATCAGCGCGACGCCGAGCTCGTCGGCCTGCCGCTCCTGGTCCCGGCCGAACTTGAGGGTGCCGAGCTTGCCGGCGTAGGCGCCGAGGAACTGCAGCCCCTCGCTCGCGTCCCCGAGCACGAGCATGAACAGCACCCGCACGCCGGCGCTCTGCACCATGCCGCGCAGACCGTGCCGCTGGACGACGTGCTGGATCTCGTGGCCCATCACGGCGGCGACTTCGTGCTCCGACTCGGCCTCCTCGAGCAGCCCCGACAGGAAGAAGATCTCGCCCCCGGGCAGCGCGAACGCGTTGATCTCATCGCTGCGCAGGATGCGGACCCGGTACTCGTAGTTGACCTCGTCCATCTGCTCGACGAGGCGGTCGAGGATGCCGTTGATCATCTCGACCGCCGCCGGCTCGGTGCACTCGGGGTACTGCTCGGCGAACGACTCGGCGGCGGCGTCCCCCAGGCTCGACTCCAGGGAGTACGGGATCGCGTCGAGCGCCATGCTCGTGAGCCCGCCGGTGAAGAACCAGATCACCACCCCGAGGAACCCGGCCAGCAGCGTGCCGCGGACGACCCACCGGGTGCGGCCGCGACGCTGGTGGGTCGCGGTCAGCTCCGCGAACTGGGACGCGAAGGGCTCGGGGAAGCCGTCGGCCCGCTCGGCCATCGGCCCGCGCACGAACTCCGGCTCGACCCACGCGACGACGCCCGGCAGGTGGGGGTGCTCGAAGAGGATCCACGCGTCCTCGAAGCCGCCGAGGCGGCCGACGAGGCCGGCGTACGGCAGCGTCAGCGGACCGTCGTCCGCCTGCACCACGAGGGCGCTGGCGGTCGCGACCACCTGCGTCGTCTCCCCCTGGGGGGGGCCACCGTCCCGGAACAGCCGTGCCATGCGTCGAAGCTACCACCGCTGCGCCGGGACGTTGCGCAGCGGGTCGCGCTATAAGTCGGCCCGTGTCGGAGCGGTCCCGAGTGCGCAGCAAGCTGGTCAGCCGAGCGCTGGACCGCGCTCGGCGCGCCGTGGACCGCGCCGAGACCGGACTGTTCGGCCTCGAGGTCCTCAACTCGACCGCCGACCGCCGCCGGGGGCCGGCCGAGTGGGAGCGCCTCCGCGCCGAAGCGGACGCCTGCTTCGTGCTGTCGACGGGGCGGACCGGGACCATGACGCTCGGCGCGCTGCTCGAAGCGTGCCCCGAGATCGACGCCCATCACGAGCCCGAGCCCCGCCTCATCGCCGCGAGCTACCTGGCCTGGACCGGCGTCGAGGACGAGGCGTTCTGGCGCCAGGCGGTGACCGTCGCGAGGGACAAGCTGGTCTTCGGCGCCCTCAAGCGCGGCAAGCTGTACTTCGAAGGCAGCAACCGCATGACCTTCCTGGCCGACGCGCTGGCCGCCGTCTACCCCCGGGCGCGCTTCCTGCTGGTGACCCGCCGACCGGAGGGCTTCGTACGCTCAGCGCTGCGTCGGGGCTACTACCTCGGCCACCCCTGGGACCACGCCCGACCGCGACCGGCGGCCGGGTCCGACGAGGCGGCCGACTGGGCGGAGCGGTCCGCCGAAGCGCGCTGCGCGTGGCTGTGGTCCACGACCCACGAGCACGCGCTGGGGTTCGGCGAGCGCGTCGGCGCCGACCGCTTCTCCGTGCTCCAGGCCGAGGCGCTGTTCGACGGCGACCTGGACCGGCTCGAGCAGCTGTTCGCCTTCCTGGACCGCCCCGCGCCGTCGCGCCGGCACCTGCAGGAGATCCTCGACCGTCCCCTCAACGCCCAGAAGGGGACCTTCCCCTGGGGACGGGAGCCGGCCTGGACGGACGAGGAGCGCGACGCCGCGCTGGCCCCGCTGGCGGACCTGGAGCGGCGGCTGGGGTACCCCGCGACGTGAGCTCGACCGGCTCCGCGGGCCTCAAGCTGGCGCGCCAGGGGGGCCTCTACACGCTCGGGCTGGTGCTCCTGCGGGCCGGCAACGTCCTGCTCGTCCCGCTCTACACCAGCCTGCTGGACGAGGCGGAGTACGGCGCGTTCGGCGTCGTACGGCACCTCGTCAACTTCCTCGTCCCCCTGGCGATCGTCGGCCAGACCCACTCCCTGCTGCGGCTGGGCGTCGACGTCGACGACGACCCGAAGGCCCGCTCCGAGCTGCTGGGGACGGTGGTCGCGTGGGTGCTCGCCGCGACGGTGACGCTGGCGGCGATCGCGGCGCTGCTGTGGCCGGCGCTGGACCGCTGGATCGAGGGCGTGCCGCTGTGGCCCATCGGCCTCGCCGGCCTCGCGATGGTGACCGGCCAGGCGATGATGAACATCGTCCTGACGTGGCTGCAGCACGACGGGAAGGCGGCCGCCCACACGCGGCTGAACGCCAGCCGCATGGTGCTGCTGGTCATCGGCGTGCTGGTGTTCGTCGGCGTCTTCCGGCTGGGCGCGACCGGGATCCTCATCGCGATGGCGATCTCGTTCACCCTCGCGGCGGGGGCGGGGCTCGCGATCGTGCTGCCGTCGCGGCGGCTGCAGGTCTCCCGCGTCGCCCTCGGGGCGAGCCTCGCCTACGGCCTGCCGCTGCTCCCGCACACCCTGTCGACGATCGTGTTCAGCGCCACGGACCAGCTCCTCCTCGCGGCCTCGGACAGCGAGGGGCTGGGCTCCGCGGGGCTGTACCTGCTGGCGACCCAGGTGGCGTCGGTGGTGTTCATGTTCGGCATGGGCATGCAGAAGGCGTGGCTCCCGTTCTTCCTGCGGGAGGACCGGGATCGGGCGGACGCAGGGGACTGGGGACGGGTCCGGGCGCTGAGCTTCTTCGGCCTGGCGGTGGTCGGCACGGTCGCCGTGGGCGTCGGCCTGCTGGCCCCCGAGGCGGTGTCGATCGCCAGCTTCTTCAGCGATCGCGACTGGTCGGCCGCGGCGACGGTGGTGCCGATCCTGGTGCTCGGCGCGTTCATGCGCTCCTACTACTTCGTCGCCCTCTCCGTCGTGATGGCGAACAAGGCGACGGCCCGCTGGATCGCGGCGGTGACGTTGCCGACGGCGGCCCTCAACATCGTGCTCAACAGCCTCTGGATCCCGAAGTGGGGCATGCAGGGCGCGGCGTGGGCGACGGTGACCTCCTGGGTGCTCACGACGCTCGCCGCCGGCGTGCTCGCGCGGCGCGCCCGCAAGGTCCCCTTCAAGTACCTGCACGCGGGGCTGCTCGCCGGCCTGGTGGTCGTGGCGCTGCAGATCGGCGGGGGAGAGTCGCTGCCGATCCGCCTCGGGGTGATCGTCGCGTTCGTGCTCGCCGTGCTGGCGATCGACGGGCGAGACATCCGCTCCGCCGTCCGTTCGCTGCGCCGCCGACGGAGCGGTCGAGTTGACAAGGATGAACCCGACGCCTAGGAGCGGGTAGCGCATTGAAGCCGGAGCCTCGTGCGACCGGGGTGGCCGAGGCCAAGGCGCGACGAGGAGGTGCATCGGGAATGCACGACGAGGAGCAACACCGGGATCGGACGCATCCGGTCCGCGGGGCGACAGGCGGCTATGCGCTGCACGCTCCTGGTCCGTCCCCGTGAAGGGGAGCTACGTACTGACCACGCCGGCGCTGGACGAGCGCGACCGGCTGCCCGACCTGCTGGCCGACCTGGAGGCCCAGACCACCGCGCCCGCGGTCTGGCTCGTCGTCGACGACGGCAGCACCGACGGCACCTGGGAGTGGCTCCAGGAGCAGGCCGCGTCGCGCGACTGGATGGAGGTCCGGCGCTCCCCCGAGGCCGCGACGGAGTACCTCGGCGGACACGTCGCCCGCATCAAGCGCTGGGGGATCGAGCAGGCCCGGGCGGCGGCGGCCGAGCGGGAGATCGATCCCTGGATCGCCGGCGTGCTCGACGCCGACATCCGGCTGCCGGCGGACCACTACGAGCGGCTCGTCGCCGCCTTCGAAGGGGAGCCGGGGCTGGGCGTGGCGTCGTCGATCCTGGTCGCCGGCGACGGCGAGGTGGACCTGCCCGAGGGGATCCGCCGGGACGACCTCCCCCGCGGCGGCACCCAGACGTTCCGGGTCGCCTGCCTCGACGAGATCGGCGGGCTCCCCCCCTACTGCGGCTACGACGGCGCGGCCAACGTCAAGGCGCGGCTCGCCGGCTGGCGGTGCCGGCTGCTCACGGACCTCGTCGCCCGCCACCCCCGCCCCACCGCGACCCGGTTCGGCGTCGGCGCCGGGTACGCCCGCAAGGGCCGCTACGCGTACTTCCTGGGCCACCACCCGGCGCTCGTGGCGGCGCGCACCATCGCCTACTCGCTCCGCTCCCCGCGCTCCGCGGGGCTGCACTTCGCTCGCGGCTGGCTCGGATCGGCGGCGCGGCGGTCGGAGCGCTGCCCCGACCCCGAGGTGTGGCGCTACTACCGCCGGGAGCGTCCCCTGGAGTACCTGCGGGCGCTGACCGGCCGGGACTCGTGACCCTCGACAAGACCTGGCGCCCCGGGCCCGCGCTCTTCGCCGCCGCCGTCGCCGCCCACATCTTGTTGCTGGAGTGGCTCGGCCCGTCGGCGGTGCTCACCCCCAAGCTGGACGCCAACGTCTACCTGGACCTCGCCCGCTCCCTGTGGGTCGAAGGCAAGTACGAGAGCGCCGTCGGCAAGGTCTACCCGCCGGGCTATCCGATGCTCATCGCGCCGGTCTTCGCGGTGGCCAGCAACTCCCTCCGCTTCGCGCTCATCTACGCGCTGCACGGCCTGCTGATCGGCGCCGGCTCGCTGACGCTCTTCCCGGCGCTGCGGGAACACCTGGGCGCGCGGGGCGCGTGGATCGCGCTGTCCGCCGCGCAGGGGCTCGCCGGGGTCACGATCCACTCGATCCACCCCCGCTCGGAGGCGCTGTTCACGGCGCTCTGCCTCGCCGCCGCGGGGGCCGCCTGGCGGCTGGGGCGGCGCTCCGACCCGGGCAGCGCGCTCCTGCTGGGGCTGCTCTGCGGGCTCTCGCTGGCGACGCGGCGGACGGGGATCGTGCTCATCGCGGCGCTGGTCGTGGTGTTCGTCGCCCGGGCCCTCGCACGCCGCAGCGGAGGGCTCCGCACGGACGCGATCCTCGCCGCGGCGGCGGCGCTCGGCGTAGCCGTCGGCCTGGTGCCCGAGGCGGTCGCGACCGCGCTGCACGGCGACGCGCTCAAGTCCTACAGCGACGGGGTGCTCGGCAGCCACCTGGGGGCCGGCCCGCGCGCCCTGGCGAGCCCCAGGGGCACCGCCATCGCCCTCGACGTAGGCGCGACGCACCTCGTCTACTACGTGACGTCGACGCTCGGCATGCCGCTGATCCTGTTCACGGCGCTGGGGGCGAGGCGGATCCGGGACCGGCTCGACGCGGCGACGCTCCACCTCGCCGGGTTCACGCTGCTGGCGACGCTGGGCCTGGCCGCCGCGTCTTCGCTGCACGTGATTCGCTACTGGCTGCGCCGCGACCTGGAGGCCGGCTACGACCTCTACCCGCGCTACCTCGACCCGATGGAGCCCGGCCTGATCCTCGTCGGCTTCGCCCTCGCGGGCGCGACGCTCGCGGGCACGGCGAAGGATCGTCTGCGCCGCTACGCGCCGGCGCTGGCCGTCACGTCGACGCTGCTCGCGGCGGTCAAGACGATGGAGTTCCCGCGCGGCTACCGCCTGCCGTGGCCGCGCCAGATCAGCCCCCACGTGGCGGCCGAGTGGCTGTTCAGCGCGGAGGCCCTGGCCGTCCTGATCGTGTTCGTGGCGCTGGTCGCGTCCGGTTGGCTGCAGCGCTACCGGACCCTGGTCCTGGCGCTCCTCGTCGGCTGGCTGCTGAGCACCCACCTGGTGGAGAACTGGATCCAGAGCGGACCGGCCCGCCCGAAGATGCCGCTGGTGCTGCAGCTGGACGTGGTGAAGGCCGACCCGACCCGGACGTTGGCGCTGGTCCCGCAGAAGGCGGGCCGTCAGGCGACCTACCTGCTGTCGTGGAAGACCGACCACGACGTCTGGATCATCTCCCGAGACGAGGTCGAAGACTGGGTGGACGACCACCCCGACGGCCTGGTGCTCGGCGTCCAGGAGATGCCCCTGCCGTTGCCGGTGGTCGAGCGCTACAAGCGCTGGGTCGTCTACGGCACCGGCGCGGCGGCGAGCCCTGTGGCCCCCTCCGGGCTATAAGGGCCGCGTCGATGCCCGCCCAGACCGTCCGCAAGGGGATCGTGATCGTGGTGCTGCTCGGCGCCGCGTTCGTCGTCCTGGCGAGCCAGACCGCGGCCCTCCATTGCGACGAGACGAACGTCTTCCGCCAGGCCACGCGCTTCGCGTCGGGGGACTTCCGCCACCCCGGCCGCCCGGGCCTGCTGTGGCTGGCGCTGGCGCCGCTGACGTGGATCAGCGACCCCGCCGTCGCGACCCGGGCGCTGCGGTTGACCGCCGCCCTGGCCAGCCTGGTCACCCTCGTAGGGGTCGCCGCCATCGCCACCCGGGACGACCCCAGGGACGAAGCCAACCCCTGGCGCGCCATCGCCGCGGTCGGGCTGCTCGCCACGTCCCTGTCCTGGCAGGGACACGCGTTCGAGGTCCGCACCGACACCTACGCGGTCGCCCTCAGCTTCATCGCCATGGCCCAGCTGTGGCGACCCGAGCCGGGGCTGAAGCGGGCGGTGTTCGCCGGCGCCCTCATCGCCGCCATGGGGCTGATCAGCCAGAAGTCGGTCTACAACGCCGCCGCCATCGGCGCGGGGTGGGCCGTCTACGTGCTCGCGTCGCCCCGGCCGTGGCAGCTCAAGCGGCGGCTCACCGAGGGCGCGGTGGTCGCGGGCGTGGCGCTGGCCGGCATCGGCGCCTGGTTCGGCGGGCTGACGCTCCTGACCCCCAAGGGGACCGGCACGGTCGGCCACACGTTCGCGGTGGCGAAGCGCACGGCGTTCGGGCTGTCCGACTTCACCCTGCAGGACAAGCTGGAGATCCTCGCCCAGGCGCTCGAGCGGGCGCCGCTGCTGTATGCCCTGGCCGGGGCGGGCGCCCTGTTCTGCGTCGCCACGGCCCGCCGCCGGCCGGTCATCGCGGCCGCCACGACCGCGGCCATCGCCATGGTCTGCACGATCTTCGTGCACCGCGGCTACCGCACCTACTTCATCGCGTCGTTCGAGCCCTACCTCGCCATCCCCGCGGGGGTGCTGGTCGCCACCATCGGCCGGGAAGCGGGCCGGATCGCCGGCGCGGCGGCCCCGGTGGCGGTCGCGGTGCTGGCGATCGGCGGCGGGGCGTGGTTCGGCGCGCCGCACGCGGGGCCGCTCCTGAAGACCAACGCGTCCCACCAGTTCGAGGTGATGCGGGACGCCGACGAAGCGTTCGACGGCAAGGTCCCCTACATCGACCTCCTGGGCCTGATGCCCGGGTGGGACGAGGTGACGTTCCTGGGGACCGGGCCGCAGCGGACGATCTTCCGCCGCCGCGCGGGGGAGGCGGCAGCCGCCCTGGCGCCGGATCCGCCGTCGAGGACCCGGGCTCGCCGCCGGGCATCGGCCCGGGCCTTCATCCCGCGGTTCCGCGAACACAAGCCGCTGATGTTCATCCACACCTACATGAGCCGGGATCGCTACTTCAAGGACCCCGAGCAGCGCTGGCTGTGGACCCACTACGTCCCGTGGCGGCCCAACGTCTACCTGCACGGCGGCCGCATGCGCGTCGATCGGCAGCGAGCCGAACACCCGATCGAGCTGCTCGCGTCGGGGGAGTACACGGTCTGGTTCCGAGGCGGCTGGTCGGGTGTCGGCGAGGTCGACGGAGAGCCCGTGCAGCACGGCCAGGTGATCGACCTCGACGAAGGGGAGCACACGCTGTCCGGCGTCACGACGCGGGGCGCGGGCGAGCTGTGGCTGATCATCGGGCGGGATCGGGAGCCGGTGGCCGAGCGCCCCCGGGACGTCGTCGACTACTCGATGTTCCCGCGCGACCGGCGTGACCGCTACCAGCAGTACGACCGCAAGGGCAAGCGCCACCTCGCGGACCTGCTGACCCAGCCGGGCGACCCGACGATGACCGACGCGAAGCACAAGGTGCGTAGGGGGCGCCACCGCCGCTGGATGGAGCGCCGCAGCGACAAGCTGGCCCAGCCGTGACGTCGCGCACGCTGGCCGACAACCGTGGGCTGCGGTTGCTGACGCTCTGCCTGCTCTACCTCGCCCAGGGCATCCCCTGGGGCTTCGTCACGTTCACGCTCTCGGCGTGGCTGACGGAGGCCGGCGTGGCGCCGGGCGACACGGCGAAGATGGTCGCCTTGAGCACGCTGCCGTGGACGTTCAAGTGGGCCTGGGGGCCGCTGATCGACTCGCTGGACACGTCGGCCGCGGGCCGGCGACGGCCGTGGATCCTGACCGCTCAGATCGGCATGGCGCTGTCGATCGCGGCGATGGCGGTCATCCCCGAGCCGTCGCCCGAGCGGGCGCTGTGGCCGCTCCTGAGCCTGGTCTTCGTGCACAACATCTTCAACTCGCTGCAGGACGTCTCGGTCGACGCGCTCGCGGTCGACCTGCTGGAGCCGGACGAGCGGGGCCGCGCCAACGGGCTGATGTACGGCAGCAAGTACCTCGGCGGGGCGGTCGGCGGCGCCGGCTTGGCCATGGTGATGGCCGACGGGGGGCTGGACGGCGCGCTGATGGTGCAGGCCGGGCTGCTCGGCGTGATCTTCCTGTTCCCGCTGCTCCTCAAGGAGCGGGAGGACGACCTGTTCTTCGCCCTCCCGCAGCGGGGGGCGCTGGCGGACCGCGACTGGGGCGCGCTGTGGGAGAAGGCGCTCGCGGTGCTGCGGGACCTGGCGCGGGCGTTCTCCGTGCGCAGCGCCTGGGTGGGCGGCCTGTTCATCCTGGGGCTGAGCCTCGCGGGGGCGATCCTGGACAAGATCGCCGAGGCGCACTTCGTCCAGCAGGTCGGCTGGACGGCGGAGGAGTGGGTCGGCCTGAACGGCGGCTGGGCCGTCGGCGTGGGGCTGGGCGGCTCGATCCTGGGGGGGTTCATCGCCGACCGGTTCGGACCCAAGCGCACCATCGCGCTGGCCGGCGTCGGCCTGGCCTGGGTCTGGCTGCTGTTCGCCGCGGCGCCGGAGCTGTGGGTGGTCCGGTCGTTCGTGGTGACGCTGACGTTGGCGTCGACGGCGTTCGTGTCGGTCCAGATGGTGGCGATGTTCGCGCTGGCGATGGGGCTGAGCTGGCCGAAGGTGGCGGCGACGCAGTTCACCGCCTACATGGCGATGAGCAACCTGAGCACCACGCTGGGGCACGCGTTCACGGGCACGTTCGACGCGATGTTCGACCTGCGGCAGACGTACGTGTTCTGCGCCGGCCTGCTCTGCGCGGTGCTCCTCCTGCTGCAGTTGATCGACCCCGGGCAGTCGCGACGCGAGCTCCCCGGGCCCACGGAGAGTGACCGGTGAAGATCGTCTTCCTGTGCGTCCAGAACTCGGCCCGCAGCCAGATCGCCGAAGGCTGGGGCCGTCGCCTCGCGCCGGACGGCGTCGACGTCTACAGCGCCGGCAGCTCGCCGGCGTTCGTGCGCCCCGACGCCATCGAGGTGATGGCCGAGGTCGGGATCGACCTGGCGACCCACACCAGCAAGGGGCTGGACGACGTGCCGGTCGGCGACGCGGACTACGTCATCACGCTCTGCGCGGACGAGGTCTGCCCCGTGGCGCCGGGGGTGAAGCACCTGCACTGGCCGATCGAGGACCCCGCCCATCGGGGCATCGACGCCTTCCGGACCGCCCGAGAGCAGATCCGGGGCCGCATCGAGCGCTTCTACGCCGACCTGGAGGGCTAGACCGCTAGCGGTCGAGGGGGAAGATCTTCTCCAGCTTCATCGCCAGCCGGAGGCTGCCTTCGACCTGGCCGCGGCCGCTGGCGAAGATCGCCTTGCCGCTCGCGTCGCCGTTGAGGATGTTGACGTAGTCCGCGGCGCCGACGCGGATCGTGAGCTCGGGACCGTCGATGACGCCCTCCCGGACGGTGACGTGGCCGCGGTTGACGATGGCGTACCAGGCGCCGCCGCCGTGGCCGGTGATCTCCCACTGGATGATGGCGGAGGTCCGCGCCGCGGCGTCGGCGTCGAACCGGTCCGGGAGCCCGTCGAAGTACTGACCGACGGTGTCGATGCGGCCCTGCTGGGCGGCGAAGGCCGGCGTCACCGCGCTGCTGAGCACGGTCACGCTGAGGACGAGGGCGACGACGAGGGTGTGGGCGGGACGAGTCATGGCGGGCTCCGGTCGTGCCCGGTCCCTTTTCAACTCCCGTGCCAGCTTCGTGGGTCGGCCTGCGTACCTCGTTTGGCCTGACTGGGCGCTCCTCCGGGTCCGTCCGGTCCCGTCCGGGCGCCCGTCCGGACGTCCGCGGACACCGGTCCGCCGGCGCCGGTCAGCGCCCCTCGAACACCGCGGGGCGCTTCTCCACCAGGCTCATCACCCCGTCCCGCGCGTCCTCGCTGGAGAGGACGTTCGGTCCGGATGTGCTCGGTCATGGGTCGATCGCAGGGCTGCACGGCGACCCGGCGCAGTCCACCGCCACCTCGTCGAGATCCACGGCCAGCTCCCCGGCGGGAGCGTCGGCGAGCCAGAAATACTCGAGGTTGCTCATCAGGTCGCCCGGGTTCGGCCCCCCCGACATGCCGTTGCGATCGCTGTCGAAGATCGCCACCAGCCGGTACGGCTCGGCCCGGGGCGGCACGCCGGCGAGCACGTAGGGCCGGCCCTCGGTCAGCTCCGAGAAGCGGACCCCGCGGTCCACCTGGGCCGCGACCGGCGGCGCCGCCCCCGGCTGCTCCTCGGCGAACAGCAGGACATGCAGATCCCCCACGAGGTCGGGGGGCAATTCCAGGGACGAGCTCACGGTGCCCCGCAGCGTGCTCGGGACCACGGCCGCCTCGGCCACCGGGGGGGTGGAGGAGGCAGGCTCGACGGGCGTCGACGACGGGGCGCCGCACGCGATCAGCAGGCCTACGAGCAGACCGCCCGCGAGCGTTCGCCCGACCGCGTCCGTCACCGCTACTGCAGCTCCACGCCGAGCGCGTCGAGCAGGCTGCCGCGCAGGATCTCCAGGTCGACCCGAGCCTTCTGCTCGGCGACCTCCGCCTGCACCAGGGCGACCCGCGCCTCCTTGAGGTCGGACTGCGCCTCCAGCACCTCGCGCAGGGTGTTCCGGCCCGCCTCGTAGGTCGCCTCGGCCGCCTCCGCGGTGCTCGCCGCGAGGTCGACCCGCACCCGCGCGACCTCCACCTGGGCGACGTAGCTGTCGATGGACCGCTGGGCCGACTCGACCCCCGCCCGGACCTGCCGCCGCGTCTGCTCGAGCGTCAGCTCGGCCGCGGCGAGGTCGGACTCAGCCGCCCGCAGGGAGTGGATCGCCCCCATGTCCGGCACCGGCATGTTGAACGTCATGCCGACGCTGAAGTCCGGCAGCGCGCCCGAGAACACCTCCGCCACGGCGTCCCGCGCCTCGAAGTCGGAGCCGCTGAGGGACAGCGACGCGTTGGCGTCGAGCTGCGGCAGCATCTGGTGCCGCGCCCCCTGCCACTCGATCCGGTCGGCCTGGACCTGCATCCGCTGGAGCGCCAGCTCGGGGTTGTGCTCCAGCGCCTCCCCGAGCGACGCCTCCCGGTCCCGCTGGGGCAGCACCGACGCGACGCCGTCGAGGGGACGGATCGGAGCGGCGTACAGCGGATCCCGGGGATCGACGCCCAGCAGGAGCTTCAGCTGCTGCTCCGCCTCCTCCGCCGCCCGCTCCGCCTCCAGCAGCGCGGCCGACGCCGCGGCGACCTGCTCGTCGATCCGGAACATCTCGATCGGCGCCGCGTCACCCGCCTCGATCCGCGCCTGCGTCACCGTGCGCTGCTCCTCGGCCAGCCGGCGGTCGATGCGCTCGATCTCCACCAGCCGACGCGCCGCGACGAGGTCCCAGTAGGACTTCAGCACGTCCCCGACCACCTCGGCCATCACCCGACGCTGCGTGACGTCGGCCGCGTCCAGCGCGATCTGGGCCCCCCGCACCGCCCTCAGCTGGTAGTTGGGGGAGATCCCCTCCAGCAGGTTCTGGTTCACCGTCAGCGACAGGGCCGCCCACCGCGTCTTGAAGTCACGGTCGACGAGCACCGGGATCGGGTTGTCCGGATCCAGCGGGTTGTCGAAGATGATCTGGGGGTCGAACGCCACCGTCGTGCCGAACGTGCCCTGCGCCCAGTTGAGCGACACGTCCGTGCCGGTGAAGACGTGCACCCCAGCCCCCAGGCTGTAGTTCCCGGAGTCGCTGTTGGTGCGCTGCCAGGTCTCGAAGTCCTCCCGGAACTGCTCCGCCCGCTTCGGGTTGTAGCCCCAGCTGGCCATCACGTAGGGCAGGAACGGCCCCCAGCTCGCCTGCAGCCGGGACCGCGCGGCGTCCAGCTCACGCACCCGCACCTGCAACCCGAGGTTGTTGCCCAGCGCGCGGCGCACCGCGTCCCCCAGCGGCAGGTCCTGGGCGTCCTCGCCGAGCGCGGACAGGTCCTCGATCGCGCGGATGTCGCTCTGCAGGGGCGTCTCGTCCGGGCCGGCCGCGAGCAGCAGGGGGACCATCAACGCGAGGGCGAGTCGTCTCATGCGGGCGCCTCTCCGGGCGCGTCGACCGGCGCCGGAGCGACGGATCGGCGGCCCCGGGCCCGCCGCAACACCGACAGCAGCAGGCCCTTGAAGTCATCGAGGTACGTGTAGAAGAGCGGCACCAGCACCAGGCTGAGCACCGTGGACGCGAGCAGCCCGCCGATGACGGCGCGACCGAGCGGGTAGTACGGGATGCCGACGATGCCGGACTTGCCGATCGCCATCGGGAACAGCCCGACGATCGTGGTCGCCGCGGTCATCACGATCGGCCGGAAGCGGTCCCGCCCCCCCGCGATCAACGCCTCGTCGCGGGGCATGCCCTGCTGGCGGTACTGCTGCACGCGGTCCACGAGCACGATCGCGTTGTTCACGACAATGCCGACGAGGATCACCAGCCCGATCCCCGCCATCATCTCGAACGTCGTGCCGGTGGCGAACAGCATCCAATAGACGCCCACGAAGGCGAACGGGATCGACAGGATCACCGCCAGCGGCGTCCAGAAGGACTCGAACAGCATCCCCATCAGCAGGAACACGAAGCTGACGCTCATCGCCAGCGCGAACTTGCGGGCCCGGTCCTGCTCCTCGAGCCGGTCGAACCGCCGCCCCGGGTTCCACTCGTAGCCCCGCGGGAGCTGCAGGCTGCCCAGCGCCTGGCCGATGATCCCCATGCCCGCGCCGAGGTCGTCCTCCTCCAGCGTCACCTGCACGTCCAGGCTGGTGCGCCGGTCCTGCCGGCGGATCGTGCCGTAGCCCTTGGCGAACTCGAACTCCGCCACGGTGCCCAGGGCGACCTCCCCCATCACGGGCGACCAGATCCCGAAGTCCCTGAGGTTGTCGACGTTGCGACGGTCCTCCAGTCGGAAGCCCGCCTGCATCGGCACCTCCCGGCCGTCCATCAGCACCGGTCGCAGCCCGGTGCCCCGGAACCCGAACGAGACCGTGCGGGCGAGGATCGACGGGGACACGCCGTAGCGTGACGCCCGGGCCCGGTCGACCCGGACGTGCAGCTCGTCCGCCCCCCGCTCGGCGATCTCTGCCTCCACGCCGAGGATCCCCGGGGCGTCCCGAAGCCTCCGCACCACCTCGTCGCCCAGCTCGATCAGCCGGTCGCTGTCCGGCCCGGTGAGCCGCACGTTGACGCTCGTGCCGGTGTCCATGTTCCGGCGCCAGCCGGCCCACGCCTCCACGCCGGGCATCTCCAGCGCCTCGAGCATGTCCGGGAGCTGGTCGTTGATCTCCTCCTTCGTGACGTCACCCCGCTTGCGGCGCTCCATGAACGCCATCACGAAGCCCCGCCGCCCGCCGCCCCAGCGCCGGGCCCGCACCGCGCGGATGCGCCACTCGTCGCGCTTCTCCTCGACCATCGCCTCGACGCGGCCGATCGAGTCGTCGATCTCGGACACCGTGAAGCTCGCGGGGAACTCCATGCCGATGACGAAGTCGATGATCCCGCCTTCGCTCTCGTCGCTGCGCTTGAGGTTGTTCGCCGGGAAGGAGCACGACGCGAGCGACACCACGAGCACCGCGAACGCGGTCGTGCGGTGCTTCAGGGTGGCTGCTAGCAGCTGCTGATAGCGGTCCGCCATCCACGTCACCGCGCGGGACGGAGGGGCCGGCGGGGCCGACGCCACGGTGACCGTGCAGAGCGGCACGAGCACCAGCGCGACGAGCAGCGAGCAGCCGAGCGCGTAGCAGACCGGTAGGCCGAGCTTGCCCATGAAGAAGCTGAACTGGGCGTCGTCACTCATCAGGATGAGCGGCAGGAAGACGACGACGGTGGTCGAGGTCGCGGCCACGATGGCGAGGGCCACTTCCGCGGTGCCGTGCAGCGCCGCGTACGACGCGGACTCGCCGAGCTCGCGCCGGCGGTAGATCGCCTCCACCACGACGATGGAGTTGTCCACCGTCATGCCGACGGCGAGCATCAGCCCCATCATCGCGAGGATGTTGATCGACTCCCCGAGGAAGTACTGGATCACCACCGTCATCAGCAGCGACAGGGGGATCGACAGCGCGATCAGCACCGTCACCCGCAGCCGACGCAGGAAGAACAGCAGCACGATGATCGCCAGCACCCCGCCCTGCAGCGCGGTGTTGATGAGGTTGTCGATCGACTCTTGGATCAGGTCGCCCTGGTCGAAGAACCGGTGCACGTCGTAGCCAGCGAGCTTCGGGTCGTTCGCGAGGTCGTCGATGGCCTCCTGGACCCGGCGGCAGACCTCGATCGTGTTGGCGCCCGACTCCTTGTAGACGTCGATCGAGGCGGCGTTGTCCCCGTTGACCCGGTGGATGGACGTGTCGACCGGCCGGGCGACCACCACCTCGGCGATGTCCTCCAGCTTCAGCCCCCGACCGATCGGCATCGAGGCGACGTCCTCGCGGCTGCCCCAGCTGGCGAGGGAGCGGACCAGCACGACGCGACCGTCCTGCTCGATCTCCCCCGACGGCATCGTGAAGTTGTCCTGCCCCAGGCTCTGCATCACCTGGTAGAGGCTGACCCCGTGCCGGTCGACCGCCTCGCGGTTGAAGTCGACGTAGACCCGGGACCGGTGGGCGCCGTGGAACTCCACCCGGGCGACTCCGGGCACCCGCTCGAGCACCTTGCTGATGCGCGTCTCGATGACGTACGCCGGGTCGTCGGCGTCCTCGGGGATGGAGACCGCGGCCCACAGGATCGGGTCGTCCTCGGGGTTGTACTTGTAGACGTACCAGTGCTGCAGGTCGTCGGGCAGCTCCGGCCGGGTGCGCTCCATCCGGTCCATCAGCCCGGCCCAGGCCTCCGACATGTCGGTGTCCTGGTCGAACTCGATGGCGAACCGCGCGTAGTCGCTGCCCGCGCGCGCGTCGATCTCGCGCACCCCCGGCAGGGTCTCGATCGCGTCTTCGATCGGCTGCACCACCGACCGCTCGGTCTCCTGCGGCGTGGAGTCGGCGTACGGGATCCAGACCCACAGGTACGGGTAGTCGTACCCGGTCGGCATCAGCTGGACCGGGATGCGCATCCAGGAGATGGCGCCCAGGACCAGGACGGCGAGCAGCAGCATCCAGACCGTTACCGGCCGGTTCAGCGCGAACTTCGGCAGCACGCGGCCGAGCCGGCTGTCGCTCATGCCACCCGCTCCCGGAGGGGCTTGCTCCGGACGACCATCTTGTAGAGCACCGGGATGACGACCAGCGTCAGCACCGTCGAGCTGAGCAGCCCCGCGATGACCACCAGCGCGAGGGGCTGCCGGATCTCGCTGCCTTCACCGGTGCCCACGGCCATCGGCAGCAGGCCGAGCACCGTCGTCGCCGTGCTGATCATGATCGGCCGCAGCCGGACCCGGCCCGCCTCGACGATCGCGTCGAGCACGGTCCGCCCGCGCGCCCGCAGCTGGTTGGCGTAGTCCACCAGAACGATCGCGTTGTTGACGACCACCCCGGCGAGCACGATCGCCCCGATCAGCACCACGACGGAGACCGACGTGCCGACCGCCCACAGCGCGAGCACCGCGCCGACGAGCGCCAGCGGCAAGGCCAGCAGGATCACCACCGGCTGGACCACCGACTCGAACTGGCTCGCCATGATCACGTAGACGAGGAAGATGGCGAGCAGCAGCGCGAACCGCAGCGACGCCAGGCTGGACTCCATCTCCCGGCTCTGGCCGCCCACTTCGAACCGGATGTCGCCGTCGACCTCCACGTCGTCCAGCGCGCGCTCCACCTCGACGGCCATCGTGCCCAGGTCGAACCCGGCGACCGACGCGGTCACGAGCGCGGCCCGCTCGCCCTCGGAGTGGCGGATCTCCGACGGCCCCTCGGCCAGCTCCAGGTCAGCCACCGCGCTGAGCGGGATCGCGGGCGAGCCCCTCGGGTTGACGTTCAACCGGGCCAGGTCCTCCAGGGAGCTGCGGTCGGCCTCCCGCAGCACCACTCGCACGTCGGTGCGACGGCCCTGGCCGCGCAGGTCGGTGGCGACGTTGCCGGCCACCTTGTCCCGGACCGCCCGCGCCGCGACGCCGATGTCCAGTCCGTACTGCTCCAGCCGCTCCCGGTCGTAGCGGACCTGCACCTCGGGGTAGCCAGCCTCCAGGTTGGTGGCGACGTCACGCAGCCCCTCGACCTGCTCCAGCCGATGCACCACCGCGGCCGACGCGTCCCGCAGCTCGTCCAGCTGTTCGCCCCGGACGTCCACCTCCAGGGGGGTCCGGAACGAGAACAGCGTCGGCGTCGAGAGGCGCAGGTCAGCCCCCGGGATGGCGGCGACGATCTCCCGGATCTGCTCCCGCACCACCTCCTCGATGGCGGCGGGGTCGTCGGACGCCTCCAGGCGGATCATCAGGTCCGCCGTGTTCTCACCCCCGTCCGAGCTCGCGCCGAGCTCCCGCTCCATGCCCGCCGACGCGTAGACCGACTCCACCAGGGGGAGCCGCTCGACGGCCCCCGCGACCTCGTCGACCGCGAGCAGGGTGCGCTCCAGGGGGGTGCCGACGGGCAGCGCCACGTGGGCCAGCAGCGCCCCCTGGTGGACCTCCGGCAGCAGCTCGCTGCCGAGCCGGGGGATGAGGGCGAACGTGCCGACGAGGGCCAGCACCGCCGGGATGAAGACCAACGACGGGAGCCGCATCGCGACCCGGAGCGAGCGCTCGTAGACGTCCTCCACCGTGGCCAGGCCCCGGTCGAACAGGCGGCCCGCCGGCCCCGCGCCCACCCCGAACACGCGCCGGGCGAGGCGGAGCACGCCCCCGGCCAGCCAGGCCGCGAGCCACGCACAGCGCAGCGCGAGCCAGGCCGGCCACAGCACCATCGCGGTGAGCGCCAGCCGCAGGAGCAGGAAGGGCAGCAGCGGCGGCGTCAGGAAGACCAACCGCAGCTTCTTCGCCCACAGCCACTTCAGCGCCCCCCAGAAGTCGGTGAACGGCTGACGCAGCCGCACGATGCCCCACGCATCGGGCGGACGCAGGCCACCAGACGCCTCGCCCTCGTCTGCCCCGAGGGACGCCCGCTCGGGCAGCGCGGCGAGCACCGGGATGAGGAACAGCGCCACCGCGAGGCTCGCGAGCAGGCCGAACACGACCGTCAGGGCGAGGTGCCCGAACAGCTGCCCCGCGACCCCCGCCACGAAGGCGATGGGGAGGAACACGGCGACGGTGGTCAGCGTCGAGGCGGTGACGGCGCCGGCCACCTCCTGGGTGCCGCGCACGGCGGCCTGGAGCACGCCGTCACCCTCCTCGCGACAGCGGTGCACGGACTCCAGCACCACGATCGAGTTGTCGACGAGCATGCCCATCGCGAGAGCCAGCCCGCCGAGGGACATGAGGTTGAGGCTGACCCCGAACAGGTACAGCGGCGCGAACGTCACCACGACGGAGACGGGGATCGCCAGCGCGATCACGAACGTCGACCAGCCGTGGCGCAGGAACACGAAGAGCACGAGGACCGCGAGCAGGGCGCCGAACAGGGCGACGTTCCGCACGTCCGCGATGGCCGACTCGATGAACCGGGCCTGGTCGTTCACGACGGTGAACTGCATCTCCTCGGGCAGCTCGTAGTCCAGGAACGCCGTCATCTGCTTGTGGCGCATGCGCTCGCTGCGACCACCGCCGCCGCCGCCGGCGCTGACCCGTCCCTTGCGGCCCTGCTTGCGGCGCTTCTTCTTGCCCGAGCTCGCCTTGCCCTTCTTCCCCTTGCCGGCCTTGCCGGCCTTGCCGGCCTTGCCGCCCTTGCCGTCCGCCGCCGCCACGCCGTCCTCCGCCGCGGCCTCCTCTTCCTTCTTCTTGTGCTCGACGACGTAGGCCCGCTGCTCCTCCGTGCCGAACACGCGGTCGCGCACGGCCCGGCTGACCGCGACGATGTTGGCGTCGGCCTCCCGGTAGATGGCGATCTCCACCGCCTCCCGGCCGCCCGATCGACCGACGACCTCGCGCTCCTTGGGCCGGACCGCCACCTCGGCGACGTCTCCGAGCCGGGTGGTGTGGCCGTCGGGGGAGACGAGGAACAGGTCGGCGATCTCGTCCGGTCCGCGGAACTCGTTGAGCGTGCGGATGAGGTACTCGGTCTGGCCCTCGATCAGCGAGCCGCCCGCGAGGTTGATGTTCTCCTCGCCCAGCCGGGCCGCCACGTCCTGCACGGTCAGCCCGCGCGCGTGCAGCAGCCCCTCGTGCACCTCGACCGTGACCTCCCGCTCCAGGCCGCCCCGGACCTTGACCGCCGCGACGCCGGGCAGCCGCTCCAGGGCCGGCCGGATCTCGTCTTCGGCCACCCGCCGGGCCGCCACCAGGCTCTCGACCGTGTCGTCCTCCGCCGCGAGGCTGAGCCGGAGGATCGGGTCGAGGTTGGGGTCGTAGCGCAGGACCAGCGGCCGAGTCGCCTCTTCGACCAGGGTCAGCAGCCCGAGGCGCTCCCGCACCCCCTGGCTGACCTCGGACATGTCGGTGTCCCACTCGAACTCGAGCACGACGTCGCTGAGGCCCGCCCGGGACGTGCTCTCGATCGACACCAGCCCCGGCACCGTCGACAGCGACTCCTCGATCTGCTCGCTGACGTACTTCTCGACCTCCGCCGGAGCGGCGCCGGGGTACTCGGTCCGCACCGTGATGGTGGGGTAGTCGAGATCCGGCATGAGGTTGAGGGGCAGGTTCGTGTACGACACGGCGCCGAACACCACGGCGGCGAGCACCGCCATGATCGTGGCGACCGGACGACGGACGAGCGTCGCCTGAACCGGCGAGCCCTCGGGCGCTGAGGGGGCCATGGAGTGGTACCTATACCCTCAGCGGGGGAACTTATTGCGGGGTCGGCGCGGAATCGTCGTCGTCGCCCACGGCGGGCGTCTCGTCACCCGCTTCGTCCCCGCTGGACGGCGTCTGATCGGGCTGATCGGGGAGCTCGACCTCCTCGATGCTCTCGGCCTCGCCGGGCAGCTCCTCTTCGACCGGCTCACCGCCGCCCGCCTCGAACCGCACCACGACGTGCCGGTTGAGATCCGACAACGCCGCCCGCAGCTCTTCGGCCGGCTCACCGCCCCAGTCGCTCACCAGCTCGTCGCCGACGCCGCCGGTGCTGAGCACCTCGCGTCCGTCGGCCGCGGCGCGGATGAGGGAAGCGAGCTCTTCGGCGCGGGCCTGCGCGGCCAGCGCCGCCCCGGCGTCGGTCGTGCCCTCGCGGCGGTCCTGGGTCGACAGCCGCAGGTCGATCTCGATGGAGATGTGCGCCACCGACGGCTGCTTGGACGCGACGGCGAGCAGCCCCAGCTCCAGGAGCCGGGCATTCTCGGCGCTGTCCAGCGCGATGAGGTCGGCGGCGCCGCCCTCCTTCTCGAAGAGGTATCGAGCCGCGTTGAGGTCGTCCATCCGCCAACCGACCGAGGGCCAGCCACCGAGGCGGACGAGGAGCGAGCGGCCGCCCAGGTCCGGCGGCAAGCAGGCGGCGAGCCAGCTCCCGAGCTGCCCGGCGTCGCCGGGGCTCACCGAGTCACCGCGGGGCCAGCGCAGCTCCACCGACGAGCAGGCCGCGTCGGCCAGCAGCTGCGGGATGCCGGGCTGGGCGCCGAGCACCGGGTGGCCCGCCAGGATCGTGTCCCGTGCCTGCCAGGCCCGCTCGGCCGCGGCCGCGCCGTCGCCACCGGGGAGCTTCCAGCCGGCGTGGATCTCGACCGGCTCCGACTCCGCCGATTCGCGGTAGCTGAGCACCACCTCGGGCGCGCTCCCCGGCGCGACGAGGTCCGCCAGGAGGCCGACCTTGCTGACCTGGTCGTCGTTGGCCAGGCCGCTCCACCAGTCGGCGTCGAAGCCCCGGACGAGCGCCTGGAGGCGGTCGCTCTGCTCGGGGTTGTCCGGCCACGGCAGCGGCTGATCGGCGCTGACGGTCGGGGCCGGGGTGGGCGCAGTCGTCGGCGCGGCGGTCGGCGTCGGCTCGGGCGGCTGCGGCTCCGGGGTCCGGGTCAGCAGGAAGAAGAAGCCCGCGAGGATCAACAGGAGCACGATGATCCAGCCCACGGGGCTGGACGGCCGCGGCTGCGTCGCGCCGGTGTCGGGTCCGAGCCGGGTCGTCGACAGGTTCGGCGACCGGGCGGCCTCCTCCGCGGCCTTCTCGAGATCCTCGGCGGTGATCGCCCGCATCGAGTTGGTGACCGTCTCGCGCTCCCGCGTCGCCACCGCGTCGTCGGGCACCTGCCAGAGCACCGCGGTCAGGTTGTCCGGCGCGTCGCCTTCGAGCACGGCGGCCTTCAACTCGGCGATTCGCTCGACCACCGACCCGCGCTCGGGGTTCATGGCGGGGAGCAGCACCTCGCGGTCGCCGTTGTGACCGTAGATGCCGTCGCTGCAGAGCAGGAGCACCTGGCCCGGCACCAGCGCGAGCGGACCGAGCACCTCGGGTTCCGGGTCGGAGCCGCCGCCCAGGACCTGGGTCAGGCGGCCGCCGTCGGCGATCTTCAGGGCCTGGGTGACCGGCAGTCCGCGGTCGATGAGGCCGTTGGTGATGTTGTGGTCGCGGGTCCACTGGGCGACCATCCCGTCCGGTCCGCGCACGTAGAGGCGAGAGTCGCCGACGTGGAAGCGCCAACCGCAGAGGCTCTCCCGCTCGACGATCATGCCGACCACCGTCGACGCCGGCGGACGGGTCTGCCCGTGGCCGAGCCCTCGGACCTGGGCGTGGGCGTCGGTGATCGCGTCGCGGATCCACCGCGCCGGGTCGCCGTCCCCCGGCTCCCCGTCGGACGAGAGGTCGGCGTTGAAGGTCGCGACGACCGCCTCGGCCGCCTTGTCCCCCGCGTCGTGGCCGCCGGCCCCGTCCGCCACGAGGAGCAGCGCGTAGCGGCCACCCCACAGGGACTTCACGAGCAGGCGATCTTCGTTGCGGCTTCGGACCTTGCCCACGTCGGTGACCCACGCGGCCTTGCCCAGGCCGTCGAAGTCAACTTCGCCGTCCTGGTCGATCCCAGCGGGCAGATCGACGGACGGAAGGCCGGGCTCGGTCACAACCCCCGGAGTATAGCGATCTGTGGGCTCGCAAACCTGCAGCCGAGCAGGTTGTTCGGGGCGGGGTCGCTCCGCCTACTCGACGACCTTGACGTCGGAGCCGTCCCGCAGGAGTCCCTGACCCACCACGACGACCTGATCTCCCGGGGCCACCCCGTCGAGAATCTCGACCCGATCGCGGTCGGTGAAGCCGAGCGTGAGCGGCTTGCGGGCGACCGTCGACTCCGCCGTGACGACGAACGCGAAGGGCTCACCCTCGTCGTAGACGACCGCCCGCTTCGGCACGAGCTGAGCCTTCGCGTGCGTGTCGACCACGATCTCCACCGCGACGAACATGCCGGGGCGCAGGACCGCCTGGCCGGGATCGATGGCGACGGTCACCTTGACCGTGCCGCTCGCCGGGTCGACGACCGGGCTGATCCGTTCGACGTGTCCCGCCGCCTCGACGCCGTCGGCCAGGATCTCGCTCCGGATGCGCGCCTTCTGGCCCGGCTCGAGGCGAGCCAGGTCCTTCTCGGGGAGGTTCACCTCGACCCGGAGCGCCTGCAGGTCGACCACCGCGAAGGCCAGCTGGCCGGTGCTCACCGCTTCGCCGTACCGGACCTGGCGGAGGCTGACGGTGCCCGCGATGGGGCTGGTCAGCTGCCGTGCGCGATGGGTCTCCCGCGCCTGCTCCAGGGTCGCCCGGGCGGTCTGGTGGGCGAGGCTCGCCGCTTCGTACTCGTTCTTGCTGACGAAGCCCTTCTCGAACAGCGAGCGGACCGACTCGTAGTCGTCCTTGCTCCGCTGGAACGACGCCTCGGCGCGCTCCAGCTCGCCGACCAGGGCGGCGTTGCGGAGCACCGCGAGCACTGCGCCGGCGCGGACCCGGTCGCCCTCCTCGACCCGCACCTCTTCGATGGTGCCGGGCACCTCGACGTGCACGTTGGCGTGGCGCTCGGTGTCCACGGTGGAGGAGGCGACCAGCGTCTCGGAGATCTCGCCGACCTCGACCGGCTCGACCTTGACCGGGGTCGCGCGCGCCTCCTCGGCGGCCGAGTCGTCGTCGTCCTTGCCCTCGGAGGAGTCGTCGTCGCTCGCCTCCCCCATGCTGCACGCCGTCGGCCCCGCGAGCAGGGCGGCGAGGAGCAGCAGTAACAGGGGGGCTCTGGACATCGGGCTCGGAGGATACACGCGAGGGGGCCGGACTATTTCACGCAGATTTCGGTCACTCCAGCGTGATCTGCCGAACCGACCGGATCGTGTAGGCCTGGCCGGTCACCTCGGTGGCGTGGTCCATCAGGTCGGCGACCTCTTCGTCGCTCAGCGGTCGCTCCAGCACCGACAGGTCGTAGGCGATGCCGTAGCGGGGGAAGTCCTGGTGGGTGGACTGCAGGTTGCTCACCCCGGCGCGGAAGATCTCGTCGTCGACCGCCTTCTTGGTGCCGCGCACGTCGGCGTGCACCACGGCCAGCACGTGGGGCGCCCGGGCGGACGACGCGACGTCGATCCGGGTGCCCGGCATGAACACGCAGTCCTCGACCGTGCCGCGCTGGCTGAGCAGGCGGGCAGAGCGGGCCATCTTGCGACCGATGCGCGGCTGGGCGTCTCGGGTCGCGGCGCCGATGTGGGGGGTGCCGAAGATGTTGGGGTGCACCGCGAAGGGGTTGTGCCAGGAGTCGCTGCCGGTGTGCGGCTCCTCCGGATAGACGTCGACGAAGGCCTGCTTGATCGCGCCGGCGTCGGCCGCCGCGACGAGGTCCGGCGGGTCGACGACGAAGCCCCGGGAGAGGTTGATGAACACGCGGGGGCACTCGTCCCCCCGGGCCGCTCCGAGCGACATCAGGTGGGCTGCCGTGACGATGCCCCGGTTGGAGCGACCCCGGCGGTCCTCGGCGGACAGGTGCACGGTCAGCACGTCGCTGTTCTCGAACAGCTGGTCGATCGTCTCGACCGGCGTCCACTCCATGGTCTCGCCGACCGCGTTGGCGACCTCGTCGCTGTCGTGGAACAGCACGTCCATGCCGAGCCCCTCGGCGAGCCGGGCGACCTGCTTGCCGATGGATCCGAGCCCCAGGATGCCCAGGGTCTTGCCCTTGACCTCGAACCGCCCCGAGGCGGTCTTGCCGAACTCGTGGCGTCGGGTCTCCCGCCAGGCCGTCGGGATGCGGCGGGCCCCCATCACCAGCTGGCCGATGACGAGCTCCGCGACCGACCGGCCGTTGCTCCGGGGGTCGTTGAGCACGAGCACGCCGCGATCCGCGGCCGCCTGCTTGTCGACGCTGTCGTCGCCGATGCAGCAGAGCATGACCGCGAACAGATCCTGCGCGGTGTCGAGCACCTCGGCGTCGACCTGGACCCGGGACCGCTTGAAGAGCAGGTGGGGCCGGTGCTCCTCGATCAGGGCGAGCAGGCCCGCCCGGTCGGGGGTGGTGGACACCCGGACCGGCTCGATGCCGGCCGCGCGCAGCCCCTCGTCGAGCACGGGGTCGGGGTTCTCCAGGACGAGGGCGCGGGTCAGGGGGCCGCGCAGGAGCCGGGGCTGGACCATGGCGGGCCTCTTACCAGACGAAGCGCGGCCCGTCTGGTAAGAGGCCACCCATGACGAACCCGGTCGTGCTTCTCACAGGCGCCAGCTCCGGCATCGGCGCCGCCATCGCGGTCGAGCTCGCTCGCAGCCACCAGGCGAAGGTCGCCCTGGTCGCCCGGCGGGCCGACAAGCTCGAGGAGGTCGCCGAGGCGGTCCGCGAAGCCGGCGGCGAGGCCCTCGCAGTGCCGTGCGACGTCGTCGACAACGACGCGGTGGGCGCGGCGGTCACCCGGACCGAAGCGGAGCTGGGGCCCGTCGACGTGGCGCTGGCCAACGCGGGGGTCGGCACGCCGATGCCGATGAAGAAGATCGAAGCGAAGGCCATCGCACGCACGATGCGGGTCAACTTCGAGGGCTGCACCAACGTCTACGCCGCCGTCGTGCCCGGGATGATCGAGCGGGGGCGGGGCCGGATCGTCGGCGTGTCGTCCATCGCAGGCTTCCGCGGCCTGCCGGCGTCGGGCCCCTACTCGGCCAGCAAGGCGGCCCTGACGGTGATGCTCGAGTCGATGCGGCTGGAGCTGAAGGGGCGCGGGATCTCGGTGACCGCCGTGCACCCCGGCTTCGTGCGCACGCCGATGACCGACAGCAACCCGTTCAAGATGCCGTTCATCGTCGAGCCCGACCGCGCGGCGCGGATCATCGTGAAGGGGGTCATGCGCGGCAAGCGGCAGGTGGAGTTCCCCTGGCAGCTGGTGTGGCTGACCCGGATGGCCCGGGCGATGCCCGACTGGATGTACGACGCGGCCCTCGGCGGCCGCACGAACTGGAAGTGACCACCGAGTACGGGCGGCTCCTGTCGACCCAGTGGGACTTCTTCTGGGCGCCGCCGGACGCGACGGTCGTCCAGCGCGACGAGATCGCCTACGTCGCCTGCCCGCGCGACTACCTCTACGCCAACACCGTGACGAAGACCGACGCGCCGACCCATCGGCTGCCCTCGCTGCTCGACGAGGTGCAGGCGGCCCACGTCGGCGTGCGCTCGCGGTGGGCCGTCTACGAGGGGCACGGGGCGACCGGGCTGCCGGAGCTGCTGCCTCGCTACGGGTACGACGAGCCGGCGGACTACGACGCGATGGTCGTCGGCACCGACGAGTACCGGGCCCGCCCGGCGGCCGGGATCGAGGTCCGCGAGGTGCGCGACCTCGCCGGGCTGCGGGCGTGGCTGCACGTCAACGCGCAGGCCTTCTCGGGCCGTCCGATGGTGGACGACGAGCCGTCGCAGCTGCAGCGGGAGCTGGACCTGTGCACGCGGCCAGGGCGGCGCACGCTTCGGTACGTCGCCTGGGACGCGGGGGGCGAGCCGGTCGCGGCGGCCTCGATGAACGACTACCCGGCCCTCGGCCTGTGCTTCTTCTGGGGGGGCGGCACCGCCCCCGCGGCGCGGGGTCGCGGCGCCGACGCGGCGCGCGGGGCGGCGCGGGGGGCCCCGGGCGCGGGGTGGGGGGGGGGGGCGGGGGGGGGGGGGGCCTGCCCCCCCCCCCCCGGGGGGGGGGGTGGGGGTTTTGGGGGGGGGGGCGCCCCCCCCCCCGCGGCGCGGGGTCGCGGCGCCTACTCGGCGCTCGTCGCGGCGCGGGTCGCCGCGGCCGCGGAGCTGGGCGCGAGCCTGGTCGGGATCTTCGCGAAGACCGACACGTCGGCGCCGATCGTCGGCAAGCAGGGGTTCCGCCGGATCGGACGCAAGTCCTACTGGGACCGCCCGATCAGGTGAGCAGCTCGTCCACGAACGCTACCGCAGGAACGGCTCGGTGTAGTTCCCCTGCGTGGAGCCGTCTTCGCGGGTGTAGATGAAGTCGCTGACGGCCTCGAGCTGGAACGTGATGCTCTGCCCCTTGCGGTAGCGGTTGCCCTTGAACGGGCTGTTCAGCAGCGTGCCGACGAGGTTGTCGCCGTTGACGCCCTGGATCGCGACCCACATGTGCTCGGTGTGCTCATCGGTGGTGTCGAAGCCCGCCTTGACGTGCAGCGACGACGTCGACGGCAGCGAATCGTAGCGAGCCATCAGCTCCTTCAGCTCCCGGCGGGCGCGCGCCTTGGCGCGCTCGAACGCCTGCCCATCCCCCTCGAGCCACTTGTCGTCGTCACCGAACAGCTGGGTGGTCAGCGCCGCGATGCGCTCCCCCTTGCTGCCCGAGTCGGACCCGACGGTGAACCGGATCTCGACCAGCCGGTTGGCCGCGTCGCCCTCCTGGGGGGTGCCCTGCACGAGCTGCACGGCGCCCACCAGGGTCGCGCCCGCGCCGGTCCGCCCCCGGAGCTCGTCGGCCATCCAGGAACTCTGCAGGCGGCCGACGTCCAGGGCGAGCATGCCGCCCTTGCCCAGGGTCGGGTCCTCGTACAGCTGCTGGGCGATCCACTGGATCAGCAGCCCCAGCTCGTCCGAGTTGGTCGGAGAGTGCTCGATGACGAGGTCGGGCAGCCCGAACCGGTCCAGGCCCAGCGTGACCATCCGGAACCCGTTGCCGTCGCGGTAGGTGTGGGTCGTGAACGCCAGGCCGAGGTACGCCGGCGTCTTCGTCAGCCCGGGCAGCCGCCACAGGTCCCAGGTCGCCGGGCCGAACCCCTGGCGGGTGTTGTCGTCCCAGATCACCCCCTTGTGGCGCGACGCGAAGGCCGACGCCAGCTCGGCGTACGTGACGTTGGCGGCCGGCCCGCGGATCGGGCCCGAGAGCACCGCGAGCATCGCGCCCGCCTGGGGCCTGGTGAGGAGCTTGCGCTCCCGCTTCGTGAGGTCGATCCCGAAGTAGTCGAGGTAGTCGTCGGGCATCGCGGTGCCGACCTGGTCGAGCACCACGACGAGCCCGGCGCGCGGCTGCTCCGGGAACGACCGCACCACCTGGTAGTCGGGGAACGCCTCGGCCGCGCGGGCGGCGAGCTCGTCGGCCGCGCCTCGAGCGGACTTCGGCAGGTAGAAGGTGCACGTCGACCACCACAGGTCGTCCTGGACCTGGCCCGTCGAGAGCGGGGTGGCCGCCTCGGCCGCCGGCGCCAGGAGGAGGAGGACGAGCGGGCGCATGTTCACTCCGGAGTGGCGAGCCTCGCCAACCGCTTGAGGCACTGTTCGCAGTGCCGTCGCCAGCGCCGACGCTCGACTTCCTCCGAAGGAGCGTCGCGGTGCAGGAAGCTTACGCCCAGGGTCACCTGGCAGGTCGCGGCGCCGGGGGCGAGGTCGAGGACGAGCCGCAGGTGACGTCCCTGCACCTCCGAGCGGCGCGGCCGATACTCCGACTCGAGGGTCACCTGGTCCGGCGACGCCTCCACCACCTTGTCCCGCAGCTTGTCCCCGTCGGCGACGACGAGCTGGATCCCGCCGTCGGGGAGTTCTCGCGTGCTCGAGATCTGCTTGATCTGCGCGGGGTTCCACAACCACTTCGCGGCCTGCTTCACGGATCCAGCGACGGAGGCGACGTGGGCTCGGGGGGCGCGGATCTCGAGGCTGGCTTGCACGAAGGTGTCGGTCATGGCCGGGCAGCCTGCCCCTCGCCCGGTCCGCGGTCAACCGGGCAGGCGAGGTGGTCCGTGCGGACGCCCGTCCTTGGCCCTATCATGCCGGCGCCGTGGCCGCGTCCCTCCCGATCCTGCAGTCCGTCGCCCCCGCCGACGCCGATCCGTCCCGGGTCGTCTCGTCGGAGGCGGAGTTCGGGCCGAAGCTGCAGCGCCTCCGCGCGCTGTTCGCGGAGGGCGATCGGTGGGTCGTCTGCTTCTCCGGCGGCGTCGACTCGGCGTTCGTGCTCGCCGTCGCAGTGGCCGAACGAGGGGCCGACGTGCTCGCCCTGACCGCCGTGAGCGAGACGTTGCCGGACGAGGAGCGCGAAGGCTGCGAGCGGATCGCCCGGGAGCTGGGAGCGCGGCACCGGTTCGTGCTCTCGGACGAGATGCAGGTCGAGGGCTTCTTCACCAACCCGAGCAACCGCTGCTTCTACTGCAAGGAGGAGCTGTACCGGGTGGCGCGCGCCGCCGCCGTCGATCTGGGCGCGGACCGCATCGCCGACGGCGTCAACGTCGACGACCTGGGCGACCACCGTCCGGGGCTCATCGCGGCGGACGAGGCGGCGATCGTGCACCCGCTGGTGGCCGCCGGCCTGTCCAAGGCCGACGTGCGAGGCGCCGCCCGCGCGCTCGGGCTGGACGTCTGGGACAAGCCGGCGTTCGCCTGCCTGTCGTCGCGGTTCCCGTACGGCACCCACATCACCCCGGAGCGACTCGAGATGGTCGGCAGCGTGGAGCGCCTCCTCAAGGACCTGGGCTTCCGGCAGTACCGCGTGCGCTATCACGACGTGCTGTGCCGGATCGAGGTCCGCCCCGCGGACCTGCCGCGCCTGATCGAGGAGCCGACGCGCTCCACCGTGGTCGACGCCTGCAAGGCGGCCGGGTTCACGTACGTCACCATCGACCTGCAGGGCTACCGCACCGGCGCCCTCAATGAGACCCTGCCGACGTAGTGACGGATCGCCGCCGCGTCTGGATCGAGGTCCTGGCGCTCTACTTCGGGTCCTGCCTGGTCATCCGCGGCATCAAGCTGCTGGTGGACGGCGGGGCGCTCGCCAACGACTGGCTCGTGCTGGTCGCCATCGTCTTCCTGTACACGCCGGTCATCGCGGAGCGCTGGAACGGCTTCCACGTCGACCACGACATCACGTTCCCCGAGCCCTTCTGGCCGGCGCTGCGCAAGGCGTTCCTGTTCTTCGCGGTGGTGACGGGCGTGATCTACGTCTTCTTCCTGCCGGGCTATCACGTCTGCCAGAGCTGGTTCTACAACTGGTTCACGACGGACGTGATGGGGATGAAGCACGGCTACCCGCGCTTCTTCCCGACCCACGCGATCACCGGGGGCATCGCCGTCACGATCGGCATGCAGGTGCTCTACCAGTTGCTCTGCGTGGGCTACGCGGAGGAGTTCTTCTACCGCGGCTACATGCAGACGCGGCTCGACGGGATCTACGACAGCGAGCGGTTCTCGTTCCTGGGGGCGAAGTTCGGCTGGAGCCTGCCCCTGACCGCGGTGCTGTTCACCCTCGGCCACTCCCTGGTCACCTGGCAATGGTGGCAGCCGTTCATCCTGTTCCCGTCGTTCGTGTTCGGTTGGATGCGGGCCCGTTCGGGGAACATCCTGGCCGGCGCCCTCTTCCACACGTTCGCGAACAGCGTGATGATCGTCCTGGATCACATCTACGGGCTGAGCCCGCTGGAGCCGACCGGATGGTCAGACCTGTGGGGCGACATCGCCGGGATCTTCGAGTGGTTCGCCGGGCTGTTCTCCTAGCCGGGCTGCTGGCGGCCGCTCCGGCGGCGGCTCAGGACGGCCCGACCACGCCCGATGAGGCGGGAGACCTGGTCGACCGGGTCGTGGCGGTGGTCGACGACGCCCCCATCACCGCGTCGGCGGTCGCTCTGGAGACCGCGATTCGGGAGCGGGTGGCGGGCTCGACCGACCCGTCGGAGTTCGGTCGGCTGCTCACCGAGGCGGTCGACCCCCTCGAAGCGCTGGTCTTCAAGACGCTGCTCCTGGCCAGGCCGGAGACCCGGAACGTCGAACTGAGCGGGTTCCAGGCCGAGCAGCGGCTGCGCCGGTTCGAGGAGACGTTCGAGAGCCGGCAGGAGGCGATCCGGTGGCGGGTCGACCACGGGATCGAGAAGTCTGCGTTGCTGGACTGGTTCGAGGAGTCGGTCCTGCTCGACGCGGTGGTCGACCTGTCGGTGCAGGTGGCGATCACCGAGGAGGACCAGCGGCAGTACTACGACCGGCACAAGGACGCCGTGTACGGCGGTCGGCCGTTCGAAGAGGTGCGCAACGACGTCGCCGAGCGCGTCTACAACCTGCGCTTCGAGGACGAGTACAACTCCTGGCGCAAGGCGCTGCGCAGCTCCGTTCAGCTGCGCTACATCGCGCGCTGAGGGCGCTCCGACCGCACGCCGCCCTTGACAAAGTGTTGACACCGGAGTTGATTGGCCCCTCTCCGTGACCGGAGGGAGCCATGCGACCGATCTACAAGACCCTGCTGTTCGCCACGGTGGCCGCCGCCGCTGCCGGCTGCAACACGCAGGCGGTGAACACCTACAACACCGCCCCCCTCGCCACGATCACGCTGCCCGCCCCGGACGCGTTGATCGAAGAGAACACGATCACCTTCGCGGGCACGGTCCGCGACGACCAGGACCACGCCGAAGAGCTCGAGATCCTCTGGTACGACAACGCCGCCCCCGACACGCCGATGTTCGAGGGCAACGCGGACACCGCCGGCTACACCCAGTTCACGACCACCGGCCTGAGCACCGGCACCCACCTGATCACGCTGCGCGCGACGGACACCAAGGGCGCGACCGACGAGGACACGATCGAGATCACGGTCCTCACCGAGCCGCCGCTGGTGACGATCACCCAGCCCCTGTCCGGCGGCACCTTCTTCGAAGGTGACCTCATCAACTTCGCCGGCTCGGTGAGCAACGCCGAGGAGACCGAGTTCTCGATGGAGGTGCGTTGGGCCTCGGACGTGCAGGGCGAGCTGTTCGTCGGCTCGTCCGACGGGGACGGCAACACCCAGTTCGACCACCAGTTGGAGCCCGGCTGGCACGTCATCTTCCTGTACGCCACGGACAGCTTCGGCTCGACGGGCCAGGACAGCACCACGATCGAGGTCTCCGAGTTCCCGGTCGGCCAGCTCGACCAGGACGGCGACGGCTTCTGCCCCGACGGCATCGACGTCGACGGCGACGGCAAGTGCGACGACAGCGAGACCACCGGCCCCAACAGCCAGGACTGCAACGACTTCAACGAGGACGTCTGCCCGATCTGCCCCGAGATCTGCGACGGCATCGACGACAACAACTGCGACGGCGAGGTCGACGCGACCGACTGCGACGACGACAGCGACGACTACTCGATCTGCGAGGGTGACTGCGACGACGACAACCCGTTCATCAACCCCGGCATGGACGAGATCTGTGACGGGTTCGACACCAACTGCGACGGCTACACGCCGCCGGACGAGGTGGACGTCGACGGTGACGGCTACTTCCTGTGCGACGACTGCGACGACAACAACGACGCGGTCAACCCGGGCGTCACCGAGATCTGCGACGGCTTCGACAACGACTGCGACGGCATCGAGGACAACGGCTTCGACATCGACGGCGACGGCTGGTCGACCTGTGAGGGCGACTGCAACGACGCCAACTACGCGGTCAACCCGGACGTCTGGGACGACTGCAGCGACGACCTCGACAGCAACTGCAACGGCCTGATCAACGACGACATGGCCGGCGCCCAGGAGATGTGGGAGACCGGGCCGAACAGCTCGGGCTACGACCTGAGCGTGGCCGCGCCGGGCCTGCTGCCCGGAGGCGGCAGCTGCTCCTTCGACGCCGGCATCTTCGGCACGATGCACCTGGAGCCCGGCAGCGGCGCCGCGTCGGGCAACTTCAGCAGCACGTCCGACCAGTACGACATCTTCGAGTTCGACACGAACCTGACGAGCAACGTGGCCGCCTGGGGGATCATCCTGCTCGCCGGCGCGCTCCCGTCGGGCTGCGGCGAGGGCTCGATCAGCTGGGACGCTCCCCAGCCGGTCCAGGTCAGCGTCTACATCGACGGCGACCTCGTCGCGACGGGCATCGGCACGAACGAGACCGAGGACTTCACGCTGAACCTGATCCAGCTGTTCGACGTGGACTACTCCATCGTCGTCCAGCCGACCACGAGCTGGGTGCCGGACCCCGGCGGGACCTGCGGTCCCACCTACACGCTCGACTTCGAGATCCCCTAGCAGGACGCTGACGGCGTCAGCGTCTCCGTGCCCGATCGCAAGCTGTCATTGGTTTCGGTCATCGGCAGGCCCTCCGCTCGCGTTCGGCTCCGGGCAGGATCACATCGACCGAGTTAGAGCCTTTTGAAGCGCTCCCACCGGTGGGGAGGCCGCGCCCTCGGGTATCACACTGCCTGGTTGGCCAGTCGCACGAGCTGCGTCGTGGTGGTGGTCATGCGGGTGCGAGGGGCGCTGGGGCGGGCGCCATTCAATCGGCGCGCGCTTTTTCTCGCTACTCCCCGAGGGCGTCGAGCTCGGCGTCCAGATCGGCCGCTGCCTCGTCTTCGGCCGAGCGCGCGGCCCGGCCGAGGACGTCCCCGGTGCGAGGAGCGCGATGGTCGTTCTTCTTGGCGTGGGAGCGACGCGCCTGCTTGGCCAGCTTGTCGGTCACCAGGTCGATGGCGGCGTAGACGTCGTCTTCGGACTGGACCCGGCCGCTGAAGTGGCCCTCGGAGGTCCGCACGTTCGCCTCGGCGAGGTGCAGGAAGCCGTCCTTGGAGAGGATTACGTGGGCATCGATCGGCTTGACCAGGAAACGCTTGAGCTTGCCGATCTTCTCTTCCGCGTAGCTCTTGAGGGGTTCGCTCGTCTCGAGATTCCGAAAGCTGACCTCGACGCGCATGCACGCTCCGACTCAGGGGGTGTCAGAACTGCCTCTTCCTCTGGGAGGAGGAGGCGATGCCGAGCTGATCGCGGTACTTCGCGACCGTCCGGCGGGCGATCTTGATGTTCTCGGTGGCGAGGGTCTTGACCAGCGCGCTGTCCGACAGCGGCTTGCGCGGGTCTTCCTCCCCCACCAGCGACTTGATGCGCTGCTTGACCATCTCCGATGCGACGTCGTCCGCGCCGTCCTTGCGCTGGATGCCGCTGTTGAAGAAGAACTTCAGCGAGAAGATGCCGTGCGGCGTGTGCACGTACTTGTTGGTCGTCACGCGCGACACGGTGCTCTCGTGCATGCCGATGTCGTCGGCGACGTCCCGCAGGATCATCGGTCGCAGCCGGGCGATGCCTTCGTCGAAGAAGCCCCGCTGCTGCTTCACGATGCTCTCGGTGACCTTGTAGATGGTCCGCTGCCGCTGATAGATGGAACGGATCAGCCACTGGGCCGATCGGAGCTTGTCCTGGATGTACTCCTTGTCCCCCTTGCCGGCGCCGGTCAGCACCTGCCGGTAGTAGTTGGAGACGCGGAGCTTGGGCACACCCTCCTCGTTGAGCTGGATGATGTACTCGTCACCGGACTTGATGACGTAGATGTCCGGCGTGATGTAGCGCGGCTCTTCGGCCGTGTAGTTGCGACCGGGCTTCGGCTCGAGCGTGGCCAGCGTGCGCATCGCGTCGCCCACGCGCTGCAGGGAGACCTTCATCCCCCGGGCGATCGCCTTGAGGTTGCGCCGCTCCACCTCCGGCATCCAGTCCTCGAGGATGCCGATGAGGACCTTGTCCCCCGGGTGCAGGCTGCGAGCCTGGATGAGCAGGCACTCGGCGAGGTTGCGGGCGCCGACCCCGAGCGGATCCAGCGCCTGGACGAACTCGATGCCGCACTCCAGCGTCTCCCGCTCGATGCCCTCCATCTCGGACATCTCGTCGAGCGAGACGGTCAGGTAGCCGTCGTCGTTGAGGTTGCCGACGATGGACGCGGCCGCCGCCAGCGTGTCGTGGTGGGCCTCCAGCAGGTGGAGTTGCCACATCAGGTGCTCGGCGAGCGTCTCGCCGCGGGTGAGCGTCTGGTCGTAGGTCGGCAGGTCGTCGCCGGTGCGGCGGACCTCGGAGCCCGTCTTGGGGCTGGACTGGTAGTTCTCGAGGTACTTCTCCCAGTCGATGTCGGTGTTGTCCCGCTTGTCCTCGGCGTTGGGATCGTCCTGGGTCGGCTTCTCCTGCTTGGCGGCCAGCTCGGTGAGGGGGTCGGTGCGCTCGACCACCTCCTCTTCGAGGACCGGGTTCTCGACCATCTCCTGGCTGACCAGGTCGGCGAGCTCGAGGTGGTTGAGCTGCAGGAGCTTGATCGCCTGCTGCAGCTGGGGCGTCATCACCAGCTGCTGCGACATCTTCAGCTGCAGCTTCTGCTCGAAGGCCATGAATCCCCAGCTAATCGGCCGAGATCATTGCGATTCCGGCTCTCCCGACACCCATACGGTAGCAATCGTATGACAGGACGTCAAAGGGGCACTCCCATGTTGGCCCGGATTCTGCATGACGCAGATCATAGGGTCATCGTCAACCCCTATCCAAAGTAGCGGCGCCACGCGGCCGTGGTCGGCTCGAACGAGCTCACCGGGCCGTCGAACGACACCGCCCCGTCCACCAACACGACGACGCGGTCGCAGGAGCCGAGCACGTCATCCGCGGCGTGATCGGTCACCAGCATGGCGACGCCGGCCGGCAGCTCCTTCAACCCGCGGGCCAGGGCCGCCCTTCCTTCGGGGTCGAGGCCGGCGAACGGCTCGTCGAGCAGCAGGACCGCGGGGCGCAGCAGGAGCGCACGGGCGACCTCCATGCGTCGACGCTCCCCGCCGCTGAGGGCGGCCGCCTCGCGGTCGGCCAACGCCTGCAGCCCCCACGCCTTCAGGGCCGGCGCCACGTCGCGCGAGGCGGCGCCCCGGGCGGCGGGGGCGGCGACCGCGACCTCGAGGTTCTGGCGCACGCTGAGCCCCACCAGCGCCGTCGGCTCCTGGGGCACGTAGGCGAGCCCCGCCCGGGCCCGCCGGTGCAGCGGCCAGCCGGTCATGTCGGCGCCGCCGAGCCGCACGGCGCCGGCCGACGGCCGCAGCCGCCCGGAGATCGCGTCGAAGAGGGTCGTCTTGCCCGCCCCGTTGGGCCCGAGCACGGCGACCCGCTCTCCGGTCGCGAGGTCGAGGTCCAGCCCCCGGAGCAGGTCGCTCCCCCCCCAGCCGGCGCACAGACCGCGGACCTGGAGGGCGCCGCGCGCGCGGAGGCGGCGCACTCCGCTCAAGGGAGCAAGCCCTCGAGGGCGCAGCCGCCGCAGGACCAGCGGCCCCCCGGGGCCCAGGTGACGACGTCGAGGGAGCCGCGGTCGACGGGTGACAGGAGGTCCCAGCCGACGAGGCTCAGCTCGAGCGGCCCGTCGGGCCAGGTGCCGGTGCCGGACTTCGCCCAGAGACGCCCGACGGGCTCGCCGCCAGCCGTCCAGAGGTGCAGGTCGACCCCTTCGAACCGGCCGTGCGGCGCGCCGTCGCGCCAGCGCACGGTCGCCCGGCGCGCCTCGAACCGGGCGCTCAGCCCACCGGGCAGGTCGCCGGTCCAGACGGGCGCGTCGGCCTCCGCGACCCAGCGAGCCGGGTCGTCGGGGAGCGGGGGAACCGGCGTCGGCGCGCTGCACGCAGGCAGCACCAGCACCAGAGCCAGGGCTCCCGCGCCCAGGACGGGCGCGCTCCGCTTGATCCGTTTCATCCGCTTCATCGCGCTCGTGCGCTGGACGCTGCGCGAGCGCTCAGCTCTCGGGGGAGACGCCGCCGGGGGCCTGCAGGAGGGAGGACGCGAGCTGCTCTTCGCCGGCCACGTCCTCGGTCGAGCGGGTCTCCCGCGCGGTGCGGAAGTCCAGCGCCGCCTTGACGAAGCTGACGAAGATCGGGTGCGGGCGGGTCGGCCGGCTCTTGTACTCGGGGTGGAACTGGCAGCCGAAGAACCAGGGGTGTGCCTCCAGCTCGACCGTCTCGCACAGCACGCCGTCGGGCGAGGTGCCGGACGCCTTGAGGCCGTGCTCGGCGAACTGCGGCAGGTACTCGCTGTTGACTTCGTAGCGGTGGCGGTGGCGCTCGTCGATGGAGTCCTCGCCGTAGATCCGGTGGGCCAGCGTCTCCTTCTTGACGGCGCACGGATAGGTGCCGAGCCGCATGGTGCCGCCCTTGTCCCGGATCTCCTTCTGGGCCTCCATCAGGTCGATGACGGGGTGGGGGGTCTCCGCTTCGAACTCGCGGCTGTTGGCCTTCTCGAGGCCCAGCACGTTGCGCGCGAACTCGACGACGGCCATCTGCATGCCGAGGCAGATGCCCAGGTAGGGGATGCCGTTCTCGCGGGCGTGGCGGACGGCCGCGATCTTGCCCTCGGTGCCGCGCTCGCCGAAGCCGCCGGGGACGAGGATCGCGTCGACCCCCTCCAGGCTGCTCAGGTCGCCGGCTTCGAGATCGTCGCTGCTGATGTAGCGGATGTGGGTCTTGGCGCGGTGCGCCATGCCGCCGTGCACGATCGCCTCGTTGAGGCTCTTGTACGACTCGATGAGGTGCACGTACTTGCCGACGATGCCGATCGTGGCGCTGCGATCGGTGTGCTTGAAGCGGTCGACCAGGTCGGCCCAGACCGCGAGGTCGGGGTGGCGGGCCCAGATGTTGAGGCTGCTGCAGAGCAGGTCGTCCAGCCCTTCGTCGCGGAAGACGAGCGGCAGGCGGTAGATGCAGTCGACGTCGGGCGCGCTGATCACGGACTCGGCCGGCACGTTGCAGAACAGGGCGATCTTCGCCTTGATCTCCGCCGGCAGGGCGCGGTCGGAGCGGGCGAGCAGCAGGTCCGGCTGGATGCCGATGGAGCGCAGCTCCTTGACGCTGTGCTGGGTCGGCTTGGTCTTGAGCTCGTTGGCGGTCTTGATGAACGGCACGAGCGTGACGTGGGCGAACAGGCAGTTGTCGGCGCCGAGGTCGTAGCGCAGCTGACGGATCGCCTCGAGGAACGGCAGCGACTCGATGTCGCCCACGGTGCCGCCCACCTCGATGATCAGCACGTCGGTCTTCTCGTCCGGGACGCGCAGGATGCGGCTCTTGATCTCGTTGGTGATGTGGGGAATCACCTGCACCGTGCGGCCCAGGTACTCGCCCCGTCGCTCCTTGCGGATGACGGCGTCGTAGACCTTGCCGGTGGTGAAGTTGTTCCGCTTGCCGGTGGTCTGGTTGGTGAACCGCTCGTAGTGGCCCAGGTCCAGATCCGTCTCGGCGCCGTCGTCGGTGACGTACACCTCGCCGTGCTGATACGGGCTCATGGTGCCCGGATCGACGTTGATGTACGGGTCCATCTTGAGGTTCTTGACCGTCAGGCCCCGACTCTCGAGCAAGGCCCCGATCGAGGCGCTGGACAGACCCTTGCCGAGCGAGGACAACACCCCCCCGGTCACGAAGATGAACTTCGTCTTCTTCACCCTGACCTCCGTGCGACGCGCCACCATACCGAAGCTATGGCTCACCTCAACGGCGTATAGAGGATCTGGGAGCACGGATCCAGGCGTTGCGTGGCAGCATGCCGACATGCGCTACCGAACCACGCTGATCGCCCTGCTCGCGACCCTCCTGCTCCCGGCCGCGGCGCACGCTCAAAGCTGGACCACGGGCACCATCGACCAGCACATCTTCGGGGAGCAGACGTTCACCTACTCCACCGACCCGCTGCCGGCGGGGGTGACGTCGGCGACGCTGACGTTCGTCTACGGCCTCTGGAACTCCCCGGACGTCCCCATGGACGTGAGCATCGGCTCGACGCTGGTCGGCTCGGTCGTCGCGGACTCCGGCTACGGCAGCCCCGGGCCGACCACCGTCAGCTGGGACGTCACCTCGATCGTGGCCTCGGGCGTCAACGAGATCGACGTCGTGGCGGGCACGACCAGCGGAGAGGCGGTCATCGGCTCCCTCACGTTGGACTGGGTCGCGCCGGCGACGACGACCTGGAGCACCGGTCAGATCGACCAGCACATCTTCAACGGCCAGACGCTCAGCTACACGGTCGACCTGCCGGCGGTGACGAGCGCCGAGATGACGATCCAGTACGGACTGTGGAACTCCCCCAACGTGGAGATGGAGGCCCGGTTGAACACGGTGGTGGTCGGCGCGTTCACCGCGGACCAGGGCTTCATCTCACCCGGCCCCGAAGAGGAGGTCTGGGACGTCACGTCGCTGGTGGTGGTCGGAACCAACACGATCGACATCGAAGCGTTCACCGGCGGCGAAGGGGTGATCGGTTTCGTGCAGATCGAGTACGTCGAAGGCGGCGGAGGAGGCACGGACGCAGACGGCGACGGCTACACCGACGACGTCGACTGCGACGACAACGACTTCATCACCAACCCCGGCGCAGCCGAGGCCTGCGACGGGGTCGACAACGACTGCGACGGCTCGGTCCCGATCGTCGAGGCGGACACCGACGGCGACGGCGAGGCGACCTGCGAAGGCGACTGCAACGACCTGATGCCCAACACCTACACGGGCGCCCCCGAGGTGTGCGACGGGGTCGACAACGACTGCGACACGATCCTGCCTCCGGCCGAGATCGACGACGACGGCGACGGCTGGTGGCCCTGCGAGGGGGACTGCGACGACACCGAGCCGGGGGCCAACCCCGACGGCGTCGAGAACACCGAGGAGCTGTGCTCCGACGGCATCGACAACGACTGCGACTCGGTGCTCGACGCGCTCGACGCCGACTGCCCGCCCCCCGGTGACGATGACGACGAC
>CAYQEG010000046.1:0-19955 GCA_964416435.1 uncultured Rickettsiales bacterium
GGACGACGACGACGCGACGGACGACGACGACGCGACGGACGACGACGACGACGCGGCGGACGACGACGACGCGGCGGACGACGACGACGCGGCGGACGACGACGACGCGACGGACGACGACGACGTCGCGGATGACGACGACGCCACCCCGCCCGGGGACCCGGCCGCCTCGGGCGGCTACGGCTGGGCGGTCGGCTCGGTGAGCGAGCCGGCCGCCGAGCTGTACCTCCCCGACGGGCCCGGCCCGTATCCGGTGGTGGTGTTGCTGCACGGCTTCCAGCTCAGCCCCGGCGACTACGTCAGCTACGGCGAACACCTCGCGTCGTGGGGGTACGTGGCCGTGCTGCCGTCGGTCGGCGGCTCGATGTTCGACCCGGTCACCGCGGTCGGGCAGAAGGACCTGCTCGCCAGCGTCATCGACTGGGTCGAGTCGGACCCCGCCGAGCTCCAGGGGCGCGCAGACGCCTCGTCCGTCGCCCTGGTCGGCCACTCCGCTGGGGGCAAGGCGAGCCTCCTGCTCGCCGCCGAGGACGCCCGGCCCGCCGCGGTGTTCGCCATCGACCCGGTCGACTCCGACCCGCCCGGCGACTTCGATCCCCTCGAGTATCCCTCGGTCACCCCCGAGCTCATGCCCCAGGTGACCGTCCCGATCGTGCTCGTCGGCGAGACGACCAACTCCGAGCCCCCGTTGTTCGGTCCTGCGTGCGCTCCCGCGGCGGACAACTTCGAGCAGTTCTTCGACGCCGCGACGGGGCCCGCGCTGGAGGTCGAGATGCTCGGCGCGAGCCACATGTCCTTCCTGGACAACCCCTGGTGCCTCGCCTGCCTCGCCTGCCCGCCCGGCACCGACGACACCACCGTCACCCGGGTCACCACCCAGACACTCCTGGTGGCGTTCCTGGAGCGTGAGCTGCGGGGTGAGACCTGGCCCGACGCCTGGATGGGCGGGGTCGAGATCGACGCGCTCGCGGCGGACGGCCTGCTGACCTGGGCGACCGCGAACGGCTTCTGATGCGCGCCCTGCTGGTGGCCGCCGCGGCGCTGCTCGCGGCCTGCCCCGCCCCCGAACTCGGCGTCGAGTATCGGGGCGAGACCCTGGACGTGGTCGACGCCCACCTCCACTCCGGCGAGTGGGAGGGGGTGCCCCCGAGCACCCAGCGGTTCCTCGCCGAGCGGTTCCCGTTCCCGATCGGGCTGAGCGCCGAGCGCTTCGCCGACCAGCAGCTCTCCGCCGAGGGGATCCTCGAGCAGCTCGACGACGGGGGCGTGAGGCGGGCCGTGCTGTTCGCCGTCTACGCGCCGTACTCGGTCGGGATCGCCAGCAACGAGGTGGTCGCCGAGCACGTCTCCGCCGACCCCGAGCGGCTGATGGGCTTCGCGAGCCTGCGGGTCGACGACTGGAACGAGACGAAGGACGCCGAACTCGCCCGCCTCGACGCGGCCCTCGACCTGCCCGGCATGGTCGGCGTGAAGCTCGCTCACACCCACATGCATTTCCGGATGGATGACCCCGCCTACTACGCCATCTACGACGTCGCCGCCGCTCACGGCGCCCCGGTCTACCTGCACACCGGCCCCAGCCCCTTCCCCGGCACGCACACGGACGCCCCCTACACCGACCCCGCCTTCCTCGAAGACGCGATCGCGACCCACCCGGACACGGAGTTCATCCTCGGCCACCTGGGCTACGACTTCATCAACGACGAGCCGGGGGACCTCGAGGAGTGCCTCCGGCTCGCCGGCGCGTACCCCAACGTCTGGCTGGAGCCGTCGGCGATGGGCAGCAAGGGGAGCGACCCCGACGGGGTGAACCTGCCCCTGGCGATGACGCGCATCCGTGAGGACGGGCTCACGGACCGCCTGATCTACGGCAGCGACGGTCCCCAGTCGCCCGGCTTCGTCGACGACTACCTGCAGCGCACCCTGGTGGCGATGGAGGCCGGCGGCTGGACGGCGGAGGAGGCCCAGGCGGGGCTCGCCGGCAACCTGGACCGGCTGCTCGCGGGGGAGACCGGTCGGTGAGCCGGCGCCTCCGGCTCACGCTGCTCGCGGCCGCGCTGTGGCTCGTCGCCGCGCCGGCTCACGCCGAGCCGCCGGCGGAGTCCGCCGCGTTCGACTCCATCGCCGGCGGCGCCGCCAAGGGCAGCTGGACCGTCGGCGTGCAGGCCGGCTGGCCTTGGCTGGGGCTCCGCGGCCAGGTCGGCCTGGGAGCGGTGGCGCCGCTGCTCGAGATCGAGGCGGCGCCGGGTTGGCGGCTGGAGCCGTCGGGCGGGCTCTCGATCAAGCTGCTGCGGCGGCCTCACGGTCGCCTGAGCGCCGAGGTGCTACTCGGCTGGCAGGTCCAGACCGGCACGCTCGCCCAGCGTGGCCCGTCCGGGGCTGCGCGCGTGAGGGTGATGGGGATCGCCAGGCGGGTCGGGTTCTGGCTCACGGTCGGCACCCGCCACACCCTGCTCTTCGACCGGACCCGCACCGTGTCGGCCGACGGCACCACCACCGACTGGGCGGCCCGTCACCGCTGGAGCCCCCACCTCGCGGGTGGGATCGCGATCACGCTCCACCGCAACGTCGGCCTGGAGGTCGGCCTGAACTGGCACTTCGTCGACGTCGGCACCACCGCCATCTCGCTGCCGGGCATCCACGCCGGCGTGCACTTCGGTGGAGGGCGCACGCCGTGAGTCGCCTCGCCATCGCGCTCACGCTGCTCCTCGCGGGCTGCGTCAACGGAGACCTCGTCCTCCAGGTCATCGACGTGAGCGGGGACGTCGCGTCGCCGGAGAGCGGCGACGTGCACCTGGAGCTGCACCACGCCGAGCGTGGCGACGGAGAACTCGCCCACCCGCTGGGGCCGATCGACGCGCTCACGCTCGACAGCCCCGGCCCCTTCGAGCACGAGCTGCTCTACCCGTCGAGCGAGGGCCGGGGCCTGGTCGTCTACGCGTGGCAGGACCTCGACGGCGACGGCGTGCTCTGTGCCCCGGGCGCCGACCCGGAGCCGGTCGGCGCAGCCTGGTTCGACGAGATCCCGGAGGACGCCTTCGCGCTCTCGGTCGAGCTGACGCTGGACGTCGAGTGCCTCGGTCCCGAGCGGCTGTGAGCCGAACGGACCCTCATGACCATGAGGCCCCAGGAGCGGGGAGACCTGGAGGGCCGACGTCAAGGACCGAAGAGGGAGCGGGCCTGCCCCCCGTGACCGATGAGGGACGCAGAGACCCGGCGGCAGGATGCCGCGGGGTCGCGTCTCGAGCGGAGCGGAGCGCCCGAAGGGGCGGTCCAGGACGGACCCGCCATCGGGTCTCCAGACCCGCGCGGAGGGCCTCACTGTCAGTATTGTGAGGGGCCGTCTAGGCTCGACTTTGGCCCTCTGTCAGCGGCCGGGTCGGCGTCTAGGAGCGTGTAGCGCATAGCCGCCTGTCGCCCCGCGGACCGGTGCGTCCGATCCCGGTGTTGCTCCTCGTCGTGCATTCGCTCTCGCACGTCCCTGCGGGACATGCTGACGCGGCTCGCCCCTCCGGGCTTCGCGGTTCCCGATGCATCTCCTCGTCGCGCCTTGGCCTCGGACGCCCCGGTCTCACGGGGCTCGGGCTCCAATGCGCTCCAGGCTCCTAGCGCGTACCGTCCCAGAGCACCCCGTCGGACGTCTCCACGACGTCGCACGCCGCGGTGATGTCGAAGGGCGTGTGGACCACCGCGAGGTTGCACATCTCGTCCTCGGACGTGAGGCCGTAGTTGACCGGGTGGTCGTTGGGGTTGTCCCAGGTGCAGGCCCACTCGAAGCCGGCCCCCTCGGGGATCACCAGGGGCGGGTCGTACTGGACGATCTCGGGCACGTGCCAGTCATCGTTCGAGTAGAAGACCTCGCCCACGTCGACGCCGTCGAACCCGGCGATCGTGAACTCGACCCCCAGGGCGTGGGTGTGGGACGCCAGGAAGTGGACCTCGACGTCCCGGTTGAAGACGCAGCGGGACCACTCGGTGTGCTCGCTGTTCGCGGGGATGTTGATGTGCTCGTCCCGCACCGAGCCGCCCCAGATCCCGTCCTCGACGACGCTGTCGGGGACCGTCCAGGCGTTGATGTAGCTGTACAGCTCGACCGGCTGGTCGCTGACGTTGACGAAGTGCAGCTCGTGGATGATGTCGATGGTCGACGGCAGCGTCGCCGCGACGCCCTGGGGGAGGTGCATCTCGTCCTCCCCGGTGCCCTGGTTGCCGAAGAACATGATCTGGTCCTGCATCAGGCTGCTGTCGCCGTACAGCTCCTCGCACGGCCACACGCCAGGCTCCAGGTCGCTCTCCGAGAGTCCGAGCGTCGACAGCGTGAGGTGGTGCATGCCTTCGTTGTTGAGCGTCTCCACCCAGCTCACGTTGGCCGCCTCGTCGATCGGGATCGGGTAGACCGAGCAGGTCCAGACCTCCGAGTAGGGTTCGACCACCACGCCGGTGAAGCTCAGCTGGAAGCCCTGGCCCTCCGGGGGCGGCTCGAGCACGGGCAGCGGATCCGGCTCGGGATCCGACGGGCAGCCGGCGAGCAGGGCGGACGCGAGCACGAGGAGGGCAGCGAGGATGCGGGTCATGCCGCGCTCACTACCTTCCGGAGCGAGCGATCGCCACTCCCCGGTGCCCGCGAGGGCCCCGAAATCGGGCGACGTCCACGCCCTGTGACAACCTGTTGCTGCCCGTGACGGGGATTGTGGGCGGCCGGGCCCTACCGTCCGCGCCATGAGACTCGACCTCCACACGTTCTTGAGCCTGATTCTGCTGTCGGCCGGCCTGGTCGTCCTGACGGGCTGTCCCACCAACACCCGCGGCGACGACGACGACGCCGCCGACGACGACGACGCGGCGGACGACGACGACGCCGCCGACGACGACGACGCGGCGGACGACGACGACGCGGTCGCCGACGCGGACGGCGACGGCTTCGACTCCGACGTCGACTGCGACGACGACGACCCCGACATCCACCCCGACGCGACCGAGGTCTGCGACGAGGTCGACAACAACTGCGACGGAGAGATCGACGAGGGCGTCGCCCAGACGTGGTTCGACGACGCGGACGGCGACGGCTTCGGCGACCCGCTCAGCGGGCTGGATGCCTGCGAGCAGCCGGACGGCTACATCGAGGACAGCCGCGACTGCGACGACGAGGACGCCGACATCAACCCCGAAGCGGTCGAGATCTGCGACGACGTCGACAACGACTGCGACGGCGGCATCGACACCGACCTGAAGGTGGAGGTCTTCCAGGACGGCGACGGCGACGGCTTCGGCGACATCGCGTCCCCGTCGGCTGCCTGCGGCGAGGGCGACGGCTGGGTGCTGGACGCCACCGACTGCGACGACTCCGACCCGGCCGTCAACCCCGGGGCCGCCGAGGTCTGCGACGACGCCGACAACGACTGCGACCTCGAGGTCGACGAGGGCGTGACGTCGACGTACTTCCAGGACAGCGACTCGGACACCTACGGCGACGCCACCGTCGCGGTCGAGGGCTGCGAGGCGCCCGTCGGGTTCGTCAGCGACTTCTCCGACTGCGACGACGAGGACGACCAGACCTGGCCCGGCGCGCCCGAGCTGTGCGACGAGCTGGACAACGACTGTGACATCGACGTCGACGAGGGCGTCTCGGACACCTACTACCTGGACTACGACAGCGACGGCTTCGGCGACGACGGCAGCACGGTCGAGGGCTGCTCGCTCCCCATCGGCTACTCCACCCAGGGCGGCGACTGCGACGACGACGAGCCCCTCGCCAACCCGGCCGCGACCGAAGTCTGCGACACCATCGACAACGACTGCGACGGCTCGGTCGACGAGGACGGCCTGACCACCTTCTACCCGGACCTCGACGGCGACGGCTTCGGCACCGCCGCCGGCGCCCTGGACGCCTGCGAGGCGCCGGACGACACCTCCACCGTGGCGGGTGACTGCGACGACGTCGAGCCGACCACGAACCCCGACGCGAGCGAGCTGTGCGACGGCGTCGACAACAACTGCGACGGCGGCATCGACGAGGGCGTCACGGTGGTGGTCTACCCGGACGACGACGCCGACGGCTTCGGCGACCCGACCGCCCCCGCCGACCTCTGCTCCGACGGCGACGGCTACGTGTTCGACGACACCGACTGCAACGACGACGAGGCGTCGGCCAACCCCGACGTCAACGAGGTCTGCGACGAGATTGACAACGACTGCGACGGCGACGTGGACGAGTTCGTCGAGCTGCCGATCTACATCGACGGTGACGGCGACGGCTACGGCGACGTCTTCCTGACCGCCGGCTGCGAGGCGGGCGACGGTGAGTCCCTCACCAACGACGACTCCAACGACGACGAGCCGAGCATCCACCCCGGCGCCGAGGACGCGGCCGGCGACGTCATCGACCAGGACTGCGACGGCATCGACCCGAGCCTCCCGGTCGGCCAGGTCTGCCTCGACAGCGACGCTCTGCTGACCCCCGGCGACCTGATCGAGGGAGAGCTGGACGCGAGCTCGTCGACCAACGGCCCACGCGCCAACACGGTCTACGACGACTACGAGCTGACCCTCGCGGCGGGCGTCGAGTACACGATCGAGATGCACTCCGAGCAGTTCGACGTCTACCTGTACGTGCTCGACGAGAGCTGCGCGATCCTCGCCAGCAACGACGACGCCGGCATCGGCCTCAACTCGGTGCTCGTGTTCACCGCCCCCGCCGACGGCGTCTACACGGTGGTCGCGACCGCCTGGTCGACCACGCCGGCCCTCCAGTACGGCGAGTACCGGCTGCGCATGTCCGAGGGCGACGCCGGTGGCGCCTGCCTGGCCGGCGCCTCGGTCATCGGCATCGGCGAGGACGCCGAGCTGTCGCTCTCCTCCGCCAACACCGACGGCCCGCGCGGCTCCGGCTACGCGTACGCGGACTACGGGCTGTACCTCGCCGCGGGGGAGACGATCTCCACCCAGCTCGCGTCCGAGGACTTCCCGGCGTACATCGCCGTGCTCGACGACACCTGCGGCGTGCTCGCCGAGGAGGACGGCGTCAGCTACACGGACAACGCGCGGCTGGTCTTCACCGCGCCGAGCGCCGGCAACTACACCCTGGTCTACGGCACCGACGTGGCGGGCGAGACCGGCACGATGCAGGTGCAGGTCGCCGCGGGCTCCCTCGGCAACAACTGCTACTCCGATCCCGCCAACGCGACGCTGCCCCGCGAGTACCTCGACGCGCAGCTGTCCGGGGGCGACCTGAGCAGCGGCGGCCCCCTCGGCGACGACTACTACTGGGACGACTACGAGTTCATCGCCGGTCCCGGCCAGGACCTCTCGGTCCACGCCGTGAGCCTCGCCACCGACCTGTACCTCGAGTTCTTCGACGAGGAGTGCAACCCGCTGGACACCACGAGCGAGGACGGCTTCGACTACAGCGGCGAAGAGGGGCTGTCGACGGACCTGGACGACTGGGCCCAGATCGTGACGGTCGCGGTCTCCGCCACGGACACCAACACGCTGGCGCGGACGCTGATCGCGGCGTCGCCGGTCGCGGATTGGGAGCTGTGCGGGGTCGACAACCGCAGCCTGCTCCCCAACGAGATGGTGCACGGCCTCATCGACTCCGAGGATCCCGCCACCAGCCCCTACCTGGGCAACCGGTGGGACGACTACGAGCTGTACCTGGAGGAGGGTGACGACCTGAACCTGGTCGTCGACGCGGCCGGCTTCGACCCGGCGCTCGCGGTGCTCGACGCCAACTGCAGCCTGCTCGCGTCCAACCGGGACGGCGCCACGGACGACGGCTCGCTGCTGAGCTTCGTCGCGCCGACGTCAGGCACCTACACGGTGGTGGTGGCGGCCGAGGACGCCAGCGCGTTCGGCGAGTACTACCTGCAGTACGCGTCGGAGGAGATCACCGGCTGCTCCGACTGGAGCGACCCCGAGGTGATCGGCCCCGGCCTGGCGACGTTCGGGGGCACCCTGGAGCTGGCCGACGAGACGGGGTACCGCACGACGTACGGCACGCACTACCACGACGACATCGACCTGTTCCTGTTCGTCGGGCAGGAGGTCCAGATCGACCTGGAGTCGTCGCTGGACACCTACCTGTACCTGCTGGACGAGAACTGCGTGCAGGTCGACAGCGACGATGACGGCGGCGTGGGCCTCAACTCCCAGATCGTCTACACGGCGCCCGCGACCGGTGTGTACACGCTCATCACGACGACCTGGAACGCCGGCGCCACCGGCTCCTACGACCTGTCGGTCGAGGCTCTGAACGAGTTCTAACCGGCCCCTGACCTCGGCGCTCCAGGCCTCGCCGCTCCCGGGGCCTCATAATCATGGGGGTCCGTTCAGGTCGCTCGCCCGGCGGGTTCGGGATCCCTACTCGGGGATCTCGAACTCGCCGGAGCAGATGCCCGAGATCCGTTCGCTGCTGTCCAGCGCCTTGTTGACGGACAGGTTCAACACGAGGAGGACGCCGTGGTTGGGGCCGCCCGGGTTCAGCGCGCGCCAGCCCGCGAGCATGCGCCGGGTCGTGCCGCCGGGCGGCGCCAGGTCGATCCCCCGCCCGTAGGTCGGGTGCAGCCAGGCGTCGCCCGCCGGGTTGGGCACGCTGTCGACCTGGAAGCTCAGGATCGCGAACACCGCCAGCTCCTCGCCGCCGATGTCGTAGACGCCGTGGCGGAAGTCGAGGGACAGGTCGTACTCGTTCAGGTCCGCCAGTCCGCCGAACTCCGGCTCCGGATCCACCCGGTTGCTGGTCTGCAGGAACGTGCGAGCCCAGGACGCCAGGTCGTCCGCGTCGTCCCCGTAGGGCGTGAGCGGTTCGTTCACCGCGTCGAACTCACGGTCCTCCATCGCGCCCTGCCAGTCGGCCCGGGGCACGCCGTAGCTCCGCTCGTAGCTCGTCCAGTCGCCGTCGAAGACGTTGAACTGATCCGGCCGGACCAGCAGGTCCTCGGTGGTCGCGAGGTCGCACTCCATCACCGCGAGGGAGACCACGCCGGCGGTGTCCTCGACCGGTCGGCCGTGCACGAGGGGGAGCTGCTCGACGTCGCTCTCCTGCAGGTCGCCGACGGTGAACGCGTCGGTGTTCTCGGAGTTGGCGCGCTCGCCGGCCAGCTCGAAGCCCTCGTCGTCGAACCAGTTCATGAAGCCGACGAGGCCGGCCTCGAAGATCGCGTCCTCGGCGTAGAACTCGCGGACCAGGTAGCTGGTCGCGTCGTCCAGCCCCTCGGGCGCCGGAGGCGGGGGCTGGCAGGCCGTGAGCGTGAGCGTCAGGAGCAGGAAGAGCAGTCGCACACCGGGAGTGTAGTCGCCGCCGGCCCCCCGCGGTCTACGGGTTGCAGTCGAGCTCCAGCCGGAACGCGCCCTGCGCACCCGAGAAGCCGTCCACCACGACCACGTACTGGGCGCCGGCGGACACCTCGACCGTCAGGCTGTTGAAGCCCCGCTCCAGCACGTCGCCCGCCGTGCAGCTGCCGAAGCCCATCTCCAGCAGGAAGATGTCCTGGTCGTACAGCGCCGGCTCGGGGTCGATGAAGCGGAACTCCACCTCGCCCGAAGAGGTCGGCACGAACCGGTAGCCGACCTCGGGGCCGTCGTAGTTGCCCACGATGTCCGGGTAACCGTTGATCACGTCGCTCGCCTCGACCGAGGTGTCGCCCTCGATGACCCGCCCGCACTCGATGAAGCCGGCCACCAGGCAGTCGGCCGCGGGCGCGAACTCCACGTCGATCAGCTTCGTGCCTTCGGCCAGCAGGTCGCCCCCGACGCTGTAGCCGCGAGCGATCAGGGTTCGGTCCTCGCCCGTGCCGGAGAACGTGTACTGCAGCGGGAACCCGGCGCCCGTGGCGTGGGCGGAGCCGGAGACGTCGTCGGTGAGCAGCCACCCGTCGACGTGGTACGTGACGAACGCGATCTCGGAGATCGTGGTCTCGGCGCCGAGCAGGAACGTGTTCTCGCCCATGTTGGTCACCAGCGGCGTCAGCTCGCCGGTCTCCTCGACCGTCACCCGGATGTCGTGGTTCGCCAACACCGTGCCCCAGGCGCTCACGTTCTGGGCCCGCAGGTTGCGCTCGCCGTGCGTGAAGATGTCGACCAGGGCCGACCCCGGGTTGTCGGTCGACGAGGCCAGCAGGTAGCTGTCGCTCCAGAACTTGATGGTGTGGCCACCCTCCCGCCGGGCGCGGAGCAGCAGCGGGTCGCCGGCCACCTGGCCGTCGGTGGGCTCCAGGAAGCTGATCGATGCCCAGGGGTAGGCGTCGCCGGGGTCGCCCCCCGAGCCGGAGCTGTCGTCCGAGCCGGACCCCGCGTCGCCGGGATCGTCCCCCGGGGGCGGATCGTCGGCGGGGGGCGGATCGTCGGAGCCGCCGGTGGACGGACCGCCCGTGAGCTCGTGGTACCAGAGCGGCAGGTAGCTGCTCCCGTTGGACGTCGAGACGGCCTGCTCGAACGCGCCCTTGCCGTAGCGGATGCCCCGCCCGACCGACGTGCTCCAGCCATAGGGGTACCCACCCTTGAACGACTGGGCCCACTTCCCGGCGGGGTCATTGGCGGTGTAGCCGCTGCCGTCGTAGCCGGTCGCCACCATGACGTGGCCGTAGCCGGTGAAGTAGCCGTGCACGATCGTCGGCTTGCCCGCGGCGAGCAGGGACCGGAGCCCCTCGAGGCTGCCGCTGGTGTTGGGCGTGATGCGCACGTCCAGGCCGGCCTCGTCGGCCAGCGTGTTGAACACCTGGGCGAGGCCCGCGGGGGACTGCGCCAGGTCCTTGCCGAAGCGGGCCGTGATGTCGTCCGGAGTGCCGCTCCAGCCGGCCCACTTCAGGACCATCGCGATGGACGTGTTCTGGCAGGACGCCGACGGGTGGTAGCTGTTGGCGTACTGGTAGAAGTAGGGCACCGAGACGGACCGCGCCTCGCTCCGCCCTTCGTCGTCCGAGGGCGGAGCGACGTACTCGCCCGGGGAGCCGGCGAGCCCGGTCGCGCAGGCGTCGCCGCCGCCGTCGACGAAGCAGCCGACCATCTCCAGCCATGGAGCCACCGGGAAGTGCGGCCCGAGGTCGCCGCCGATGGACGATGGGCTCACCGGCACGTCGTGCCGCCAGGCCAGGTAGGCGGTCAGCCGGGCAGCTCCCTCCAGGAGCTGGGGCGTCCACGCCCCGAACCCGTCCGGCGTCGCCGCCAGCGCGACGCGAAGCGAGCCGTCGTCGCCCATCGACGCCGCCCGACCTTCGGGGAGCAGCTGGGTGACGGCGCCGTCGCGCCGTCGCACCAGGTAGTGCGCCTCCCCAGCGGCGAGGAGATCACCCAGTGAACCGGCCCACGACCCATTCGTGGGGTCCAGCTCGATCCGGGTGATCCCCTCGCCTCGGGGCAGTCCGCCGGCCGCGAGCAGCCCGTCGGCGCCCGGGTACTCCGCCAGCATGTGCGCGTCGTCGGGGGGGCCCAGCACCGCCAGGCCGCCCAGGGACGGCACCTCGTGCGGCTGCACGACGATCACGTCGGGTTGCTCCAGCTCCGTCACCGAGGGGGTGGCGGCGATGAAGCCCATCTGCAGGGCCGCGAAGACGTCGCCTGCGTAGGCGTCGGCGAGCCACGGCTCGTCCAGCGCCCCGAACGCGGCGGCCGGGACCCACCACCCGGAGTCGATGAACTCGTCATCGAGGGAGGCGCCGCCGTCGATCGCGAGGGAGCGCAGCCGCGCCGCCCCTGCCGCCACGTGAGCCGCGCGGTCGGACCGGATCAGCTCCTCGTCCAGGAGGCTGATCGCGGCCGCCTCTGCGACGCGCTCGTCGTCGGGCATCAGCCACCGCACGTCGGTGGCGAACGCCGTCTCGGTGAGCGCGAGCGACTCCAGGAGCGCCGCCGGCACCCCCAACTCCAGGCCCGCCGCGTCGAACAGCTCGTCCGCCGGGAGACTCGAGACCGACTCCAACCACGCGGCGTCGACCTCGACGATCGGCAGCGTGTTGGACGGGGTGTCCCCGAACAGGGACTCCGTGGGCTCGTCGAGGGGTACGAGGGGGCCGTAGCAGGCCGCCGTCACGGCGAGCGCGGCGGGGGCGAACAACCTGGTGAGTGTTCTCATCGCGGTCCTATCACCTCCGTGCCCTTGGAGGCGAGGACAGACTCCCAGGGGGGAGGTCACAGGTCGGTCACAACCCGCGGTCGAATCTGTGACCCCCGGGTGACTGGGCCACCCGTAGAACCTCACCATGCGACGGGCTTCGTTCCTCCTCCTCTCCCCATAGAGGTCCGTCGCTGGCCACCTCGCGGGGACGTCACCCTTTCGGCGTCGTCCCCGCGCAGGCACCCCGAGGAGCTCTCATGCGCGTCTTCGCCCTCGCCGCCCTCATCGCCTCCGCCTCTCCCTCCGGCTGCCCCGGGGAGCTCCCGGCGGGGGCGACCGAGCTGGAGTCCACCGGTGGCTGGGCCGGCGCCGATCCGGTCGACGAGGACGAGCCTCCCGTCGAGCCGGGCGGCGGCTCGGACCAGGGGACGTCCATCCAGTGCGGCGACGAGGTCGAGACGGACACCCGGAGCGACGCGCTCGCCACGTCCCAGCTCGACGCCTACGAGTGCAACGTCGGCAACTACGCGGGCGCGGAGCGCTCCTGGACGTTCAGCCCGACGGAGTCCGGCGAGGCGACCTTCCGCCTGCTCGACCCCCGCCCCATGGAGCTCGACCAGGACGTGATGATCCTCGCCGACGACGGTCGCTGCCTGACCTGGGGCGCCAACTCGGTCGACTTCGCGGTCGACGCCGGCCACGTCTATCGCCTCGTCATCGACGGCTACGACGGCGACGTCGGCGCCGCGCGGGCCGAGCTGGAGTGTGACCTCGCCAGCGTCGCAGACGCCCCCCCGACCGAGGCGGGCTGCCCCTCGTACGACTCCACCGAGACGGAGTCGGCCCCCATCCAGGTGACCGGAGAGGCGCTCCCCGCCAGCGCGACGGCGATGGCCTGGACGCGCCCCGCCGCCTCCACCAACTGGGTCGACTTCGCCGGCGTGCCCGGCCAGCCGGCGACCCACGAGGGCATCGACTACATCCACGACGACGAGGCCGACGCGGTCGTCGACGTGCTCGCCGCCGCCGACGGCGTGGTCGCCTACGTGCGGACCGGCTGCCCCGAGTCCGGCCGCTTCGAGCACAACACCCAGCTCCGGGAGTGCGGCTCCGGCTGGGGCAACCACGTCATCGTCGAGCACGGCGACGGCGTCTACACCCGCTACGGCCACCTCGCCCTCGAAGACGTGCGCGTCCGGGTCGGCGACGCGGTGCTCCGCGGCGAGGCGATCGCCGGGATGGGGAACAGCGGTCGGAGTGAGACACGCCACCTGCACTTCGAGCTGGGCACCCGCGCAGTCCCGTTCGACTCGTGTGCCCCCACCGAGTCGTTCGACGCGGTCTACCCCCCAGGCCCCCTCGGCGTCGCCCCGTGAACGAGCGCCGCCGGCGCCCCTACAGCAGCGCCGCGTAGCGCTCGGCGACCGCGTCGATCCGGTCGGCGAGGTCCGGCCAGCCGGCCCGCCGCGTAATCGGGCCAGCCCAGCGGAGCGCGTGGGCGCACTCTTCGCTCGGTCGCCGCCAGCCGTCGCCCACCGTCTCCGCCGCGGCGAGGCACGCGACGAGCCCGTCGCGGTCTTGGAGGGTGGCGAGCACCGGCAGCCGCAGGAGATCCGCGGCCTCCAGGAGGGCGCGGCGTCCGTCCCGCTCGAGCATCGCCCGGGCCCTGTTCAGGGGCGCCTCGGCGGCCTCGAAGCGGCCCTGCTCCATGTAGACCACCGCCAGGTTGAGCCGCACCACCGGGGTCCACCCCGAGTTGTGGGGCTCGAACGTGGCCAACGCCTCCAGCAGCGCCGCTTCGGCCCCGTCCAGGTCCCCCGCGGCCCGGGCGTTGTCGCCGACCAGGTTCAGGACGCCGCCCAGCTTCGTCCCGGAGCCCAGCCGGGCCGCTGCGCTGCGGGCCCGCTCGAGCCAGGGCACCGCCGCCTGGGGTCCCTTGACCTCCCGCTCGACGGTGGCGAGGTGGGCGCAGGCGTCGGCGATCGCGAGCGTGTCGCCCGCCGCTTCGGCCGCCTCCAGGCCCGCGACCGCGGCGGCCCGGCCTTCGGTGAAGCGTCGGCGGAACTTGTGCACCTCGGCCAGCCCCAGGTGCGCCCGGGCCAGGCCCGCGAGCTCGCCGCCCTGGGCGTGCAGCCCAGCCGCCTCGGAGAACAGGCTCGCCGCCTCGTCGTACTCGCCGCTGAGCGTGAGCGCCCACGCGAGCCCCAGCGCGGCCTGGGCGGTGGGCTTGACGAGGCCGTGCACCGAGCCCCTGCGGTGGGCCTCGCGGAGCATCCGCGTGCCCTCCTGCAGGTGGCCGCCGTCCCGCAGGACCCGCCCCATCTGGGTCTCCGCGCCGACCTGGACGTCCACCACCTCGGCCTCCCGGGCGTCGTGGATCAGCGCCTCCAGCGCGACGTCGAGGTCCCGGCGTCCGAGCAGCCGGTCGAGCGACACGCTCTGGAGTCGGCACCGAAGCACGTCGGGCGACGCGACTTCGTCTCCGCGCTGACGCAGCGCGGTCTCCAGCGCCTCCAGGAGGGCTCGGGCCTCGGCCGCGTCACCCCGCCGCTCGAGCGCCCGAACCGCGGTCCAGAGGTCGTCGCAGGCCTCCGCCGGCCGACCGCCGGCGAGCAGGTGGCGGCCCCGCTGGGCGAGGCTCGCCGGGTCCGCCCGGTCCGCCAGCGCGTCCGCGCACCGGCTGTGGATGGAGGTGGCCCGGTCGTGGTCCCGCGCCGACCGCACGGCGCTCTCCCGCGCCATGCCGTGGGTGAAGGCCCAGCCCTCCTCCGTCGCGGTCGCGAGGCCGTGAGCGAGCAGGGTGTCGGCGACCGCTCCCAGCTCGGCTCGACCCCGCCCGGTCGCCCGCGCCCACAGCTCGGGGTCGACCTGCGCTCCGAGGGCGGCCGCGGTCTCCGTCGCGACGCGGGCCTCCATGCCCAGGGGATCGAGCGCCGCCTTGAAGCGGGCCCGCCACAGGTGGTGGATGTCGTCGGGGATGTCCAGGGACGCCTCCGGCGCCGGCACGAAGCCGCCACGGCCCGGCTGGAGCACTCCCCGCCGCACCCAGTCCCCGACCAGCTGCAAGGCGAACAGCGGGTTGCCCGCGGTGCGGTCGACGACGTCCGCGGCGAGCGACTCGTCCAGGTGCAGGAGCTCCTCGACCAGCCGTCGCTGGGCCTCTCCGAGCAGCGGACCGAGGTCCAGCGAGTCGACGCCGTCCAGCTCGAGCAGCTCCTCGAGCCGGTCGGCCTCCACGGACTCCGGCTCGAGCAGCTCCGGCCGCACGGTCGCCACGATCAGCACCTGTCGGCGGTCGAGGTTGCGCCGAGCCAGCAGGTGCCCGGCCAGCCCCAGCGCGTCCGGCGCCCACTGCACGTCGTCGAGCCAGAGCAGCACGGGGCGGTCCTGCGAAGCGACGTCGAGCAGCGCCGACAGGGCGTGCCAACGCTGCCGCGCTTGTCCCAGGTCGACCCGGACGCTGCTGTCCAGGGCCGTGGACGAGCCAGGCTCGACGAGCTCGGAGAGGGCCGACGCGAGGTAGCGATCGTCATCGCCGCGGGCGCGCAGGAACTTGAGGACGCCGCGGACCAGGCCCGACCCCCGGCGGCCGGTCAGCCTCATCCATCGGGCGACCATCGGCGCGAGTCCGTCGGCCGGGCCGGCCGGCGAGCCGTGCACCGCCGAGACGACGCTGGCGACCCCCAGCTCCTCGGCCCGCTCGCCCATCCAGCGGACCAGGCGGCTCTTGCCGACGCCGCTGGGGCCCTGCACCACGACGCAGCGGGCGGTCCCCTCCCGGACGACGTCGTGCAGCGCCCCCCAGATCCGGTCGCGCTCCGCCTCCCGTCCCACCAGCGGCACCGTCCGGCTGGCGTACAGCCCCAGGCCGGCGCCGAGCAGCTTGAGGGGGGCGGGGGAGTCGAGGCGCCGCCAGTCCTCGGGGAGCGGGGGGCGTCCCCGGGCCGCCGCCGGGCCCGGGCCGAGCCCGCTGCCCGATCTCGCCGCCTCGATCTCCAGGAACTGCGAGGCGGCGGTGCGCGCCAGCGCGGTGACGTCCACGCGCGTGTTCTGCCCCGAGCTGGTGAACGCCTCGGTGGCGAACGTCAGCCCCTTGGAGCGCAGCCGGGTCCGGGTCTGCAGCCCCTGCGCCGCGCCGACCGGCGCCACGTCCGGCGGCAGCTCCTCCTCCGCCTCCAGGGGGGCCAGCTCCCGCAGCGCCCAGGCCGCGTCCGCGGCGGACTGGAACCGGTCCTCGGGGCGGCGGGCGAGCATCGAGTGCAGCCAGTCGACGAACGCCGGAGGCACCGGATCCAGGGGCTCGAAGGTCGGCAGCCGGCCGCCGACGTGCGCCGCGACGAGCTTGCCCAGGGGGAGGCGGCTGCCGAAGGGTGGCTCGCCCGTGGCCAGGCACCAGGTGAGGCAGCCGACCGAGTAGAGATCCGTCCAGGGACCGATCGACCGCTGGTCGCCCATCAACTGCTCGGGCGAGCAGTACGAGGGGCTGCCCGCGAACGTGCCCTCCGCCTCGGTCGGGTCGCCCGCCCCGGCGTCCTGCACCCGGGCGATGCCGAAGTCCGTCAGCTTGAGCCCGGCGCGCTGATCCAGCCCCGTGCCCAGCAGGACGTTCCCCGGCTTGATGTCCCGGTGGATGACGCCCCGCGCGTGAGCGTGGGCGAGCGCGTCGAGCAGCCGCAGCAGCACCGGCCGCAGGCGGGGCCAGCCGATGTTGCCCCGGTGCTGGGACAGCGTCCCGCCCGAGCACAGCTCCATCACCATCCACGGCGCGCCCGCGGGCAGGTAGCCGCCGGACACCCCCGCGGTCGGGTTGTCGATCTCGCCGAGGTCGAGCACGTGCACGATGGCCGGGTGGTGCAGCGACGCCACGGCGCGCACCTCCCGAGCGAACATCTGCCGAGCCTGGCCGCCCCAGGAGACGGAGGGGCGGATGAGCTTCAGCGCGATGGGCGCGCCGTCGGGCAGGTGCCGGCCTCGCCAGACCGTGCCCATGCCGCCCTCTCCGATGATCGCGTCGAGCTCGAAGCGGCCGAGCCGGAGGGGCTCGGGGGGGCGGTCCAGGTCCGAAGGGCTCACGGCCGGATCAGGCTCGCCGGTCCGTCCGCCATCGACAGTTCGGCCTCCCGGTTGGCCTCTTCGAGCAGCTGCTCGGCCCGCTCGTGCTCCCCGACGTCAGCCTCTCGCTCGGCCCAGTCGATCAGCAGATCCTGGGCCGCCCTCCGCTGTCCGCCGTCTCGGAGGGTCTTCAGCGCCCGGGTCATGCCGGTTCGACCCTCCTCGGGCCGCCCTTCGGCGAACTCCATCGCCGCGCGCTCGCCGCCGAAGATGGCCGAGAGGGCCGGCAGACCCAGCTCGTTCGCCATCTCGATGGACCGGTCGAGGAGCGCGATCGCCTCGGCGTGCCGCCCCAGCTGCCCCAGCAGCGCGCCGAGGTGGCCCCGGGAGGTCAGCTCGAGGCGCGGGTCGCCGAGCTCCAGCGCGATCTGTAGGGCACGGGAGAGGTGCTCCCGTGCCCCCGCGTAATCCTCCAGCTGGAGCCGGGCGCCGCCGAGGTTGCTGTGGGCCCGCCCTTCCTCGCCGCGGTGGCCCAGCTCCCGGGTCAGCTCGATGGCGCGGGTGAAGGTCCGCTCCGCCTCGTCGAGCTGACCCAGCATCGCGTTGAGCGTCGCGACCGGGTGGAGCATGGTGGCCTCGAGGGGACGATCGCCCACCACCTGGGCGATATCGAGCGCCGCCTTGAACAGGGACAGCGCCCGCATCGGTCTGCCGCGGTTGAACGCGTGACGGCCCAGGTGCTCCAGGACCAGCGCCTCAGTGCGCCGATCGCTCGCGCCCCGGGCGAGCTCCAACGCCTCCGTCAACTGAGCGTGAGCGTCGTGCTCACGGCCGCCGGCCTGCAGCAGCGCGCCTAGCGTGGCGGCGCACCGTGCCCGGTCGATGAGCGAGCCGCCGGCCTCCGCGTGGCGGCCGGCCGCGCGGGCGGACTCGAGCCCGGCGGTGATGTCTACGCGCAGCTGCAGCATCGCCCGCAGGCGCAGCAGCTCGGTCTGGTCGCCGGCCGAGACGTGGTCGCGGAGGCGGTCGGCCTCGTCCAGCAGCTTGCCGGCGGAGGTGATGTGTCCGGCGCTGATCAGCGCGCCGGCCCGGTCCCGAAGCAGCGGGACCCTCAGGTCGGGCGGCATCTCCGCGCCCATCGTTCGGTCGTACAGGTCCGGCCACCCGAGCACCGGACCGCGCAGTCGCGCGATCGCGAGCAGCGCGCGGAGACAGGCGGCGGCGCCGGCGACGTCCCCGGCGTCCAGGGCGGCCGGGGTCGCCACCTCCAGGTCGGCTCGCGCCGCGGAGAGGGCGTCCAGCGCCGAGACGCCGCCCAGGGCGTCGAGCGCCTCCAGGGCGTCGGGGTCGCCCAGCCAGGCGCACCACGCGACGTGCCGGCGGGTCGCGCCCGGGTCCGGCTCCTGTTCGAGGGCGAACTGCTTCACCGACTCGTACAGCCGGATCCACGGCGATCCCGTCCCCGGCCCTCCTGGCGGGTCGACCCGACGCGCGAGGGAGCGCTGGCAGAGGCGCCGCACGGCGGCGAGCGGGGGCGAACCGTCGGGCAGCTCGATGACCGAGTCGATCGCGTCCACGGGGGCCGCCCCCGCGAACACGGAGAGCTGGATCGCAGCGGCCCGTTCGCGGTCGCTCAGCAGCGCCCAGGACGACGCGATCGTCGCGCGCAGGCTGGCCCGGCCCGACTCCAGGAGGTCCAGTTGGTGGTCGAGGCGGCTCGCGAGGTCCTCGGGGGACAGGAAGGAGGCCCAGGAGGCGGCGAGCTCGATGGCCAGGGGGAGCCCGTCGAGCCGCTCGAGGACGGGACCCAGGCGGTCCGGCTCGGCGTAGCCGGGCAAGGCGTCCTCGCCGGCCCGCAGCGTGAACAGGGTCGTAGCCGGCTCGGGCCCCAGGGGCTGGAGGTCGTTTGTGGGCTCCGCCGGCAGACCGAGCACCTCGCGGCTCGTGACGAGCAGGCGCGCGTCCGAGCACCGCGCCAGCAGGGTCTCCGTGATGTCACGGGTGGCCTGGATGGCGCGCTCGGCGTCGTCGAGGACGAGGAGCACGCGGCCGCGGCCCGGGAGCGCATCGGCGAGGGACGACCGCCGCTCGTCGACCAGCTCGAGCCCCAGTCGGGCGGCGATGGTGCGGACGACGTCCCCCTCGTCGACGCAGGTGCCCAGCTCGCACCACTGGACCTGGTCGAGGTCGCCTCCCTCCGCGAGCCGCCGCGCGGCCTCCAGGGCCACCGTCGACTTGCCGACCCCGGCCGGCCCGGTGACGGTCACCAGGGGCGAGGCGCCCGTGAGTCGAGCGGTGATTTCATCGACCGCGGCTGCTCGTCCGACGACCGGGCCCCGGGGTTCGGGGAGGTCGACGCGGGTCGGCGCCGCCTCGGTCGGGACGACGTCGTCGACGGTCGCCTCGCTCGGGCGGGGGTCGCCCGGCTCGAAGCGATAGCCGGCGCCGACGACGGTGAGCAGGTGGTCGGGCTGGCCCGGGTCCCGCTCCACCTTCGCCCGCAGGCGCCCCATGGTGGTCTTGACCGTTCGGCTGACGACCCCCCCGCGGTATCCCCAGACCTCGCGGAGCAGGTCCCGCTGGGAGACGACCCGCCCGTCCATCGAGACGAGGTACGCCAGGAGCTTCGTCTCGGTCGGCGTCAGGCTGCGGTCGCCGTCCGGCCAGCGAGCCGTGCGCGCGCCGAAGTCCACCCGGCAGCCGGCCAGGTCGATCGTGCGGGGCACCTGGGGGAAGTCGGTCTCCATCCACCGGGAAGTCTAACCAAGCGGGCGGGGGTCGACGACGTGTACCCCCGCCGACCCCCGCCAGGAACCCCCCCAAACCCACCCCCCCAAAACGCCCCCCGGGGGCC
>CAYQEG010000046.1:19965-41999 GCA_964416435.1 uncultured Rickettsiales bacterium
GGGTTTGGCGGTCTACATCCCCCGTTATCTATAACCCTGGGGGGGGGGGGCGAGGCGTTGGCGGCGGACGTCCGCGGACGTGTCCCCAGCCCTCCCTCACCCCCTCTTCGGGCCCGGGGGAGGACCGAGAACGGCTGACGCGGAGCCTGTCCAGGAGTTGGCACGCCGGTTGCGAAGAACCGGGGACGAACCGACCCGGAGGATTCATGTCCCGCACCGCAGCTCTGTCCGCCGCCGCCCTGCTCGCCACGTCCGTCCTCGCCGGCTGCATGACCGACGGGAGCCTCGGCCCCGTCCCCCTCGAAGACTGGACGTGCGAGGGCGCCTGCCCGGTCGCCTCCTCGGCCGTCCAGATCGAGGGCTCCGTGCACGACGAGGCGACCGGCATGCTCCTGTCCCACGCCGAGGTCTGCCCGCTCATCGCGGCGGACGACGGCTGCGCGACGTCCGACCTGGAGGGTCGCTTCGACCTCCGCGTCAGCAGCGGCTCGATCGTCGGCGGCGCCGCGGACGACGTGGTCCTCGTGATGGTGCGGGCCGAGGGCTACGCCAACGCCCTCCACTCGTTCGAGTCCATGGGCGTCTCGTCCTCCGTTCGCTGGGACCTGCCGATGACGCCGACCTCCGAGCTGCAGGAGCAGGTCCGCGCCGCGCGCGGCTCCCTGTCGGCGGGCGGCGGCGTGATCCACATCCAGGCGGCCGGCGCGCTCCGGGCGGACCTGAGCATGAGCTCCGTCGAAGGCGCCCTGGCCTCGGGTGACGCGCCCACCTGGTACGCCGACGAGGGCGGCCAGCTGGATCCCTCGCAGGACGCGATGAGCGTGTCGGGCGTGGCGATGCAGCTGGACGTCCCCGCCGGTGTCCGCCAGGTGACGCTGCGGAGCGCGTCGGGCGACGCCGGCTGCCTGCCGATGACCGGCTGGATGGGTGAGCGCGCGGGCACCGCCGAGGTCTACGTGATGCCCGGCTTCGTCAGCTACGTCTCCGTCATCTGTCCGTAGGCTTCGCCGCGAGCTGCTCCTCCGCCTGCACGATCGCGAGCGTGAGGTCCGAACGCGGACCCACCCCCAGCCCCCGCGCCAGCTCCCGCGCCTCGTCGAGCAGCCGGTTGGCCTCGGTCCGCTCCTCCACGGCCGTCCGCCAGGCCAGCATCCGGCCCAGGCTGAACAGGTCCCGAGCGCCCCTCAAGATGCGGTCGGCCTCCTCGAAGCTCCGCGCCGCGTCCTGCTGCTCCCCTCGAGCCGCCTGCACGCGCCCTCGCATCGCCTGGGCGAGCCCTTCGTGGCGGCGCTCGTCGAGCTCCCGGGCCCGCACGAGCGCCTCCTCGACGCTGCCCGTCGCCGCGTCGAGGTCCCCGAGGAGGAGGTGGACCTCGGCCAGGATGCACAGGGCGAGAGAGGTGAGGCGGGCCAGGCCGAGCTCCCGCGACTGCTCGAGGGCCTCGACCGCCGTCTCCCGCGCCTCGGCCACCCGCCCCACCGCGAGGTGGAGCTGGGCGAGCTCGCAGAGCACGCCGCACTCGTGACGAGCGTCTCCGCTCTCCTTCGTCAGCCTCAGCGACTCGAGCAGGTGCTCTTCGGCCGCGTCGGGACGGCCGAGGGCGCGGCGAACGTCGCCCAGGTTGCCGAGCGAGTGGCCGAGCCAGTAGACGTTGCCGAGTCGGCGGTTCAGCTCGATGGACCGCAGGTAGAGCCGCTCGGCCTCCTGCAGCTCGCCCCGCTCCTGGGCGCCGACCCCGAGGTTCATGAGCGAGACCTCCTCGCCGCGGAGGTAACCGATCTCCTGGGACAGCCGGTGGGCCTCGTGGAGGGTGGCCCGCTCCAGGGAGTTCAGCCCGAGCTCCTTGTAGGTGATGCCGAGGTTGATCAGGACCACCGCCTCGAAGTAGCTGTCGCCGACCTCCTTGAGGAGCACGAGCGACCGCTCCAGGAGCGGGCGGGCCTGCGCGTTGTTGCCGTCCATCGACTGCTCGGTCCCGAGCAGCCCCAGGACCATCGCTTCGCCGTTGACGTCGCCCGCTCGCAGGAACGCGGCCTTCGCCTCGTCCAGCTGGCCGTGGAGGTCGAAGCCCTTGCGATCTCCCAGCCGGCTCCGGGCGCGGGCCGTGAGCAGGCCACCGAGCGCGCGGTCGTCCCCCTTCGCCTCGGCCAACGGCAGCGTCGCTCGGACCACCTCGTCGCACCGGGCGGCGTCCCCCAGCGCCCGCAGCGCGTCGGCGAGCGCGACGCCGAGGCTCAGTCGGTCGGCGTCGGACAGGTTCTCGGTCGCGCCCACGTCGTCCAGGAGGCGCACCAACGCGTCCAGCGGGCCGGTCAGCATGAGCAGCGCGGCGGCGGCCAGGGTGGCCCCCACGGCTTCATCGGGCAGCTGCGCGCTGGCCGCCCGGCGGCTCGCGGCGACCAGGTTCTCCAGCTCCAGGCTGAGCAGTCGTCGTCGGCGTGCGCCGCCCCGTCGGCGGAGTCGGCTGAGCTCATCGGGCGCTCCGGATCTCGCGTACCAGGCGGCGTGGCGCCGCTCGGCCGCCGCCACCGCGGCGGGTCCGCTGCCGCGTCGGCCGTTGCCGCGGGTGATGGCGTCGGGGTCGGCCAGCTTCTCGGCCGCGTACTCGCGGATCGACAGGTAGGTGTCGAAGCGCAGGTCGCCCGGCGCCTCGGGCGGCTCGTAGACCCGGAGCAGGCTCTTGTCCTGCAGCGTCTGGATGACGTCGACCGTCCACGGCGCGGCGGCGTAGCCGCTCAGGTCGATGACCGCCTCGGCGGCGTCCAGGTCGAACCCGCCCCGGAACACGGAGCAACAGGCGAGCGCCTCCTGCTCGGCCGGCGACAGCAGCTCCCAGGACCAGTCGATGGTCGCCCGCAGCGTCGCCTGGCGCTGGGTGGCGTCCTGCCAGCCGGTGGTGAGCAGGTCGAACCGCCGGGGGAGCCGCTCGAGGATGCGCGACGGCGTCATCACCCGGACGCGGGCCGCGGCCAGCTCGATCGCCAGCGGGATCCCGTCCAGCTCGGCGACGAGGCGGGCGACGTCCCGGGCGTTCTCGCCCGTCAGCTCGAACCCGGGCCGCGCCTCCCGCGCCCGCTGCAGGAACAGCGCGACCGACTCGTTGCCGGCCAGCGTCTGTACCGCCTCGGCGGTCAGGTCTCCGCCGCGGGGCAGGATGGGCGTGCCCAGGGGGCCGAGCCGGTGGACCCGCTCACCGCTGAGCTGCAGGACCTGCCGGCTGGTCACCACGAAGGTCGCGTCGGGGCAGCGCTCGACCCACGACGCCAGGGTCGCGGGCGCCTCGTCGCGCACCTGCTCGAAGTTGTCGAGGAGCACCAGGCAGCGGCCCCGCCCCGCGATGGCCGCGCCGATCCGTTCGATCGCTTCCCCGGCCGGGAGGTGGATCCCGAGGCCCCGCGCGGCCGCGGCGCAGACGCCGTCCAGGGAGGTCGCTTCGCTCAGGTCGATGAACCAGGCGCCGCCGTCGTGGCCGGAGCCGTGGGCCGCGGCGAACCGGCGCACCAGCCGGGTCTTGCCGGTGCCGCCAGGGCCGACGACGCAGATCAGCCGCGCTCCGTCGTCGAGCAGCCGGGCGAGGCCACGCAGGTCTTCGGCGCGGCCCACGAAGCTGGTCGAGTCGTCGGAGATCTCACCGGTCGGTCCGCCGGGCGCGAGGGGCTGGACCGGCGACCCGTCGAGGGTGAGCGCCGTCGCGGTGGTCGAGCCCGTCAGCGCCCCGGACTCCTCGGTCGCCGACCACTCCAGCGCTCCCAGCACCCCTCGAGCGGCCGCCGCGAAGGTGGCCGCGCCGCCCACCCGGTCCTCCGGGGACGCGCGCAGGCAGCCGCTCAGCAGCTCGGCGAGGCCCGGCACCCGCCCGAACCGCTCGGGCAGCTCGGCGACGCGGTCCTCCACGCGCAGGAGCGCCATCATCAGCTCGATGACGCTGCCCCCCTGGAGCAGCCGCTCGCCGCTGAGCATCTCGAACAGGATCGCGCCGAGCGAGAACAGGTCGGAGCGCCCATCCAGGGGCTCGACCTTGGCCTGCTCGGGGGACATGTAGGCGGGGGTGCCGCGGATGCTCTGGGTGCCCGTCGAGGTGATGCCGTCGCCTTCGGCCGCCCGGGCCAGCCCGAAGTCGGAGATCTTGACCTGACCGTGCTGCCCCAGCAGCACGTTGGCGGGCTTCAGATCGCGGTGCACGAGGCCGGCGGGCCGCCCGTCGACCTCCAGCTCGTGCACGTGCTGCAAGCCACGGGCGACCTCGATCGCGATCCGCAGCGCCCGGGTCGTCTCCATCGGCGCCTCTCGGGCGATCGTCCGCTCGAGGCCCTCTCCGGCGACCAGCTCCATGGCGACCCAGGGCTGCCCGTCGGTCACGCCGAAGTCGTAGATGTCGACGATGTTGGGGTGCTGCAGGAGGCCGCCGACGCGGGCCTCCTTGACGATCGCCTCCCGGACCTTCGGGGAGTCGTCGGCGACCACGCTGCGGATGACCTTCAGGGCGACGGTCTTGCGGAAGCCCGACGGCCCCTCGAGCCGAGCCTCGAAGACCCGGCCCATGCCGCCTTCGCCGAGGAGGCGCAGGAGCGTGTACCGACCGAAGACCAGCGGCAGCTCGGACTCGTCCGCGCGGTCTGGGGACACGGCCATCGGCCGAGGATAGTCAGGTGCCGAGCGAGCTGTACATGCGACGCGCGAGTTCGCGTTGCGTCGCCTGTGCGCGGGCCATCAGGTCGATCGTCGCCTGTTGCAGGATGTCCACCCGGGCGAGCTCAGCGCTCGCCTCGGCGATGTCGAGGTCCTGGCTCCGGGACAGCGACGCGGTCTCGTTGACCTGCATGGAGTGCAGGTTGCCCATGGCGTAGCCGATCCGGTTGGTCTTGGCGCCGATCGTCGCGCGGTGAGAGTTCACCGTGTCGATGGCGGCGTCGATGGTGTCGATGGCGTCCCCGGCGTCGCCTGCGGAGAGCAGGCTCAGGCCGGTCAGGCCGAGGCCGACGCGGGACGCGTCCAGGGCGACCTCGAGGTCGAGCTCGGAGCTGGCGTCGCCGTCGATGTCGAGCTGGACGGTCAGCGGCAGCACCGCTTCGCTGACCGCGGTGCCGAGGAGCGACTCGGTGATCTCGTCGAGGGCCGTCGGGATGTTGCTGCCGCTGCTGTTGCCGATGTCGTACAGCCCACCACCCGTGAGCGAAGCGATCTGGCTGAACGTCGCGAACCGGCTCGTCGGCGCGATGACGTGCACGCCCACGCCGGCCGCCGCGAGGTCGGCCGCGACCGCGCTCTGGGACGGGTTGCCCGGCGTCAGCACCGTCTCCTGGCCGGTGTCGGTCACGAAGATGATGTGTGACGCGGTCTCGTCCCTCCAGGTGAAGTCGTCGCCGTCGCCGTTGAAGTCATTGGCGCCGCTGGCGTTGAGCAGCGCCGAGTAGGGGTCCATCGCGCCGCCCGCGATCGGCGTCCCGGCGAGGGCGGCCGAGAAGCCCGCCGAGCCGATGTCCGACGCGAGCACGACGCCGTCGGCGAAGTCGAGCGTGTTCCGGGCGCGCGCCAGGCCGAACTCTGCGTCCACGCCCCCGTCCTGGAACGCCTGGACCATGTCGTCGATCGAGGCCACGACCTGGGCCAGCTCACCTCCCATGGAGCCCGACGCGTCGATGACGAAGCCGATGTCGAGGTGGACCTGGGACAGCAGGTCCGCTCCGTTCCAGTTGGTCGCGCCGGCGACCCGGTCGATCTCGGTGAGCAGGGCGCCGGCCTCCGAGGCGAGCGCCACCCGGTCGACCTCGGCGTGCACCTCGCTCGCCGCCGCGACCGCGAGCTCCCGGACCCGGGAGAGGGTGCTGGAGATCTGCGCGAGCCCTCCGTCCGCCGTCTGCAGGGCCGACAGCGCGTCCTCGGCGTTGCGGATGGCGGCCCCCCGGCTGCGGATGCGGGTGGACAGGCCGCTGTTGATCGCCAGGCGCGCCGGGTCGTCGCCCGCGCGTAGAACGGACCGACCCGACGCCACCTGGGGCAACAGGCGACGTCGGAGGCGTTGGTGCCAGGAGAGGTACTTCGCGGCGGCCCCCATCCCGGCTCCCGGGATGAGGGTCATGGCGAACCTCCCTGGCGGTCGGGCCGTCCTGGCCCGTCCCGCACGCACTGGTACATCGGTTCTTCCTATCGGTCGTCGCGCGCGAGGCTTGTGGTCGGATCGTGCTCAGCCGGCCGCGGCGGAAGAGCGGAGCTGGCCCGGGAGGAGCGCGGCGAGGACGAGGACCGGCACGAACGTGGCCAGGCCCGCCGCCCCGAGGGCGTCGAGCTGAAGCCGGCCGACGAACACGAACTGCAGCCAGTAGACGAAGATCGCGGTGCTGAGGGCCGCCGTGATCGAGGCGGCGCCGGCGGTCAGGGCCCAGGCCCGCCCCCGGCGCCAGCCGACGGCGAAGGCGACGCCGACGGGTGACGCGAAGAAGAAGTCGACGTAGCCGCTGACGATCACCGTCCGCCACTCCTCGTCGCTCATGCCGTCGCCGAGCACCGCGCGGGCGGAGTCGGTGCCGGTGGCCGCCGCGACGACGTTGAACAGCATGTGGCCCACCTGCCAGAGGCCGTAGTAGACGACCAGGCCGTCGAAGAGCCGGGAGCGGCGCGGGGACACATCGGTGGTCACGTGCACAGCCTATCCGCCGGGTAGGGTGCGGGGGTGACCCGGATGACGCCTCTGGTGGCGCTCGCCCTGGTCGGGTGCTTCCGCTCGGCTCCCGACGGGTGGATGGAGATCCCGCGCGGCGAGCCCGTCGTCATCGGCCTCGCCGTCGGCATCGGCAGCGAAGGCCTCGTCGGCGACGTCGCCCGGGAGACGGTCGAGGCGGCGCAGCTCGCCAGTTCCCGGCGGGATCCGCTGCACGGTCACGGGTGGGAGATCCACCCGGTCGACGCCCGGTGCGACGCGGACGCTTCCGTCGGCGCGGCCCAGACGCTGGTGCTCCTCGACGGGGTCGCCGGCGTGGTCGGCACCACCTGCTCCGTCGCCGCGCTGACCGCGGCCCCGATCATCAGCGAGGCGGGGCTGACGATGATCTCCCCGTCGAACACGCACCCGGACCTGGCCGATCCCGCGGTGCGCTCCCCGGGCTACTTCCGGGTCGCCGGGAACGACGCCCGACAGGCCCGGCGCCTCGCCGGCTACCTGAGGGACATCGAGGGGGCCGAGTCGGCGGCCGTGGTGCACGACGGCTCGACGTACGGCCTCGCGATGGAGGCGGCCGTGCACGACGTGCTGCCGTGGTCCGACGCGCCCGACCTGCTGTACCTGGCGCTGTCGCCGGCGGACGCCGCGGTCGAGGCGGGGGCCGTCACGGCTCCCTGGGTCGGGGGACCGGACAACCTGCTGCACGTCGACTTCCTCGGCGCCGACGCCGCCGAGGGCGCGTTCATCACCCGGTGGGCCGACACCCGAGACCCGTTCGCCTACCCCGACCTGGTGGGCGCCTGGACCGACCTGCACGGCGCCCCCCCGGTCGCGCCGTTCCACGCGCACGCCTGGGACGCAGCCGAGGTGATGCTCGATGCCCTGGAGGAGGCGTCCGAGGATCGGCCGGACGGGGCGCTGTGGATCGAGCTGGAGGCGGTGCGCGAGGAGGTCGGCGCGATCCGACTCCGGCCCGGACTGAGCGGCGTGTTGACGTGTGGCCTCACCGGGGACTGCTCGACCGAGCCTGTCGAGGTGCTCCGGGTGGTGGACGGTCAGCCGCTGCTGAGGGAGTGATCTCGACCGCGGCGCACGCGCTGCAGCACCCAGTCGAAGCGCGCGTCCAGCTCCGTCAGACCGGGCATGCGCCACAGCTTGCCCGGGTCGAGCTCGCGATCCAGGAGCCCCTCGACCGTCGCCTGGAACCGTCGCTGGAACCACCGGTTGGTCGACCGCAGGCCGTCGGCCTGCAGCGGCAGCACGCCCCAGGGTAGGAGCAGGACCCGGTCGTAGCGCGCCGCGGCCTCGAGCCAGCGCGGGATGCGCTCCTCGCACCAGGCGTTCATGTGGCTGTGGAACAGCAGCCCGAACGCGGCGAAGTCGACCGACGAGCGGTCCGCGATGAAGCCCCCGGCCGTCCGCGTCGCCTCGTCCTCCAGGGCGATCTGCTCCTCCCAGAGCTCGTCGAGCACGTCCCGGTGCTCCTCCGCGCTCATGCTGTGCACGTCCAGCCCCGCCTCCAGCCGCTTGCGCATGCCCTCTTCGATGAACGGCACGCCGAGCTCGGCGGCCAGCCGCCGCCCGAGGGTCGACTTCCCCGTCCCCGCGCTCCCGGACAGCGCGATTCGCCGTACGTCGGCCCGATCGACCGAGCCCGCGGTGTACTGCTCGGCGCCGGCCGAGCCGCCCGGCACCTCGCCGAAGGTCTGCATCACCGTGCCGGCCTCCGCGTGCAGGAGGTGGCTGTGGCTGCCGTGGGCGGGGGCGAAGCGGAGCGCCTCGGACGTGGGCACCCCCAGCAGGTGACAGCACAGGGCCCGGATCGCGCCGACGTGGCCGACGAGGAACCAGCGCCGCCCCTCCAGGGTGGCGTGCTCGGCGTGCCACCACCTCGCGACCCGATCCGCCGCGTCGGCGTAGGACTCGCCGCCGGGCGGCCGGGCATTCAGGTAGTCGTCCCAGTAGTCGTTGACCGCGGTGTCGTGCCGGGCCTGCAGGTCGTCCCACGCGACCCCCTCCCAGCTGCCCATGTGCTGCTCGCGCAGGGCGTCGGTGACGATCAGGGGGACCTCCAGCGCCTCGGCGAGCGGCTCGGCGAGGTCCAGGCACCGGCGCAGGTCGGAGCTGAGCACCCCGTCCGGCCGGGGGAGGTGGGTCCGGGCGTAGGTCAGCAGACGATCCGCCTCGGCGCGGCCGACCTCCGACAGCGGCACGTCGGACCAGCCGTAGCAGAGCCGCCGAGGGCCGACGTCTACCCGACCGTGCCGGAGCAGGTGCAGGTGCGTGACGACCGGCGAGACCATCGCGTTGGCCGTCGTGCGGGAGAAGCTGCTCACGGCGCGTCGCCTTCGGGCCGGGTCCACTCCGGCGGCGGCCGGGGCGGAGCGTCCCGGTCCAACCACCGGGCGAGGCTGGCCGTCGCGGAGCGCTGGTGGTGGGCGATCTGCGCAGCGCCGTAGGCGCTGTCCGGCCCCACGGGGCAGGCGGCCCGGGCGAGGCAGCCGTCGGCGCAGCCGCTGTCCGGCCGGGTCCGCTCGTCGAAGCAGGTGACGACGGCGAGCCCGTCGGCGCCCCCCACCGCGCCGGAGGGGCAGGCGGGGATGCACGGCCGGTCGACGCAGGCGTCGCAGGGGGGCTCCGACGCCGGCTCCACCCGAGCCGCGAACGGGGCGCCGAGCAGGATGACCCCCCGGTAGGCCGTCCAGAGGCCGTGGCGGGGGTGCACCCCCAGCCCCATCGGAGAGCGGTGCGACCAGCCCGCGAGCCGGCCCAGCAGGCTCACCGGGACCTCGCCCGACGCGGCCGGATCGGGCCACGCGATGCGGGCCGCGACGCCGCTGGTGAAGCGCTCGATGAACCCCTGGAGGGCCGCCAGCGCGTGCTCGTCCACCGGGTCGGGCCGCTCGGCGAAGCCGCGCTCCTGGATGCTGCGCCACATCGCCCGGCCGGTGGAGCCGACGATCAGCAGCGACGGGAACCGATCCAGCTCGGCGGCCAGCCGTGGCGCCGCGTCGAGGGTCTCGTCGGTCCGGAGGACCGCGGCCAGGTTCAGGCCCCGATCGGCCAGCCAGTCGAGGCCCGCGCTGAGGTCCTGCTCCCGCATCGCTCAGCCGTCGTCCGAGAAGGCTTCCACCACGTCGAGGAACGGCTGCCCGATCTTGTCGAACATGCGCTCTCCGCAGCCGTTGAGGGCGAGCATCTCGGCTCGATCCGCGGGCAGGTTCCGAGCGATCTCGCGGAGCAGGCGGTTGCTGCCCATCGTGTACGCCGGCACGTCCTCGTCCCGGGCGAGGGCCGATCGCACCTCCCGCAGCTTGTCGAACACCGCCCGCTGGGTGGTGTCGAGCACGTCGCCCCCCCCCGTCGCGATGTCCTTGCGCATCCGCGCCCGGGCGGCGCTCCGCCGCCGCATCGGGCCGACCTCGGGGAACGCCATCGAGAAGTCGGGCTCCTTCTGGCGCATCACCCGTCCGCCCAGCGGCGACAGGTTCAGGACCTTGTAGCTGCGGTCGTAGCCGCCGATCTGACGCCGGACCTCGGTCTGCACGAGGCAGCCGCACCGGACGAGAGCCTTGAGCACCTCCCCCACCTCGTCCTGCGTCAGGCTGCTGAGCAGGCCGTGGGTCGACAGCTTGTCGAAGCCCATCAGCTTGATGTTCTTGGCCGAGCTGCCGGTGAGGACCTTGGAGACCATCCCGGCGGAGTGTCCATCGCCCATCCGGGCGACGCACGCGAGCGCCTTGCGGGCGATGGTCTCCGCCTCACCGACCAGCGGCTCCGGCAGGGCGGCGGCGCCGCCCCCGCGCTTGCACTCGTCGCAGGTGCCGCACGTCTCCCAGTCCGGGGTCTCGCCGAAGTAACCGAGGATGGCCCGCCGGCGGCAGCCCTCCTCCTCGGCGAAGCCGATCATGCGGTCGAGCTTGCTCAGCTCGTGGTTGCGTCGCTTGCGAAGCGGGGCGAAGTCCAGGTCGAACGGCTGGCCCTTGCGCAGCAGCTTGGCGCCGCTGCACCGGTCGCCGTGCTCGACACGGACGAGGCCGACCGACTCCAGCCGTCGCAGCGCGCCCCCCAGCCGGTCCCGAGCGGCCTCCAGCTCCGACGCCAGGGTCGGCAGGTGGACCGGGATGTGGTCGGGCAACCCGCGTGACCCGAACAGGCCGGCCTGTCCCGCCGCGCCGACAGAGTCGAAGAACTCGTCCGTGCCCCGGGCCGGCGGAGCGCCGTAGCGGTCCAGCTCGACCGGGTGCCCACCGCGCTCCCGGAGCGCGGCGAGGTGCTGCCACAGGTCCCGCGGCAGGCCGTCCCGCTGGGGGGCCGCGTGGGGCTCCTCCGGCAGGAACGTCAGGTGCGTGAGCCCCTCCCGCACGGGGAGCCGCCGGAGCCACCCTTCCCGCTCCAGGACCACCATCGAGGCGCCCACCATGCGGTCGGTGGCGCCGTTCCCGAGCTGCTCGGCGATCGCCCGGTGGGACAGGAACACGCTGGTCGGTCCGACCTCGTCCAGGGCCTGCCAGGTGCCGATCACGGCCCACTCCGGCGGGTGGGCGTTGTCGATGAAGAACTCCTGGATGCGACGGTCGCCGACCCGGTACAGCAGCGTGATGTCCGCCGGTCGCCCGTCGCGGCCGGCCCGGCCGATCTCCTGGTAGTAGGCCTCGATCGTGCGCGGGATGTCGTAGTGCACGACGGCGCGGATGTCCTCCTTGTCGATGCCCATGCCGAACGCGTTGGTCGCGACCACCACCGGAACCCGGCCCCCCATGAAGCTGTTCTGGATCCGGGTGCGTTCGTCCGGCATCAGGCCGGCGTGGTAGGCGAGCACCCGCTCACCGTGGGACCGGATGAGGTTGCTGACCTGCGTGACCGACTTGCGCGTGGCGCAGTAGACGAGGGCCGGGCGCCCCATCCGGCCCAGCTCCTGGAGCAGCGCGTCCTCCTTGTCCCCCCGGTTGCGGGCGGGAACGACGCCGAGGCGCAGGTTGGTCCGGTCGAACCCGGTGACGAAGACGCCGGGGTCCCGCAGCTCCAGCGTCGCGAGGATGTCGTCCCGGACCTTGGCGGTCGCCGTCGCCGTGCAGGCGATCGTCGGCGGGTCGCCGAGCTCGTGGCGGACGTCCCCCAGCCGCAGGTAGTCCGGCCGGAAGTCGTGCCCCCACTGGGACAGGCAATGCGCCTCGTCGACGACGAACAGGCTGATGTCGGCGCGGGAAAGCCGGCGCGCGAACGAACCGCCGCGGAACCGCTCGGGCGCGACGTACAGCAGCTTGATCTCGCCCGCGAGCACGCGGCGCATGCGCTCCTCCCGCTCGTCGGGGGAGATGCTGGAGTTGATGAAGGTGACCGGGATGTCGAGCTGGACCAGCGCGTCGACCTGGTCCTTCATCAGCGCGATGAGCGGGGAGACCACCACCGCCGTGCCGCCGCGGTACAGCGCCGGGAGCTGGTAGCAGAGCGACTTGCCGGCGCCGGTCGGCATGACCGCGAGCGCGTCGCGTCCCGCCGCGACGTGGGTGATGACCGGCTCCTGGCCGGGTCGGAAGGCGTCGTGTCCGAAGCGATCCCGCAGCAGGTCGAGCAGCCGCGCGCGATCCACGTCGCTGGGCTGCTCCTCCGGCGCGTCATCGAGGCGCGACGGATCGTCCTCGAGCTCGGGCGGAGGCGGGGCGGGCGGAGCAGCTTCGGCGGAGGGCGCGGTCACAGCGGGGAACGGCGGCAACGTAGTCGGCCGGACGACGAGCTTCAAGGACGGAACGGCGGAGGAGTCGGGATGAGCCATGCCTCCGCACCTCGCAAGGCCCGGGCCAGGATCGCCCCGGCTCGACGTCCTCCCATCCGCCCCCGGAGGGTGTCCGTGAGTGTCCGTGAGTGTCCGTGAGTCGCCGGACACTCACGGACGGTGCCGGACGGCAGGACACCGTGCACTTCTTTGCCCGAATTTGACTTGGTGACTGGCCGAACCGGGGGTAGCGTGATCTTGGTCGCGCCCGACTAAGCCCTTTATTTGTAAGGGTTTACGTTGCTGTGCGGTCTTGGGAGGTGCGTCTTGGCCGCAGTCATCGACTCTGGCGTCGAGTGGTCCACCGCCCGGAGCGAGTCGATGCCCAGGCTCGTCGATTGGCCCGACCTCGGAGAGATGTCCTCACACGTCCTCGTGTGCCCCGTCTGCGGGCACCACGTGACCGTGTTCATCGACACCTTCGCCGGTCATCAGCACTACATCGAGGATTGCCCTCTTTGTCTGCGGGCCATCGAGCTGGACATCGACGTCCGGGAGTACTCCGTGAAGTCCGTGGAGGTCGTCCGGCCCTACTGAGGGCAACCCGGCCTCGTCCGTGCCGGGGGTGCCGTAACGCTGGCGAGGCCGGGTGGACCGGACCTTTGTGATGGTTCGCTTCAGCGCTGCTCTTCTCTTCGCGGCGTTCGCCGCGCTGATGTCGTCGTGCGCCGGTCCGGGGGCCGCGGTCCCGCCGCCGTCGCCCGATCCGGGCGTGGACGATGACGACGATGCCGCCGGCGGCCCCACCGCGCCCGACACCGTCGACCGGGTCCGGGTCGGCGACAACCTCCTGTACGTCGGCAGCGCGAGCGGCGCCGAGGCGGTCGACGTCGAGTACGACGGCGCGCACGTCGCCGCGTGCGGCGGCTTCGGCGTGCGCGTCTCGAAGCTGTCCGAGCCCGGGAGCGGCGAGTTCATCGGCGGCTCCTCCGGCCGCTGCCAGCGGATGGCCTTCGGGCCGATCCTGCCGGACGGGACCAAGGTCCTGTACCTGGCCCACCACGGGGACAGCTGGGTCAGCATGCCCTCGCTGCAGACCCACTACATCTCCCCCGACGGCGAGTCCCTGGACCTCAACCACTCGATCGAAGACCCGTCGGTGCAGTTCGAGGGGCTCGACTGGCAGGACAGCACGCTGTACGCCGCCGCTCACGAGGGCGGAGTGCGGATCTACGAGACCGGGGACGGCGGTCGGCCGGGGCTCCTCGCCCAGGTGGGCGGGTTCGAGAATGCGCTGAAGCTGCAGGTCGTCGACGACCGGCTCTACGTCATCGACGAAGACCGGCTCGTCGTGCTGGACGTGACCGACCGGGAGCACCCCGAGCCGATCGGTGAGGCTGAGACGCTGGCCAAGCCGCGCGACCTGTTCGTCCTGGAGGACCGCGTCTACGTGGCGCTCGGCTCCCGGGGCATGCAGGTGTTCGACGTCAGCGACCCCGCCGCGCCGGCGTCCGTCGCGGATGTGCGTCCCGAGGGTTCGGTCCAGGCGGTGCACGCTGAGGGTGACGTCGTCGCCATCGCGGCCTGGTCCCACGTCCAGATCCGGGACCGGCACTCCCTGGAGCTGCTCGCGACCGAGCGAATCCTGTCGCGCCTGGAGTTCGAGCAGGACCTGGGGGTGGCGATGCTCGACGGGCTGCTCACCGTCGCCGAGTGGGAGGGCGTGCACGTGCTCGACTTCCAGCCGGGTCCGGTGGCGCCGGACATCTGGCTGACCGAGGACCTGTTCGCGTTCGACGGCGAGGAGGGCGGCTCGCAGACGGTGACGATCCTCAACCGCGGACCGGTCGTGCTGCGCATCGACGAGGTGTCGACCAGCGATGGGGCGTTCGCGGTGGAGCCGACCTCCCTCAGCATCCCCGCCCACAGCGAGGCGGAGCTGACGCTGACGTTCACGCCGCCCGCGCCGCCGGGCAGCCACCGGTTGGAGATCGTCTCCAACGACCCGGATCCCAGCCAGGCGACGACCCAGATCCACATCGTCGCGTTTCCCTCGGACCGGATCGACGTCGGCGACCCCCTCACCCAGGACTTCGCGTGGCTGGACCCGACCGGGCAGGAGGACCTCGAGAATCTCCGGGGCCACGTGCTCGTGCTCGCGTACTTCGCGCTCTTCTGACCGATCTGCGGTCTGGAGTTTCCGGACATCGACCACGAGATCCACCGACCGTTCGCAGACCAGGGAGTGCTGGTCTACGGCATCCACCAGGGCGAGAGCGCCGAGCTGCTGGAGGAGTTCCTGGACCAGACGGGCGTGCAGTTCCCGCTCGTCCCCGACCAGGCGACGCTCGGTCGCCTCGCCTTCCCCCCCGGGGTCGGCTACCCGTACCCGCGGGACGTCGTCGTCGGCAAGGACGGCACGGTGCGCATGATCCGCAACTCGTTCAACGTCGAGGAGATGCGCGCCCTGGTCGAAGGGCTGCTCGCAGAGGAGTACCCGTAGCTCCCCGGGTCAGCTGAGCAGCTTCGTCAGCGCCGCCAGGTGCTCCATCTCCCCCGCCGCGTCGGGGTCCATCAGCCCGTGGACCAGCATGCCGAGCACCAGGCTCCAGGCGGCGTCCGCGTTCTTGGCGCCGGAGTGCTCGACGAAGGCGTCGCGGTAGTACTTGTTGACCGCGCGCACGACGTCCTGCCCGGCCTCGTCGGGGCGGTGCCGCTGGTAGTCCAGCGCGAGCAGGAGCAGGCGCCGCAGGTAGGTCGTGTTGGCGAGCACCCAGCCGAACAGGAGCTCGACGCGGGTCTGCGTGTCGGCGTCCGGAGGCAGCTGCGAGACCGCCGCCATCACGTCGCGCTGGCCGAGCCAGGCGAGCATCTGCTCGAAGATGTCGTCCTTGCCGCCGAAGTAGTGATAGAGCGTGCCGGTCGAGACGCCGAGGCCCGTCGCGAGGGCCCGCACCGAAGTCGCCGAGTAGCCGCGATCCGCGAACAGGTCGAACGCCCCCGCGAGCAGCTCGGCGCGCTGCGCGTCGTGGTCGACGACCTTCGGCATCAGGCGGCGGCGGCGGCGGGGCTCGCCTGGGCGTGCTCGAGGCGGGGGTGCATCACCGCGAAGAATAGCGGCGGAACCAGGGCCACGAGGATCATCCCGGGATACCCCGTCGGTAGCTGCGGCGCCTCGTCGAAGTGGCGCAGCCCGGGGTACTTCCGCTTGGGGTGGGCGTGGTGGTCGCTGTGGCGCGTCAGCTCGAACAGCAGCAGCCGGCCCAGCGTGTGGTTGCTGTTCCAGGAGTGCATCGGCCGCACCCGCTCCCAGGTGCCGCGGGCGGTGAGCTGACGCCGCAGCCCGTAGTGCTCGAGGTAGTTCACGGTCTCCAGCAGCAGCGCGCCGATGAGCGCCGCCCCGGCGAAGGCGCCGAGCGCGACCGGGCCGAACGCCAGCCCCACGGTCACCACCACGGCCGCCTGCATGGCCTGCAGTCGGAGCATCTCGTTGCGCCAGGAGACGACCCGCTCGCCCCGACGTCGCAGCCGGTCCGCCTCCAGCCGCCACGCGCTGATCCAGCCGCCGACGATCGAGCGCACCCAGAAGGGGTAGACCCACTCGCCGCGACGGGACGACGCCGGGTCCTCGTCCGTGGCGACCCGGCTGTGGTGGCCGCGGTTGTGCTCGATGAAGAAGTGCGCGTAGAGCGACGTCGTCAGGAGGATCTTCGCGAGGATCTGCTCGCTCCTCTTCTGCCGGTGGCCCAGCTCGTGGCCGATGTTGATGCCGAGGCCGCCGCAGCCGAGCCCGACCGCGACGATCGCCCCCGCCAGCTCCACGCCGGCGAACGCCCCCTGCGACACCATCACAAGGAGCATCACCACCAGCGCCACCTGCACGGGCACCGCCGCGTAGACGACGGCGTCGTACGTGCGGTCCGACGACAGGCGCTTCACCTCGGCGTCCGACGGGTTGGCGGTCGAGCCGCCCACGAGCAGCTCACCCAGCGGGACCAGCCCGAACACCACCGCGGCGGTCATCCAGACCCAGGGTCCGCCGAGGAGGAGTCCGGCGACGGTCGCCGCGGGGATGACATAGACGAGTGCGTACTTCCAGGGACCCAGGTGCATCGGTTCGCCTCCTGTTCTTTATCGAACGTTCGTTATCTAAAACACTGATCACCGTCAGGTCAAGGAGTTTTCGGCTCGCCGCCGCTACCCTCGCCGCCGTGCGGTTGCCCGACCTGACCGAGGGCGTGCTCGTCCGGCGCTACAAGCGCTTCCTGGCCGACGTGCGCCTGGCGGACGGCGCCGTGGTGATCGCCCACACGTCGAACACCGGCCGGATGACCGGGTGCGCCGACCCGGGCAGCCGCGTCTGGCTGAGCCACTCGGACAACCCGAAGCGGAAGCTCGCCTGGACCTGGGAGCTGGTGGAGGTCACGGGGGGCACGCTCCTGGACATCAACCCGATCCGCGCCAACCGGGTGGCCGAGGAGGGGGTGCGAGCCGGGGTCGTGCCGCAGCTCGCCGGGTTCGAGTCCATCCGCCGCGAGGTGCGGCTCGGGGACAGCCGCACCGACCTGCTCCTGGAGGGGCCCGGCCGCTGCTGGGTCGAGGTCAAGAACGTCACGTTGGTCGACGGTCGCACCGCCCTGTTCCCGGACGCGCCGACGGCCCGGGGCCGCAAGCACCTGGCCGACCTGACCGCTGCCGTGCAGGCCGGGGACCGGGCGGCGCTGCTGCACCTCGTCCTGCGGGGGGACGTCGATCGGGTCGCTCCAGCGGACGCCGTCGACCCCGACTGGGGGGGCGCCCTGCGGGCCGCGTCGGCCGCCGGCGTCGAGGTGTTGGCCTGCCGGGCGACGCTCTCGACCCGGGCCGTGTTGCTGGATCAGCCGCTTCCGGTCATCCTCTGACGCCCATGCCCGACCACATCGAACTGTTCTACGACCTCGGCTCGCCGTACTCCTACCTCGCGGTGACCCAGATCGACCGCCTCCGGAAGCTGACCGGGGTGCCGGTCCGCCTGCGCGCGTTCCTGGTGGGCGGCGTCTTCAAGTCGGTGGGGAACCACATGCCGGCGAGCGTGCCGGCCAAGGCCCGGTGGATGCTGACCGACCTGGAGACCTGGGCGCGACGGTACGGCGTGCCCTGGACCTGGTCGCCCCACTTCCCGTTCAACACCCTGCGTGGCCAGCGCATGCTGGTGTGGTTGGAGGGGCGCGACGCCGAGGCCGCCGAGCGGCTGACCCACGTCCTCTTCCGGCGCCTGTGGGGTGAGGGCGCCGACCCGAACGACCCGGGCACCTGGACCTCGGCGATCGAGGAGGCCGGCCTGGGCGACCTGGTCGCCGAGCTGTTCGCGGCGCCCGACGACCCGGCGGTCAAGGAGACGCTCAAGCAGGTGACGGCGGAGGCGGTCGAGCGCGGCGCGTTCGGGGCCCCGTCCCTGTTCTGGGGCGACGAGCTGTACTGGGGCAACGACCGCCTCGAGATCCTCGCCTGGCGGCTGAGCGAGGGAACGTGACCCGCAAGGCGACGATTCGCTCCCGGTTCAACCAGGGGCTCGCGATCACGCTGGCCATCGGCGCCGCGGTCTACGCGTTCTTCGCGGTGAGGAGCGAGTGGAGCGAAGTGGCGGGGGCGCTGGGCGCGTTCGCCTGGGAGCTGGCGCCGGCGCTCCTCGCGCTGAGCCTTGCCAACTACGCGCTGCGGTTCGTGCGCTGGGAGATCTACCTGCGGATGCTCGACATCCGGGTGCCCCTGGGCAGCTCGCTGTCGATCTTCCTGTCGGGCCTGGCGATGACGATCACGCCCGGCAAGGTCGGCGAGTTCCTCAAGTCGTACCTCCTCAAGGAGGCGCACGACGTGCCCATGGCGACCTCCGCGCCGGTCGTGTTCGTCGAGCGGGTGGGTGATCTGCTGGGGCTCGTCCTGCTCGCGTCGGTCGGCGTCGCCGCCTACAAGCCCGACATCGGCGTGGATCCGGCCCTGGTCCTGATCGTCACCTCGGCGCTGTGCCTCGGCGCGATCGTGGTCCTGCAGAGCCAGGCGCTGACGGCGGCGGTGCTCGGCCTGGTCGGCAAGGTGCCGGTGGGGGCGAAGATCGCTCCGAAGATCGAGGAGATGATCGAGTCGTCGCGCACCCTGCTGGGCGCCCGCGCGCTGGCGGTCGGGCTGGTCCTCGCGACGGCCGCCTGGTTCTGCGAGTGCGCCGGCTACTGGCTGGCGTTCGGCGGCTTCGGCGTCGACGACTTCGAGCTGGGGCTCGCTACCTTCGGCTACTCCATCTCCACCCTCGCCGGGGTCGTCAGCCCCGGCGGGATCGGCGTCACCGACGCGGGCCTGATCGAGATCGCCAGCCAGCTGCGCGACGTCAGCCCGGCGGTCTCCACGGCGGCCTCGTTCATCGTGCGCGTGGCGACCCTCTGGTTCGCCGTCGCGCTCGGCGCCATCGCCCTGCTCCGCTTCCGCGGCCTCGTCGACGTCGACGTGGAGGAGGCCCGAAAGGGCTGATCGCGGAAACAGGGGTTGACGCCCGCGCGGGTGACGCCGGGGGGCGTGCACAATGGGGGTGTGCGTCGCTCCTGCCTCGTCGCCATCCTGGTCCTCGCCGCGTGTGACGGGTGTCCGCCCGAGCCGGACGACGACGACTCTGCGACGCCGGCCCCCGTGGACGACGACGACAGCGCGCCCGACGACGACGACTCCGCCCCCCTCGACGACGACGACAGCGCGTCGGACGACGACGACTCGGCGGCCGCCCCCACCGTCGTCACCGACCTGAGCCCGCCGGCCACCGACGCCGTCTTCCCCAACCCCGAGCGGGGCTTCTATCGCACGACCGCCCTGACCGGCGGGGCCTGGTTCTACGAGGGCCACACGCTCCACTTCGAGCTCGTCCGGCTGGACGAGTGGGCCGACGCAGACCTGCCGGCCACGTTCCTCGACTCCCTCGACGCCGGCCTGCAGTCAGCCCGGGAGGCCGGCACCAAGATGGTGCTCCGGTTCGGCTACAACGGCGGACCGAAGGGCGCCCCCGACGCGTCCCTCGAGCGCGTGCTCGGCCACATCACCCAGTTGACCCCGGTCCTGCAGGACAACGTCGACGTCATCGCGGCGGTGCAGGCCGGCTTCATCGGAACCTGGGGCGAGTGGCATACGTCGACCCACGACCTGCTGGACGACAAGCTGGAGATCACCGAGGCGCTGCTCGCGGCGGTGCCGGCCGAGCGCTTCGTGCAGGTCCGCACCCCGGTCCACAAGGCGGACATGTACGGCGGCCCGTTCCCGCCCGAGGACGCCCTGTCGGGGACGAGCGCGGCCCGCGTCGGCCACCACAACGACTGCTTCCTCGCCAGCGCCGACGACGTCGGCACCTACCCGCCCGACGCGATCGACGAGTGGATCGACTTCGTGGCCGCCGAGACCCTCTGGACCCCGATGGGCGGGGAGACGTGCGCGCCCAACCCGCCGCGGTCGGAGTGTGCCTCCGCCCTGGCCGAGATGGAGCGGCTGCACTTCACCTACCTCAACGCCGAGTGGAGCCTGGACGTCATCGCGTCGTGGACCGAGGGGGGCTGCCTGGCGGAGATCGAGCGGTCGATGGGCTATCGCCTCACCCTGACGTCGGTCGAGGTGGTCGCCACGCCGACCGACGCCAGCGTGACGTTCCAGCTGCGCAACGACGGGTGGGCGGCGCCGATCAACCCGCGCCCCGTTCACCTGGTAATCGACGGCGTCGTTCACCCTCTTCCGGACGTGGACGTGCGCCGCTGGCTGCCGGGGGACCTGCAGACGCTCACCCTGACCGTGCCCTCGGGCGGGCCGGGGGAGCACACCCTCGCCGTCGCCCTCCCGGACGCCGACCCGGGCCTCGCCGCCGACCCCCGGTTCTCCATCCGCCTCGCCAACGACGGGGTCTGGAACGCGACCTCCGGCGCCCACGCCCTGGGCGCGTTCGTGGTGCCGGGGGCGCGATGAGCGTCGAGCGCCGCATCGAGATGCTCGTCGTCGAGGGGCGCTTCGCCGAGGCGGCGGGCCTGCTGGTCCGGCAGCGCCGCTTCGAAGAGGCCGGCAACTGCTATGTCTGCGAGCTGCCGTCCGCTCCCACCCCCGTCGGCACGCTCTCGGAGGGCCAGCGTCGGTTCGCCGCGCAGGCCGCCACCTGCTACGAGCGAAGCGGTCACTACGACCGGGCCGCCGGGCTGCTCGTCAACCTCGGCGAAGGGGTGCGCGCCTCCGCGATGCTGGCGAAGCTGGGCCGCCGCCAGGACGCCATCGCCGCCCGGCGAGGCTCGCCCCCGGCCGCCAGCCCGTGGCCGGCGGGCTTCTTGTGGTGCTCGTTGCCCGAGGGGATCGAGGTCGACGAGGACGGCACCCCCAGCGGGTCGGACTGGCTGGCGGCGCCCACGCCGACCTCGGCGCCGCACGCGCTGCAGGAGCAGGACCCACCGCGCGACCTGCGCAAGGCCTCGACCACCGGTTCGTGGAAGGGGCTCACCCCCAAGGAGGAGCTGACCCTCGCCGACGACCTGGCCCACCGCAGCCAGGAGTTGGGGCTGGGCCCGCTGCGCCCGGGGGAGATGATCGACGGCCGCTACCGGCTGGAGGGGCCGCTGGGGGAGGGTGGCTACGCGGTCGTCTTCCGCGCGATGGACCTCCACATCGAGGAGCCGGTCGCGATCAAGCTGTTCAAGCGCGACGCGAGCGACCCCACCGCGATTCGCCGGTTCAAGGAGGAGATCCGGATCGCCCGCCGGCTGATCCACCCGGCGATCGTCAAGACGTACGAGTTCGGCTCCCTGGAGGGCGCGCCGTTCATCACCATGGAGCTCCTCGACGGCACCGAGCTGACCGACTTCGTCGCGGCGCTCGGCGGCAAGATGGGGCTGGAGGACGCGCTCCCGCTGCTGGACCACGCGTTCGCGGCGCTCGGCTACGTCCACGACAACGGGGTCGTGCACCGGGACATCAAGCCCAGCAACCTGTTCGTCCTGAAGGGCGGCCGGGAGTTGAAGCTGATGGACTTCGGCATCGCGCGGCACATCGGCTCGACGTCCCTGACCCGCACCGGGCGGGTCGTCGGCACCCCCGCCTTCATCGCCCCCGAGCGCCTCCGGCGCGGCTTCAAGGACCTGACCAGCGCGACCGACCTCTACTCGATGGGCGTGGTCCTGTACCGGCTGCTCACCGGCAAGCTTCCGTTCGACAACCGCGACGTCGCGACGCTGTTCCACCAGGTGCTCACCGACGCCCCCACGCCCCCCTCTTCGGTGGAGGCGACCCTGCCGGTCGCCGTCGACGACGTCATCCTGCGGCTGCTCGCCAAGAAGCCGGCCGATCGCTACCAGCACGCCGACGAGGTGCGCGCGGCGCTGCGCGACGTGCTCCACGCGGCCCGACGCTGGGGCAGCGGCGGCTGAGGGCAGGGCCGTCCAGGCTCCTGCGACCCGAACCGGATCCTTGTTAGCATCGCTAATCCAGGGGCTTTGCCCCTGCTGAGGGGACATCCATGGTTCGTTCGCCCATCGCCCTGGCGCGGGTCCTGTGCCTGCTCTTTGCCCTCCTCCTCGCCGGCTGTCCGACCGTCGAGCCGGACGACGACGACACCGTCCAGCCGGACGACGACGACGCGACGGACGACGACGACGCGACGGACGACGACGACGCGAC
>CAYQEG010000047.1:0-41969 GCA_964416435.1 uncultured Rickettsiales bacterium
TCGCGTCGTCGTCGTCCGTCGCGTCGTCGTCGTCCGTCGCGTCGTCGTCGTCGCCCCAGGCCGAGTCGTCATCGTCGTCCGGCGGGTTGGGGCAGGCGGTGGTCAGCAGCACCCCCGGCACGAGCAGAGCGAGCAGTACGGTCTTCCAGAGCAGCTTCATGAGGTCCTCCCAGGGCGCCGAGCGCCGACCCGATCCTACCTCAAGGAGCGCGCCGCCGGTGAAGGTCGCATCGGACCCGATCCCGCCAGGGGAGCGCCTCGCAGTCGACATCGACGAACGCGGCCGCCTCCCGCTCCGCCCGCCGCACCGCCGCGTCGTGCCGGGTCGTCGACTCCGCGAGCCCGAGCAGCATCAAGGCGACCAGCCCGGCCGCGCCCAGGCGGCGCAGCCGCTCAGACTCCAGCGCGTCCCACCACCGCACCGTCAGGGGCGCAGCGGCCGCCGCGAGCCAGAGCACGGGCAGGTGGGCCGGGTTGTCCGACCAGCGATCCGTCAGCGCCACGCCGAGCACCATCAGGCCGACGCCGGCGGCGCGACGGCCGGGCAGCGCCGCCACCCCCAGGAGCAGCGGCAGCGCGGCCGGCCCCAGGTCTCGGGCGAGCAGCCGCCAGGCCGCCTTCAGGCTGCGCCACGGCCCCTGGTCGGCCGGCGCCGCGGCCAGCAGGCCTCGCGGGCCGCTCCACCAGTCCGGCCACAGGATCGCGAGCGCGACAGCCTGCAGCACCGCGGCGATCACGGCCACGACGATCGCCGAGCGGCGGTCCGCCCCGACGTACAGGAGCAGCCCCGGCGCGATCAGCCACGCCCCGGGGTGCATCGTCGCGCCCCACGCCAGGAGCACCCCTGCGATGGCCGGGCGCCCGCGCGCGCACGCGAGGGCGACCCCGAGCAGGACCGCCGCGAGCGGCCCGTACACCTCGACCGTGCCGGTCGCCCGCCAGGTCGCGGCCGCCGCGAGCAGCGTCGCCGGCGCGAGCACCGGGGCGATCTCCTCGAAGGTGACCGACGGCCCCGACCGCACGTCCCGAGGCACCACCGCGAGCAGGTCCCGCCCCAGGGCCGTGGCCAGCAGGAGGGCGACGCCGCCCCAGATCACGGCGAAGATCTGGGGGGGCCAGCCGAGCAGCCGATGCAGGAGCCAGGTCGGCGCGAGCCAGCCCGCGTGGATCGACCGCTCCCCGGGGCTGCCGAAGCGGACCTGCGCCTCGTAGACCGCGCCGTCCCCATCCAGCGGCACGGGGCACCACAGGTAGGCGCTCCCGACCACGAACAGCGCCATCACGAAGAGCAACGGAACAGCCGGCCGGGACGGGGTGTTCACGCGTGGTTGAGGCCTTCTCGACACCCCCAGCACCATATGGTACGTTCCGCCGGCTCGTCAAAGCTCTATATGCTTGATTCCACTGTAAAAACAACCATCTACGCCATTCTCCTCGGCCTCCTGGCGACGGGGTGTGTGCTCGATGAGCCGTCCCCCCAGCTCGGCGACTGCGCGGTGCCGCCCGAAGGGGAGACCGCGTGGGAGTTCGGGCAGGTCGGGATCGGCACCTGCGTCGCGTCCCCGTCGGACCTGCGGGTCGTCGCCGATCCGCTGGACCCGGGCAACCACTTCCTGCTCGTCGCCAACAGCAACGCGCGGGCCAACTTCTCCGGCAGCAGCCTGCTGTCGATCGACGCCTCGTCCATCGACCTGGAGTGCCCGACCAACGGGCTGCACGAGGTGGACGCCACGGCGCTGACCATGCAGGAGTTCGTCGGTCGGTTCGACATCGACGAGCGCACCGGCGTGGCGCTGGTGAGCAACCGCCACACGGGCGCCTTCGAAGGCGACCTGACCGACGCGCTGTTCGTCGTCGACGCCTCGGACCCGCGGGCCCTCGCGTTCAGCGACGCAGGCCCCCGCGAGACCGGCCCCTACCGCTGGATCCGGACCGGCGCCGACCCCTGGTCGGTGCGGGTCGACCCCACCTCGGGCCGCGCCTGGGTCCTCGAGCTGACGCCCCACACCGTCAGCGCCGTCGACCTGGTGTCCGACCCGATCGCCTGGGTGGACCTGCACGGGGAGCGCTCCGTCGGCGACCCCACGTTCGAGGACCTGGACGGCACCGGCAGCGCGCCGGACTTCGACCTGCTCGGCGTCAACGACTCCATCCTCGCCGACGAGACCGTCACGCTGACCTACATCGCGGGCACCACCCGGCTGTACTACCCGGCCCCCGACGGGCTGGGCGCGTGGTCGCTCTACTCGGCCGACAGCGGCGACGGAGCGGTGTTCGTGGAGGCCGCCGGCGGGCCCGTGGTCCGGCCGGCGTCCGACTGGGCCGCGGCGGGGCTCGGCACGGCGTCGGTCACCCGGCTGGACGGCGCGCTCAGCGGCCTCATCGCCGGGACGGACGCCTCCGGCGTCACCTCCATCGGCCGGATCAACGCCCCCGACCATGCCCTCGACTGGAACGTCGGCAGCGCCCCGATCATCGAGCCCCTGGCCGGCGCGTTCGACGCGGACGGCGTGTCCGACCCCGACTTCGTCCTCTCGGACGATCGTTTCTCCGTCTACTGGTCCGGCGGCGCGGGGCTGGGACACACCATCGGCCGAGCGGCCGGCGAATCGCTGAACGGCGTCGCCCGGGCTGGCGACGACGCGGTCGACGGCGGGGACGACGGCGCGGTGCTCGCCCCCGACCCCCTCGGCTGGGACTCCGCTTCGGTGCACGCCCCTTCGGTGGTGGTGCACGGTGACTCCGGCGAGTTCCTGCTCTTCTACGCCGGCCACGACGACGACGGCGCCGCTTCGGACGACCTGCCCGACGGGCTGAGCATCGGCCTGGCACGCTCGCCCAACGGCCGCGACTTCGTCCGCGAGGACAACGGCCCCGTGGGCGACTCCCGCGTGCTCCTGCCGGGCGACGACGGAGAGTGGGACGACGAAGCGGTCGCGGCCCCCTCGGTGTTCTTCGCCGACGGCCGGTTCCAGATGTGGTTCCAGGGCTACGACGGCGTCGCCTGGCGCACCGGTCGCGCGACCTCCATCGACGGCAAGAACTGGTCGAAGGACGACCGCAACCCTGTCTACGACGGCGTCTGGGACGACGACGGCCTGCCCCGGCGGGCGTTCGCGTTCAAGGCCTCCCCCGGCGGCTACTACCGCATCGAAGGTGACGTCACCGGGCAGGTGCCCGCCGTCGCGTTCGAGGGCGCGATCTTCGACTCGGCGCTCAGCCCCGTGCTGTTCACCGTGGTCGGCGGCCAGGCGCTGGGCCGCGGCGACGAGGGCACGATCGATGACAGCGGCGCCGGCGCCCCCGGCCCCACCGGCGACGGCACGGTCCTGTACGTCGCCCGCGAGGGCAGCGCCCGGCGGCTCGCCGCGGCGACGGACGTGGACGGTGCGGGCCTCGACCGCCTCGGCGCGGTGGAGATCACCGGCCTCACCGGCACCCTGGCGGGGCTGACCGGCGACGACCCGACGGTCGGCATCCAGGGGGTCGACGCGGCGACGTTCGACGGCGATGCGATGGTCGGCTTCCACGTGGACGACGGCATCGTGCTCGCGACCGGCGACCTGTCGGCGGCCCTGTCGCTGGCGTCGGTGACCGACGGCCCGGCCCTGACCCGGGGCGAACCGGGCGAGTTCGACGACACCGCGGTCCGCTCCCCCTCCCTCGTGCTCGACGAGGCCGGCGAGCGCCGCATGTACTACGGGGGCGACGACGGCGACGCGCGCCGCATCGGCCTGGCCACCTCCGTCGACGGGGTGACCTGGGAGCGCTCCGGCCTGGTCCTCGACCGCGGCGCCGCGGGCTCCTGGGACGACGCCTGGGTGGGCATGCCGTCGGCGGTGTACGACGGCACGAGCTGGCACCTGTGGTACGTCGGCAGCGACGGCGCCCGGCTCCGGGTGGGCTACGCCACGTCGACCGACGGGCTCAGCTGGCAGCGCCACACCGACGGCGACGGCATCAGCACCCCGGTGTTCGCCGGGGCCGGCCTCTCCTTCGCCGGTGACGACGTCATCCACCCCACGGTCCGGCTGCTCCCCGACGGCGACGGCTTCGAGATGTGGTTCGAAGGCCGCACCAACGGCATCTCGCGCATCGGGCGGGCCCGCTCCACCGACGGCATCGCCTGGACGCCGGTGACCAACGCCACGACCGCGGGTGACCGCTTCGTGTTGACCACCCGCGCGGGCGACGACTCCTCCAGCTCCGCGGTCGAGCTCGGCGACGACCGCAACTCCCCGCGGATCGTCGACGGCTTCCCGGTGCACGGCGCCGGCGCCGCCGAGCTCATCCTGGACCCGACGGGGCGCTTCGGCATCGTCTCCAACAAGCGGTCCGGCGACCTGATCGTCATCGACCTGTACGACGACAGCGACGACGACTTCGTCGACAGCAACTACGGCGACATCGAAGTGGTCATCCGGCTCAACCAGCGACACGGCATGGTCGGCCTCCGGGACATGGAGTTCGACGCCGACGGCCGCCTGTGGGCGCTGCTCGCGCCGCTGGTCGCGCCGGGCTCCCCCACCGAGTTCGCGCGCTTCGGCACCGAAGGGCTCGTCCGGATCGACTGGGAGTCGGTCATGAGCGGCGGGGAGCGCGCCGCCGCGGACCTGCTGTTCGACGACGTGGTCGACACGTTCGTGCCCCTGGCGCGCGGCGTCGAGGAGGACAAGGGCTACCTGACCGAGGTGAGCGTCGGCCCCTCGGCGATGCAGCTGTCGGCGGACGGCGACCGGGCCTACGTCGTCAACTTCAACGACAACAGCCTGTACGTCGTCGACTTGAGCGCAGGCGCCCGCGGCGCCGTCATCGCCATCGTCGACACCCTGGACGAGAACCCCTGGGAGGTCGCGCTGTCGCCCGACGAGCGCCTCGCCTACGTCGCCAACTACTACGGCGTGGGCGACGTGCCGGTGCAGCACAGCACGCTGCAGGTCGTGGACGTCGACGAGACGAGCCCCACCTTCGGGCGGGTGCTGACCCGCCTGAACAACGTCGGCAGCAGGAGCGACCATGGCTGCCCGTAGGCTCCTGCCGCTCCTCGCGCTGGCCGCCCTGGCGCTCGCCGGCTGCCCCGAGGACGAGCGCGCGTTCGCCCGCTTCGACGGCCCCATGGACACCGCCGTGATGCCCCCGGGCGAGCTGTTCGAGGTGCCGGTCGCGCTGGTCACCAACTTCCGCTCGGGCCGGGTCAGCAAGCTGGACCTCAAGCGCACTTCGGTGCTCGTCGAGGACTCGGTCGCCCCCTGGATGCCCGGCCCGGACCTCGCCTTCGGGGCCAACCGCGCCCTCTCCGAGATCGTGGTCGTCGCGGGCGACGACTTCGTGGACGTGTGGGTCGCCGACGACTTCCGGGACGAGCTGCTCCGCGGCCCGTGGATCGACGGGCTGGACGCCGACGGCAAGCCCAACTGGGTGCGGCCGTCGGTCTCCGGGGTGACCTTCCGGAACAAGGACGGCGACGTCGTCGAGGGCGCCACGGTGCCGTCGCTGCGCAGCCTGCGGGCGCGCCACGACCGGGCCACCACCGAGTCCTGGACCATGACCTGGACGGGGCACTCGTTCGAGGTCGAGGGCACGGCGGCGGGGGTCCAGCGGCTGCCCGCCATCCCGGGCACTCCCTACGAGACCGACCAGGGCGAGCTCGCCTTCGTGGTCGCCCTCAACAGCTACGCGCCGACCCTGGGGGATCGCCTCGAGCTGGAGACCTTCTCGGGGATCGAGGCGGCCGACGCCGGCGGCCTGATCACCGACCTGCTCCTGGAGCCCTCGGGCACCTGGGTCTTCGCGACGGTCGTGCCGGACGACGGCCCCGGCTTCGTCTCGGTGTGGGACGCGGCGACGTTCGCCGAGCTCGACCGCCTGGACCTCCCGCTGGGCGCCGCGCCCGAGCGGCTGGAGGGGGGGGCCGACGACGGGGTGGTCTGGGTCGCCGACTCGTTCGAAGAGGCGGACGGCAGCGGCCGGCTGTTCCGGCTGGACTTCGTGCCCGGGGACGTCGACACGCTCGCGGCCACCGAGCTGCACGCGCCGGAGCCGCTGATCGACGTCGCCCAGAGCCGCGCCGCCCAGCGCTGGCTGTTCGCGGCCGCCGCGTACAGCGACGCGGTCTGGACGCTGGACCCGCTCACCGGGCAGCCGTTCGACATCAACCCGATCACCCCCGAGGTCGAGGCGACCCGCGTCGGCTCGATCGTCTCCGGCCTCGCGTCGACCGCCAACCCGGTGGAGTCGGTGCAGCTGGACCAGGACGGCAGCCGCTTCGCGGTGCACTCGATCTTCGTGACGACCTTCGAGGGCGAGGGCTACCTGCTCGACGGCGAGACCGGTTGCCAGATGTTCGGCACGCCGGCCCGCTCCTTCTCGTCCACGAGCTGCAGCGACAGCTTCTCGGACATCGGCTTCGAGAGCGACCCGCTCATCGCCTTCGACGAGGCCGGTGAGCGGTGTGTCACCACCCACCCGTGCGGCGGCGTCAGCAAGTCGGAGACCTGGACCCTGACGTTCGACGTCGACAGCCAGTCCTACGAGGTGGAAGGCAGCCGCTCCGGGGTGCAGGTCAACCCGGCCTTCGAGGGCGTCCGCTACACCAGCGACGAAGGCGCGATCAGCCTGTTGGTCATGCCCGGCGCGCTCCCCACGAGTGACGGCGATCGCTGGATCTTCACCATCGACGACGGCGTCACGCCCGTCTCCCTCCAGGAGCTCCCGGGCGACCCGGTCATCTACACCGAGCTGTACGACGACCGCACCGGCAGCTGGTTCGAGGTCAAGGAACGCGAGGTCGGCGTCATCCCGCACGCCGGCAACGACGTCGTGCTCTGGGTCGACCTGCAGGGTCAGGGCCAGGGCGGCGGCGGCATGCGCGCCTGGCAGTAGCGCTTCGGCTCAGCGCAGCTCTTCGGGCCCGCCCGGATCCTCGCATTCGGGGGCCGGCGTCTGCGACACATCGACGCAGTACAGGATGTTCAGGGTCCAGGAGCTGCCGTATTCGATGAGGTTCCAGACGTTGACCGGGGCGGCGGTCTCGCCGGTCTCCGAGTCGAAGTCGAGGGAGCCGGACGCCCCCAGCAGGTCCACCGAGTCGCCGTCGGCGAACGCCGCCTTGACGTTGTTCCAGTCGTTGGGGCCGGTGTTGAACTCGGAGCCGCTGCTGATCCGCCGCAGTCCGCGAGCCGCTCCGGTGCCCGTGATGCCGTCTTCCTGCAGGGAGGACCAGGCGGTGCCGGTGATCGCGAGCCAGCCCGCGTCGTAGGCCTGGGCCGTGAACGGGAGGACCGTCGGGTCCTCGTCGTAGACCGACTGGTAGCTCGCCACGAAGGTGTTGAACGCCAACCCCGCGGGGGTGGCGGGCACCGTGCCGCGGACGTTGGGGTAGAGGTGCTCGGCGAGGCTCTCGGACTCGTCGACGAGCTGGATGTCGAAGGCGCCGTCGGGCAGGAAGATCAGCTTGCTGTCGTAGCCCGACAGGCTCGCCGCGGCGTTCATGAAGTCGGCGATCTCACCGGTGCTCGACGAGATGACGAGCACCGCGTCGAACTCTCCGCCGTTGTAGGAGGCGGCGATCGAGCCGAGCTCGCTGACGTCGGTGTAGGTGGCCAGCTCCGAGCTGCGGTCGTCACCGTCGAACTCGCTCTGGAAGACCTGGGCGAGCCCCTCGCCGTAGGCGCCGACCTGGGCGACGACGCCGACGCGCTCGACGTCGGCGGCGACCATCTCCAGGGCGATCACCTTGCCCTGGAGGGAGTCGGGCGGCGCGGTGCGCCAGAAGAGGCCGGGCTCGGCGTCCGTCGAGGTCGAGCCGTCGATGGACGTCAGGCCCGGGCTCGTGGCCGACGGGCTGATGTGCAGCGTGTCGAACGGCGACGAGGCGTTGTAGGCGATCTCCGCCCGGGTCGACGTGGCGGGTCCGACGATCGCGCGGATGCCCAGCACGTCGGACATGTAGACCGCCATCTGCTCCGTGGCGGCGTTGGCGTCGAGGCCGTCGTCGCCGAAGTCGTCGGCGTTGGTGCACTCGATCATCCCGAACGGGGTGCCGAACAGCCCGTCTCGCGTGTTGACCTGGATGACGGCCAGCCGGGCCGACTTCTGCATGCCGAAGAAGTCACCGAAGTCGAAGATGTTGCCCAGGAGGATGTGATCCTCAAACGCCGGCAGGTCCTCGAGGATGCCCTCGGGGTGCGAGTCGCAGCGGCCCGGGATCGGGGCTTCGCTGCAGTAGCCCTCCTCGCCACAGGTCCAGCCCCGACCGAACGCCTCGCGGCAGTCTTCGTTGAGGGCGCACTCGGAGCGCGGGAGCTGGTTGGGCGTACAGACCGCCAAGAACGGGATCAACGCGACGCTCAGCGCCGCGGTGCTCAGCCGGGTCAGCTGACTACTTCCGCTCCACAAACCGGCCCCTCTCCGGCTCCGCTCAGAACTCCGCGAGCACGACCACGGAGCCGCCTGTCGGCCCCGCAGAGGGGATTATACGCACGGACGACGCCTCCTTACCGGCGAGGGCCGCATCGAGGATGACGAGGACCACCCCGGTCCCAGCCACCGCGCCCCCGGCGATGAGTGAAATGTCCGACGCGAGGGAGTAGGTCCGGTCGTTGTCGATGTGAGTGCGGGCCGCCTCGGGACAGAGGAGCCCTTCGCCGTACGCCGCGCACAGCGCCTGCGCGTCTGCGCGCTCGCCGACCGCCAGGCCCCCCAACACGCCGCCCACGGCGACTCCGGCGAGGCCACCGCCCATGAGGATGATCGGCGCCGGGTGCGGCCCCGAGCGAGCCTTGGGTCCGGTGCCCGCAGCGGCCTGCTCGGCGGCGGCGCGCTCGGCGGCGGCCCGGGCGTCCTCCTCCGCGGCGGCCCGATCGGCCGCCTCCTGGGCGCGCTGCTCCTCCAGCCTCCGCTCGATCGCGCGCAGCCGGCGGTCCAGCACGTCGCGCTCGTCCGACGGGGCGAAGGCCCGGTACTGGTTGAGGTACTCGTACGCCTCTTCGTACTCGCCGATCCGCTCCAGGGCGTTGGCGATGTTGAACAGCAGCAGGTGCCGGTCGGGGCTCAGGTCGTACGCCTGCTTCCAGGCGATGACGGCGTTCTCGTAGTCCCCCTCCTCGTACAGGAGGGCTCCGTTCTCGTACAGCTCCCGGGCTCGGGAGTCCCCCTGGGCGAACGCGGTCGCCGCGGGGAGCAGGAGGACGGAGGTCAGCAGCAGCAGCAGCGTCGTTCGCATAGCTAGTCAGCCCATGGGTCCCGGAGGTCACCTCCGGGGCGGCGGCGCGCGGGTGTCGTCTCTTCAGCAGGCTCGGGGGTCGGCTCGACGGCCGGCTCCTCGTCCCCACCGGCGCCGGTGGCCGGCTCGGTCGAGGGGGAGGTGTCCGCGCCCCCGCCGGCCGCGGCGGTCGGCGCGCTCCGGACGGCGCGCGGCGTCGGCGACGGCGTCGACGTGACCCGTCGAGGGGTCGCGGCCGGCGCCGGGGTGGCGGCCGAGGAGGCGCCACCCGCGGGCCCGGTGTCGGGCTGGGGGGGCATCGGCAGGTCTTCGAGCCCGCCGGTCGCCTTCACCGGCGAAGGCTCCGGCGCGACCACCGGCTCGTCGACCTCGACCACGTCGCTGCCGCGGTCCTGGACCACGCGGCTGAACAGCCAGAAGACGGCGAGCAGGAGCACGACGACGAGCGCCCCGAGGAACATCGCGAACACGGGCGAGCCGAGCAGCCGCTGCATCGGAGTGCGCTGCTTGCGCAGCCGGCTGGTCCGGGTGCCCGTCGAGCGCATCCCGGAGCGCACCCCCGAGGGGCCCGATCCGGCGGACGCCGTCGACTCGGCGATGTCCCGGCGCAGCCGCCTGGAGACCAGCGAGCCGCCGGAGATCACCGGGTCCGGGACCTGCTTGGGCCAGCGCGTGCCGGACAGCGAGTGGGGCGCCGAGCCCTGGTAGCGGACCGATTGGATCGCGTCGTCGACCTCCTCGGGCACGACGACCCGGCCGACGGAGTCGAGCGACATGTCGAGCACGCTGATGCGCCCCGTCAGCTCCGCCTCGACCGCCTTGAGGGCGCGGTTGAGCTGCTGCACGTCGGCGAACCGCTTGTCCGGGTCCTTCGCCAGGCAGGTCATCACCACCCACTCCAGCGAGTCGGGCACGCGACCGCGCTCGATGACCTGCATGAACGGCGGCGGATCGTCCTCGAGCTGGGCGAGCAGCACGTTGACCGACGAGTTGCGCTTGAACGGGCTCTTGCCCGTGAGCGCCATGTAGAGGATGACCCCGAGCGAGTAGAGGTCGGCGCGCTGGTCGATCTTGTTGGAGCGGATCTGCTCCGGCGACATGTAGTTCGGGGAGCCCAGGAACAGCCCCGACTTGGTCATCTCCTCGGCGTCCTCGGCGATGAGCTTGACCAGCCCGAAGTCGAGCACCTTGACGAAGTCCTCGTGCTCCTGGTGCCGGGTGAGCAACACGTTGCTCGGCTTGAGGTCGCGGTGGATGACGCTCTGCCCGTGCGCCTCGCCGAGGGAGCCGCAGATCTGGCGGGCGATGTGGATGACCCGCAGCGGGTCCAGGGGGGCGCCCTGGTCGATGACGCTCAGCAGCGTGGCGCCGTCGATGTACTCCATGACGATGTAGTACGTCTCGCCGGTGGAGCCGTAGTCGAACACGCGGACCGTGTTGGGGTGGGACAGCGCGGCGCACGTCGACGCTTCGAGGAAGAAGCGCTTCTGGAAGTCGGGGTCGAGCTCCTCGGCGTAGCCCAGGTCCATCACCTTGAGGGCGACGCGACGACCCAGCGGCTGCTGGACCGCCTCGTAGATGCGCCCCATGCCGCCGCGGGCGACGAGCTTCTTGATTTCGAACCGGCCGTCCATGACGGTGCCGACCCGAGGGTCCTTCTTCTTCTTCCTGCGTGCGGGCGCGGACGCGGAGCGCGGCGGAGGCCGTGAAACCACCGGCTCCTCCAGCATGTCATCGGGCAGGACGAGTCCTTCGCCGGTCTCGCGCTCTTCGCTCATGCTCCCTCATGGGCCGTCGCGGGCGACGTACGAGCCCACTCAAACGCTAGCACGATCGGGCCCCCCGACGTCGTTCCGGTCAGGGTCCCGACCTGTTTCGGAGCCGCTCGACGAGGTCCTCGACCTGCCTGCGGGTCGACTCCAGGGAGCCTCCGTTGTCGACCACGATGTCGGCGACGGCGGCCTTGTCGGCCTGGGGGAGCTGGCTGTCGATCCGGGCCCTCGCCCCTTCCATGTCCAGTTCGTCCCGATCGAGCAGGCGCTGGAGCTGGATCTCCGGCGGACAGGTCACGACGATCAGCCCGGCGTAGGTCTCGTAGCTGCCGGACTCGACCATGAGCGCCGCGCTCACCACCGCGACGGCGGCCCCCGCCGACTCCAGCTTCGCGAGGTGCTCGCCGCACCGCAGGTAGATGGCGGGCCAGGTGATCGCCTGGAGGCGATGGCGGGCGTCGGGGTCGGCGAACACGATCTCGCCCAGCGCGGCGCGGTCCAGCCGACCGTCGTCCCCGATCACGGCGTGCCCGAACGCATCGGCGATCTGGTCCAGGGCGGCCTCACCCGGCTCCACGACCTCCCGCGCGACGACGTCCAGGTCGACGACGGGCACCCCCGCGTCGCGGAGCATCCCCTCCACCACGGACTTGCCGCACGCGATGTTCCCGGTCAGGCCCCAGACGTTCAAGGGACGCTCAGTCGTCCTTCAGCTTCTCGATGTAGCGGAAGATCGTGCGCGGATCGACGTCCAGCGCCCGGGCGGTGGCCGCCTTGTTCCACTCGTGAGCCTCCAGGCACTCCTTGATGTAGCGCTGCTGGAAGGACTCCTTGGCCTCGTTGAGGGGGGCCCACCGTCGCTCGGGATCGGCGTCCCCTTCGAAGCCGAGATCGGCCGGCGTGAGCAGCGGGTGCTCGGACAGCACCAGCGCCTTCTTGATGCGGTTCTCGAGCTGGCGCACGTTGCCGGGCCAGACGTAGTGCCGCACCGCCTCGAGCGCTTCGGGCGTGAACCCCCGGGCGCGGGAGTCGGGGTACAGCTTGGCGAACCGCTTCTGCAGGTGGTGCGCGATGAGGGCGATGTCGTCGCCCCGGTCCCGCAGCGGGGGGAGCGCGATGTGGATCTCGTTGAGGCGGTAGTACAGGTCCTCGCGGAACCGGCCAGCGCCGATCTCCTCGGTCAGGTCCTTGTTGGTCGCCGAGATCACCCGGATGTCGACGGGGCGGCCCTTGCCCTCGCCGACGCGCTCGATCTCCCGCTCCTGGAGCACGCGCAGCAGCTTGACCTGCAGGTGCATCGGCATCTCGCCGATCTCGTCCAGGAAGAGCGTGCCGCCGTTGGCGTCCTCGAACTTGCCCTGCTTGTCGCTGATCGCGCCCGTGAAGGCGCCCTTCTTGTGGCCGAACAGCTCGCTCTCGAGCAGGTTCTCCGGGATCGCGCCGCAGTTGATGCTGACGAAGGGGCCGTCGCGGCGGTTGCTCCGGGCGTGGCTCTCCCGCGCGACGAGCTCCTTGCCGGTGCCGGTCTCACCCGTGACGAGCACCGAGATGTCGGTGGGCGCCACCTTGGCGATCATGCGGAACACCTCCGCCATCGAGCGGTGGGTGCCGATCATCGCCCCGCCGAGGCCCTTGCCGGCGGCGACCTCGCGCGCGAGGTCCTCGTTCTCGACCCTCAGGTCGTCGAGCAGGAGCGCGTTGTGCAGGATGAGCCCGGCCTGGGCCGCGAAGATCTTCAGCAGCTCCAGGTCGTCGGGGCCGAAGAGGCGATCCAGCCCCTCGTTGCCGAGGTACAGGATCCCGATCATCGCGTCCCGCGCGAGCAGCGGCACGCACATCACCGAGCTGAGCTGCAGGTCCACGACGCTGCGCGACTGCCCCAGGATGGTGTCCTTCATGGCGTCGGCCACGATCAACGGGCGACGCTCCTTGATGACCCGGGCGACCACGGAGTCGCTCACCTGGCCGGGGTCCTGCCCGACGTCGACGCGGTCGACGTTGCGGGCCGCGGCGATGTGGATGCGCTCCCCGTCGAGGTGCAGCAGGAACCCCTTGGAGGCGCCGGTCAGGTCGATGACCGCGTCCAGCAGGGTCTTGAAGATCTCCGGCACCTGCATGCCGAGCAGGAGCTTCTCGGCGAAGGTGGTGAGCTTCTCGAGGCGCGGGTCCGGGCCGGAGACGGCGACGGCGTTGGCCGCGGTGGTGGTCGGGGGGCGGGCCGCTCGGGACGTCGGCTCGGTCAGGGTGAAGGTCAGCTCGGTCCCGCCGAGCATGATCAGGTCGCCGTCCTTGAGGCTCCAGTGGCGTCGATCCTTGCCGTTGACCACCAGCGTAGCGTTGCGATCCAGGCTGCTGAGCACCCAGCTCTTGCCGTCGCGCAGCACCTGAGCGTGATAGGCGAGCACCGCCTCGTCCTTCAGAACCAGGCGATTGTCCGAGGACCGGCCGATGCCGGTGAGCTTGCGGGTCAGCTCGTAGCGCTGGACATCGCTGCCATCGTGATAGGTCAGGAACGGCACGGCGCGGAGGATATCACTCCGGGGCTCACCAGAACGCGAAGGCCAGCCCCTCCCGGGTCACGCGTGGGGGCGGCGGCCGGCGCCGGACCCCCACCCGGGTCTCGGTGCGGAGCCGCTCGGGGTTCCGCTTGTAGTAGCGACGCAGCGCCAGGGAGACGACCAGGTCGACGATCATCGCGGCCCAGAACACCCCGAAGCTGATGTAGTTCATCTGTCGGCCGACGTAGGTGATGTTCCAGCCGTTGGGGGTGCGGTCGTTGTAGACCCCCGCTCTCAGGAAGATCGACGTGAGGTTCACCCCGAACGCGACCGCCTCCGTGCCCAGTACGAAGTTGCCGGCGTGCTTGTGGCCGAGCTTGCGCAGACCGGAGCCGAACACCGGGATGAACAGGCGGTTGACCCGGCGGATCTCCCCGTCCCGCGAACGCAGCTCGGGGAAGAGCTGATCGAGCAGCGCCTCCTCCCCGTTGAACGGAGCCTGGAAGTACTTCTCCCGCTCGACGTTGTAGAACTGGAGCAGGTCGGGCCGCGTCGTCACGGGGCTCGGCTGGTATCCCGGCCGCAGCCGGAGGGCGACGAGGACCTTGGCCCGAGCGAGCTCCTCGTCCCCCTTCAGCAGAAGGGTGAAGGCGTAGTACAGGAACCCCTGGTGCAGCTCGTCCCGGGTCCGCAGCTCGACGCCGTCGTCGAGGATGCTGGAGAACGCGGCGATCGCCTCGTCGACCTCGCCCCGGTCGAAGTGGGCGCGCGCCTGCCGCAGCGTGTCCCGCGCGGCCGCCTCGATCTCCTCGGGCGTCAGCTCTTCGCTCGGCTCCTGCGCGAGGCTCGCCCCGGGGTGGACCGCCAGCAGGCAGGCCACCGTCGAGACGATCAAGATGGGCCGCAGCAGGCGGATCGGAGCACTCCTCGGGCGGGCAGGCGAATCCTAACACCGGCTCTGTACCTCGCGATCGGGCTGGCCGCGGCCGGCTGCAAGCCGCGCATCCCGGCGCCCGCAAACCCCGAGCAGCCGGTTCCGGAGCAGGCCCCGGGGTTCCTCGTCGCCGAGGACGCGGCGCTGTTCATCGGGCACCCCGACGTCGTGTTCATCGACGCCCGGCCCGGCCGCGAATACCGCCGCGGCCACGTCCCCGGGGCGGTGCACCTGGACTGGACCGAGCTGCGGGACCCCGCCGAGGGCCGCCTGACGGGCAAGCTCGACGCGGACTTCGAGGTGCTCGGCGCGCTCCTGGGCGAGCGTGGCCTGAGCCCCGACAAGTGGGCCATCGTGATGGGCGATCCTCTCCAGCACTGGGGCGAGGAGGGGCGGATCGCCTGGACGCTGGTCCACCTGGGGGCGAGCCAGGTCTCCGTCGTGGACGGCGGCTGGACCGCCTGGAAGGCCGCCGGGCTGCCGAGCCAGCGCGGCAAGCTGGAGCTGCCCGCGACGACGTGGCCGGTCACCCCCCGGGAGGAGGTGCTGGCGCGCAAGGGGGACGTCTCCCGCTTCAGCGGCAAGGCCCACGACGACTGGCGCTACGTGCTCGTCGACGTGCGCAGCTCGGACGAGTACCGGGGGGCGCCGGACGCGCCGACCTACGGCGCGGCGCGCGGCGGGCACGTCCCCGGCGCGATCAACATGCCGTGGACGGTGCTGCTCGACGAGAACGGGCTGCTCCGCCCGGCCGACCAGCTGGAGCGCACGCTCATCCCCGTCGGGGTGCGGCCCGACGCCCACATCATCACGTACTGCACCGGCGGGGTCCGGTCCGCCCACACCTGGTGGGTGCTGTACTCGCTGGGCTACCCCGACGTCCGCAACTACGCCGGCTCGTGGTGGGAGTGGTCCTACGACCGGAAGCTGCCGCACGAGATCGGGGGGATGCGGAGGAGGCCGTGGACGCCGGAGTGGCCGCCGCCGGAGCGGGAGCCCGCGCAGGCCGACGACGACGACTCGGGAGCGGACGACGACGACTCGGGAGCGGACGACGACGACTCAGGGGCGGGGGAGGATCCCCCGGAAGAACCCCGCTGACGTCTCGCTGTTGGTGATCGTCTCGTCCAGCAGGGCGCCGTCCGCCGGGTCGAACATCAGCACCCGCACGCCGCCGGCGCCCTGGGTCTGCCCGGTGAACACGAACCCCTCGAACTGGTCGCTGCGGCGCAGGAACAGCTGCACCACGCTCGCCTCGCCGCGGCCGACCTCGAACGTGCCGCTGGTGCGGGCCCAGCGCTTGGCGCCGGTCTCCTCGTCGATCGGCGGCGTCACCTCGACCCGGTAGTTCCCCCGCGGGAGGAAGCCGAGGAAGCCGCCGAGGTCCTCCAGGAACGCCTCGTTGCCGAACGCGAAGTAGGGCCACGTCAGCATCTGCAGCTCGACCCGGGCCCCGCTGATCGGGTTGTTGCCGTCCAGCACCTCGATGCGGGTGAACACGCCGTCGGCGAGCGGCACCTCGACGTCGATGTCGCCGACGCCGCCGGGTACGTCGATCTCCACCGCGCCGACGTCGTACCGGCCCAGGTCCTCGAACGCCGGGATCGCGGCCACGCGGTAGCTGCCCTCGGGCACCTCCAGGCTGAACGTGCCGCCGCCGCCGACGTCCAGCGGCACCTCGGCGCGGAAGTAGCCGCCGTCGAAGTCGGAGTCGGGGGCGAGCGGGGCGGCCACCCACCCCTCGACGAGCACCCGGGTCTCCGCGTTGGCGTACGACGTCTCGGACGGCGGCGGGAGCTGCACGACCCCCCGCAGGGTGGACGTCTGGATGGGCGGGTAGCGCACGACGAGCGACAGGCCGGGGTCCGGCACCTCCTCGGCGACGAGCCGGATCGGCGGGAGCGGCACGCCTCCGTCCCCGGGGGCCGAGATGACGATGTCGAATCGGCCCTCGGCGGGCACCAGGGCCGAGAAGCGTCCCTTGTCCAGCGGCTGGTCTTCCGGGGCGTCCTGCGTCACGACGGTCACGCCGAGGTGCTGTTCGGGCCGCTCGGCGTCGTAGAAGGAGACGACCGCCCCGGCGATGCCGATCCCGCCTGTGGTCTGCACCCGGCCGTTGAAGACCGCCGGCTGGGGCAGCGTCCACTCAGAGCCGCCGCCCTCGACGGGCAGCTGCTGGTCCTCGAGCACGACCGCGGCGCCGGTGCCCGTCAGGCAGTCCGGGGCGACGACCAGGTCGTAGGTCGCCGGCACGATCAGGCGGGACATCAAGCCGGAGGAGTCGGTCACGCTCGCGACGTCACCGAGCTGACCGCCAGCGTCGAAGAAGACGCAAGCGTCGCCGACGCTCTGCAGGGCCGAGTCCCGGACGACCCCGCTCATCGACGCCGGCGGCACGAGCTGGACGTCCACCTGGTCCTCGGCCCGACCGCTCCACGTCGCCACCGACGGCACGCCCGGCGCGCTGCGCGCGTTCTGCTGACCGGCGTGAGCCGCGTGCAGCTCCACGCGGAAGCTGCGCGGGGGCACCGGGGTGACCGGGTTGACCCCGCCGCATTGCTCCTGCCCCGACGCGAGCGTCGCGACGGCGAGCAGCAGCAGCAGCGCGATCCGCCGGCTCATCCCTCCTCCTCCTCGAGTCCGGGCTGGGGGCCGAGCAGGGGCTCGGGGTTCACCAGGTCGTCGGCGTCGGGCACCACGACCAGCGGCCAGGGGGGGGCGAAGGCGGTGCCCTGGGTCTGGGAGAACACGGACAGCACGAGGTCCACCCGGTAGGGCTGGGGCGACCACGGCAGCGAGTCGCGATGCAGCTCGATCCGCTCGACGCCGCTGGCGACCACCAGCTCACGCCCCTCCAGCGGGGTCCCGTCGAGGCCGATCAGCGTCCAGGTGATCGTCTGCGCGCCGCGAACCCGGCAGCGGAGCTCCCGGACGAGGGTGGGCCCGCCGACGAGCACCGGCTCGGCCGAGCGGGGTCGGGGGGTGCAGAACGAGATCAGCGACGAGTCGTCGTCATCGTCGGCGGTGGGGGGGTCGATCTTGTCGGGGGGCAGGTCGGGCAGCCACAGGCAGCCACCGCCGGCGAGGACGAAGAGGAGCACGACGATCGGGGCAGCGCTGCGGACGAGGCCCTCGCGGGGAGTCTCTGTGACCACCGCAGCGGAGCATAACAACCGGTCGGCGCGCTACTGAGGGGCCTCCGAAGACCCGGAGAACGCGATCGTCCGGGTCTCGCCGGGCAGCAGCCCGACGCCCGGCTCGAGGCTGAGCTCGATCAGCGCCTCCTGGAGGACCTCGCCGTTGGCGTGGCGCAGCGTGACGGTGTGGATCCGCAGGTCCGTCAAGGGCACCCCCGGCAGGGAGGGCAGCGTGCCCTTGACCGCGCCGTCCACCAGCACCACCGTGCCGGTGGGGAACCCCGAGAAGTCGACCCGGCTCGGCCGATAGACCGGCTTGAGGGGCAGCGTCGTCTCCTTGTCGGGCGGCACCCGCACCCGGAGCTCCTGGGGTTCGGCGTACTGGTTGCCCAGGATGTAGACGATGTGGTCGCCCGCCGGCAGCTCCAGCGTGGTCGGGGTCTGCTGCGGCTGGCCCCCGTCCACCCGGAACGTGACGTAGGCGTCGGGGCTGAAGAGGCGCAGCGTGCCGGTACCCTCGAAGACCGCCATCGGCTCGGGCGTGGCCGGCTCGTCGGGGGTCGGCTCGGGGGTCGGCTCCGCGGTCGCTGGCTCCGTGGCCGGCTCGGGCGTCTCGACGGCTGCGATCGCCTCGGGGGTGGCCGGCTCGGTGGCCGGCTCGGGCGTCTCGTCCACCTCCTCGATCGGCGTCGGTCGCGACTCGGGGTACGGGACCACCGGCATCGGCAACACGGTGACCCGGCGGATGCGCGGGACGGGGTTGTCCGCGTCGGACGGATCACTCCCCCGGAAGCCGTCGGTCTGCAGCGCCAGCGCCGCGACGACCGCGACGGCGATCAGCAGCGGGGCGACCCAGAGCCAGAGGCCCCGGCGCCCCTCCTCGTCGGGGAGGGGCGGCCGCATGCCCTCGATGATCGAGACGACCTCGGCGTTCTCCTCGTCGAGCGTGAGCACGCGGTTGAAGGTGCGCAGCGCCTCCGCCGTGCGACCCTCCGCCGCTTCGCTCCGACCCCGACCGACCAGCCGCTCCACGAGCCAGCCCTGCAGCTCCTCGTCGTACCCCTCGGGGTCCGTCAGATACCTCGACAGGGTCCAGTTGGTCGGCTCCTCGGGGTCGATGCCGACCGAGCGCAGGAACGCCTCCAGCTCCTCGCGCACCTGGCCGGCGTCCTCAAACCGGTCGCCCGGCTCGCGCAGGAGGCAGCGCGCGATGATCGACGCGACCGCCGGGTCGAGGCTGGGGACCCGCTCGGTGGGGTCGTCGTACGTCGTCTCGATGATGTTCTTGAGCACGACCGACGGGTTGCCCCCGCGGAACGGCAGCGTGCCGGTGACCATCCGGTACAGCACGGTGCCCAACGCGAAGAGGTCGCTGCGCCGGTCGACCTCCTCCCCCGTCGCCTGCTCCGGCGACATGTAGGCGGGGCTGCCGACCAGGGCGCCGGTCATCGTCACGTGGGAGTCGTCGGCGATCCGCGCGATGCCGAAGTCCATCAGCTTCACCCGCCCGCGGGCGTCCAACATGATGTTCTCGGGCTTGATGTCCCGGTGCACGATGCCCTGGTTGTGGGCCATCTCCAGGGCGCGGCAGAGCTCCTGGGCGACCAGCGCGGCGGGCTCCGGCATCATCGCGCCGACGTCGTCGAGCAGCGCTCGCAGCGTCGGCCCCTGGATGTACTCGGTGACGATGAAGCAGCGCTCGGAGTCGGGCCCCGAGTAGTCGAAGATGCGCAGGATGTTGTCGTGGCGGAGCGTCTCGATGGCGCGGGCTTCGCGGGCGAACCGCTCGCGGTTCTTCTCCGACGACGACAGGTGCGGGTGCATCAACTTGATCGCCACGGTCCGGTCGAGCGTGGTGTGACGGCCGCGGTACACGGTCGCCATGCCACCTTCCCCGATCTTCTCGAGGACCTCGTACTTCTCGATGACGGTCCCGATCACGATCGCGGAGTCTACTCCAGCCCCTGCTGTGCGATGAGCCTCATCACGGTGACGTCGACCGGCGGCATGGGCAGCGAGGCCGCTTCGTCGACGTGGATCCAGCGCAGATCCTGCACCTCGACCGCCCTCGGCTCGCCCATCGGAGCCCGGCAGAGGTGCACTCGGAAGTCGAGACGGCGCCCGTCGGGGAGCGCCTCGAACAGCTGGGCGTAGCGGGGTCCGACGTCGATCGCGAGGTCCAGCTCTTCGCGGATCTCACGCGCGAGCGCGGGCGCGTCTTCCTCACCGGGTTCGACCTTGCCGCCGGGCAGCTCCCACCGGGACGGGTACATCGAGCAGTCCAGGGGGCGCTGGGTGACGAGGAACCGTTCCCCGCGGACCAGGAGCGCCGCGACGACGACGACGTCTGCCATCAGCCGCGGATCGTCGTCTCCCGACCGCGGGTCTTCTTCCGCTCGTCGAAGATCTTGAGGATGACGGTCGCGCTCTCTTCGATGGCCCGACGGGTGACGTCGATGACGGGCCAGGTCGGGTTCTTGCGGAAGATCTCGTGGGCGTACTCGAGCTCCATGTAGATGTGCTCGATGTGGCCGTAGTTGCTGTTGGTCGTCAGCCCGAGGTTGCGGATCCGAGCCATGCGGATGGCGTGCAGCGCTTCGGGCTCGATGGTCAGACCGAAGATCTTGTCCTGGTCGACCTCGTACAGCTCGGGCGGCGGGTCGATGCCCAGCACGATCGGGATGTTGGCGACCTTCCAGCCCTTCTGGGCGAGGTAGGTCGACAGGGGCGTCTTGCTGGTCCGCGAGACCCCCGCCAGGACGATCTCGGAGCGGTGCAGGTTGCGCGGCTCGGCGCCGTCGTCGTGCTTGACCGTGAACTCGACCGCCTCGATGCGCCGGAAGTACTCCTCGGACAGGACGGTGCGGCGACCCGCGGTGCCGTGGGGCTCGAGGCCGCCGAGGTGCTCCGCCAGGTGGCCGAGCAGGGCGCCGATCAGGTCGACGATCTCCACCCCGAACTTCTCGCCCGCGGCGTGGATGGTCTCGCGCAGGTTCGTCTCCACCAGCGTGAACACCACCAGGGCGTTCTCCTTGCTGGCGAGCCGGACGAGGGCCTCGACCCGGCGCTGCTCGCGCACGTGCGAGTAGACCTTGATGTTGACGAGGTAGTCCTCGAACTGGGCGAGCGCGGCGCGCACCGTGGCCGCAGCGGTATCACCGGTGCTGTCGGACAGCACGAAGATCAGCTTGGGCAGGGCAGGCTCACCCGGGGTGGTCATGTATCCTCCGACGCGAAGAGAAGGGAGCCTACAGCCCCGCCTCCCATGACGGAAGCTCTGCCCACCCCCGAGACAGCCACGATCGGCACGCTGCTGGAGGCAGCGGTGCACCGGTGGGGCGCGCGCATCGCGCTTCGACGCCGGCGGGAGCCGCTCCAGTGGAGCGTGCTCAGCTGGACCGAGATGGGGCACCAGGTGCGGGCCATCGCGGCCGGGCTGGTCGGCCTGGGGGTCGAAGCGGGCGACCGCGTCGGCGTGCTCTCCTCCACCCGGCTCGAGTGGAGCCTCGTCGACTACGCCATCCTCAGCATCGGCGCCGCGACGGTGCCCATCTACCACTCCAGCACCCCCGGACAGGTGCGCTACGTGATCCAGGACAGCGGCGCGCGCGTCGTCGTCGTGGAAGACGCTGCCCAGCTGGAGAAGGTCGCGGCGGTCATCGACGACCTCCCGGCCGTCGACAGGGTCGTCGTGCTGGAGGTCATGGACCTGCGCAGCACCCGCCGGGGCATGCTCCTCGCCGAGCTGACCCGGGACGGCCGACGCCTGCTGCGGGAGCAGCCGCAGGTCCTGGAGCGGCGCCTCGCCGACGTCCAGCCCCACTGGCTCGCGACGATCGTCTACACGTCCGGCACCACCGGCCAGTCCAAGGGCGTGCGGCTGACCCACCGCAACCTCACCGCCGCCATCGAGGCGCTGACCGGCGTGCTCAGGGTCGGCCCCGAGGACACGACGGTGCTGTGCCTGCCGCTGTCCCACATCTACGGTCGGCTGGGCCAGTACGCCGCGCTCAGCCACGGCTTCTGCATCGCCTACGCGCAGCGGGTGGACCTGCTCGCCGAAGTGCTGACGGAGGTCCGTCCGACGTTCTTCTTCGGGGTGCCCCGGATCTACGAGCGCATCTACCACCGGGTGGTCACCGGCTACCGGGAGATGCCCCCGCTGCTCAAGGGGCTGGTCCGACGCGGGGTGGAGCGCGCGCGCACCGAAGAGGAAGAGGTCGAGCCCAACGAGGTCGGCAGCATCACCGGCCGCTTCATCCGCGCCCTCGACGTCGGCCAGCGGCTGGCCGACCACGCCGGGGACGCGGCCGCCCGCAAGGCGGTGTTCGGTCCGGTCCGGGAGGCACTGGGGGGGCGGGTCCGCTTCTGCGTGTCCGGCGGCGCGCCGCTGAACAAGGACGTCGCGGCCTTCTTCCGGATGGCCGGGATCGAGATCCTGGAGGGTTACGGGCTGACCGAGACGGTCGGCGCGACGACGATCAACCCGGTCGAGGAGAACCGCCTGGGCACGGTCGGCCGACCGCTCCCCGGCATCCGCGTCCGCATCGCCCCGGACGGCGAGGTCCTCATCCACGGCGACATGGTCTTCGAGGGCTACCACAACCAGCACGACGAGACGGAGATGGCGCTCGAGGACGGCTGGCTGCATACCGGCGACGTCGGTCGATTCGACGAGGCGGGCTACCTCGTCATCACCGATCGCAAGAAGGACATCCTCATCACGTCGGGGGCCAAGAACGTGGCCCCGCAGCAGATCGAGGCGGCCCTCCGGATGAGCCCCTACATCACCGACGCCATGGTGTTCGGGGACCGCAAGCCCTACCTCGTCGCCCTGGTCGCCCTGGAGCGGGAGGAGGTCGGCCGCTTCGCCGCCGGCCTCGGGATGGCCAGCGACGACTGGGGCGCGCTGGTGCGCGACGCCCGGATCGAGGAGCTGATCGACGCCGAGGTCCAGCGCTGCAACGCGCGGCTCGCCCGGTTCGAGCAGGTCCGCAAGTACAAGGTCCTGCAGCGCGGACTGAGCGTCGAAGGGGGCACGCTGACGCCCACGTTGAAGGTGCGGCGAGCCGCCGTGATGGAGCGGTTCCGGCCGCTGATCGAGGCGCTGTACGAGGGCGGCCCGGTCTAAGCGCGCTCCGACGTTGCCCTCGGAGGCGACCCTCAGTAATATCCGCGGCCACGAGTTGATTGAACAGTCAATCAACCGCTGACCGGAGTTCCACGACATGTCGACGCCGTCCGATTTCTTCACGAAGAAGGCCAACCAGCTCGCCGCCAACCCCGGCGCCATGCAGGGCATCAACGCCACCTACCAGTTCAACCTGTCGGGTGACGACGGTGGCGCCTGGGTCATCCAGCTGTCCGACGACGCCTCGGAGGTCCGCGAGGGCGAGGCCGACGACGCCCAGTGCACGATCGCGATGACCGCGAGCGACTTCATGGCGATGATCGGCGGCAGCCTGAACCCGAACCTCGCGTTCATGACCGGCAAGCTGAAGGTCACCGGCGAGATCGGGCTGGCTCTCAAGCTGCAGAACATCCTCAACTAGAGGTCACCATGACCGTCCCCGAAGCCGCGCTCTCGGGGATTCGCATCCTCGACCTGACCCGGCTGCTGCCGGGGCCGTATGCGTCCTGGATGCTCGCCTCCATGGGGGCGGAGGTCGTCAAGGTGGAGGGGCCGTCGCCGGGGGACTACTCCCGGGCGATGCCCCCCATGCTCGGTCGGCACTCGGCGATGTTCGAGGTGCTCAACCGGGGCAAGCGAAGCGTCGCGATCGACCTGAAGAAGCCCGAAGGGCGGGACCTGCTGTTGCGGCTGGTCCCGCGCTTCGACGTGGTGTTCGAGCAGTTCCGACCGGGCGTGATGGAGCGCCTGGGGCTCGGGTTCGACGCCCTGAAGGCGGCGCGCGCCGACGTGATCCTGTGCCGCCTGTCGGGCTACGGCCAGACCGGCCCGCTGGCCGGCGCGGCAGGCCACGACATGAACTACCAGTCGTATGCGGGCACGCTGTGGCTCGGCGGCCTCGCGGGCGGATCGCCCCCGGTGCCGGCGCTGCCGACGGCCGACCTGACCGGCGCGATGAACGCGGTCACTTCGATCACCGCGGCCCTGTTCCGACGGGAGCGGGGCGGCGGCGCCGCCTGCCTGGACATCTCCATGACCGACTCGGTGGCCGCCCTGGCGGCGCCGTTCGTGTCGGCCTGGACGGGCCTGGGGGAGCACGCGTGGCAGCGCGGCGGCGCGCTGCTGGGGGGCGGGATCGCGCAGTACCAGGTCTACGAGTGCAGCGACGGCGGACACCTCGCCGTCGGCGCCCTGGAGCCGAAGTTCTTCGGGAAGTTCGCGGCGCTCTGCGGCCACCCCGAGTGGGCTCAGATCCCTCCCCTGCCGGGCCCCTGGCAGGCCGACCTGAAGCGCCAGGTCGCGGCGGTCATCGCCACGAAGTCGCGGGACGAGTGGGCCGAGCTGGTCGCGCCGCTGGACTGCTGCGTCACGCCGGTGCTCGACCCCGCCGAGGCGATGGCGACGGGCCTGTTCGAAGCGCGGGGCACCTTCGCGTCGTCCGACGGCGGCGACCACCCCGCCGCCTGGGTCGATCACCCGCTGGGCGCGAGCCCGACCGAGCCGTCTCCCGGCCACGGGGAGCAGACCGACGAGATCCTCGCCGAGGAGCTGGGGCTGGGCGGCGAGGAGCTGGCCGACCTTCGGACGTCGGGCGTCGTCGGCTGACGAGCGCGGCCGATCACGGCCCCGCCACTAGGCCGAACAGCTCCCCGGCGTAGCCCTTCTCCTCGGCGGGCACGCGGAACGACATCGACCGCCGGATCTCGGTCAGCTCCAGCCCTGTCGGGGTCGCCTCCCCGACGAGGTTGATGACCTCGCGCCCATCGAGCAGCTCCGTCACCCGCAGCAGCGCCGCGGCGTCGTCGATCTGTTGGACGGCCGACGGCACGAGCAGCGCCGCCCGGATCGTCGCTGGCGTTCCGTCGTCCCAGTAGTCGGTCGCGCGCGGCTCGTCGACGAGGGTGTGCACGTGGTGCAGGGTCAGCTCCACCGGCTCCCCCCCCGCGGTGAGCACGCCGTCCCCCGCCCGCAGGGTCACCCGGGCGGGCGAGCAGACGATGTCGAAGTCGTGCACCACGACGTCCAGCGTCAGCTCGGACGACTCCCGGCTGAGCGTCGCCGACAGCGTCGCCCCGCCGGGCTCGGCGACCGGGGGGGGCGGGAGCTCATCGAGGAACGGCCCGGCGACCTCCGCCCCGGTCTCGTGGAAGACCCAGTAGTCGTCGTCGATGCGCTTGGCGAAGTAGCCGACGACGCCGTCGCGGGCGCCCTCCACCCGGAGCACGCGGGCGCTGCTCCCCTTCCCGTCCTGGAAGATGGTGATCCTGGAGGTGGCGCGTCCGTCCTCGATGTCCGGCTGCCGGCGCCACGGCTCGGCCGGCAGGGCGCGCGTCGTGCCGGCGGGCCCCTCGACGACGTACGAGTAGGTGTACAGGTCGTTCTCCCCCGCGGTGTCGAAGTCGTACAGGCGGGTGTACATCGCCCCGCCCGCACCGACGACGAACAGGGTCGAGCCGCTCGCGCTGAGGTTCAGGGCCTGCAGCGCGCCCCGCTCGGGCCCGCAGATCTGGCGGCTCCAGTCGTTGGGCAGCCACCAGTCGTTGAAGTAGATCCGGCGCCCCTCCGGGCCGAGCCGGTACAGGTGCGCCACTCCGAGCCCGACGGAGTGGTCCTGGTCGTTGATGTCCGAGTACTCGGCGACGTTGGACGGGTGGGAGTCCGACACGTCCCACCCCCGCTCGGTGCCGAACTCCGCGACCAGCCCCTCCCCGTCCCCCGCGGGCCAGCCCCACTTGTCGGTCCAGGTCAGCGAGCGCCGCACGTCGGTCTGCAGGTTGCTGCCCCGGTAGAACACCCCGGCGTCCGACAGGGCCTGGACGTGCACGCCGTCCGCGGAGATCTCGTCGATCCAGGTCGGCTCGTCGAACCGGACGAGCCCCCCGCCCTCGGGCCGCCCGGTCGCGCCGAGGAGCTCCCAGTCGGCGTCCCGGTTGCCGGTCTCTTCGTTCCCCTTGACCCAGATCCGACCGTCCCGGAGCGCCAGGTACCAGTGTGCGTTGAAGGACTCGGTGGCCGTCCGGAAGTGCACCCGCTGCGGGAGGTTCTCCGGCACGTCGAGCTCGAGCTCGGGGATGCAGGCGAGAGGCGACGCGAGCGCGCAGGCCAGGAGCGTGTAGCGGAGGGTCGGCATGGGTCGCGCGGCTCCTTCGCCCCCAACCTAGGGCCGGCCGCTCGGCCTGGCCGCTGGGAGTGGCCGGCGCGCGATCAGGCGGACTCGTCGTCCCCCGCCGACTTCGCGATCGTGCCGAGCACGTGCTGGGCGTAGTCGATGCCCGACCAGGCGGTGACGCAGGTGGCGATCAGGAACAGCCACCAGGCGATCTGCTGCATCGGCAGCCCGACCCCGAAGAGCCACTCGCCGACGCCGTAGTAGTGGAGGATGAACAGGCAGACCGTGGCGATCTGCGCCGTCGCCTGCACGATCGCCTTGATCTTGCCGCTGACCCGCGCGGCCAGGACCACGTCGTACAGCCCGGAGAACACCCGCAGGTAGGCGACCAGGATGTCGCGGAGGAACAGCACCGCCATCATCCACAGCGGCAGCCAGCCGGCGGCCAGGAAGCTCAGGAACACGAACTGGCGGAAGACGCTGTCCGACAGCGGGTCGAGCAGCTTGCCCAGGTCGCTCACCGAGCCGGTCCGGCGGGCGACCGCGCCGTCGATGCCGTCGCTGATCTCGGCGAGCACCAGCCCCACGAGGCAGACGAAGAGCCAGCCGATGGCGATGGTGGTCTTGTCCGCGAACTCGTCCCCGCCACCGACCGCGACCTGGTGGGCCGCCATCGTCAACGGCGCGAGCACGAGCCTCGACGCGGTGATGGCGTTGGGGAGCGTCTTGACCTTGAGTTCCGCAGGCACGGGGGCCCGTTCTAGCAGTCTCCGCCGCGCCCCGCCGGGGGGCGGCGGGTGCGCGTGCGGCGGGCGCGGGGTTTTCTCGATGCCCGTCGCTTGCCTCCCCCCGGCCCGCCATTAAGATGCTGGTTCGTTCGGCCAGACTGGCCGTCGTCTTCCGATCCCCCCCGAGGAACCGATGACCGGCAAGATCGTCGAAATCCCCCTGCTCGCCATCCGGAACACCGTGATCTTCCCGGTGCTCGCGTTCCCCATCAACGTCGGTCGTGACAAGAGCCTCAAGGCCGTCGACCGCGCGATGGAGAACGACCGGCTGATGGGCATCGTTGCCCAGACCGACGCGAAGATCGAAGACCCCACGACGGACGAGATGCACACCGTCGGCACGGCGGTGAAGATCCTCAAGTCCGTCAAGATGCCGGGCAACAAGCTCAACGTGATCATCCAGGGCCTGTCCCGGATTCGGATCATCGAGTACATCCACACCGAGCCCTACCTGAAGGCTCGCGTCGAGATGATCGAGGAGCAGGAGATCAAGGGCGTCGAGGTGAACGCGCTGCTGATGAACCTGCGCGAGCAGGCGCAGAAGATCATCGAGCTGTCGCCGCACATCCCGAGCGAGGCCAGCTTCCTCGTCAAGTCCATCGACAACCCCGCCATCCTGTCGGACATCGTCGCGAGCAACCTGTCGGTCTCCGTCGAGGAGAAGCAGGAGCTGCTCGAGACCCTGGACGTGCGCCAGCGCATGGAGGCGGTGGTCGCCTTGCTCAACAAGGAGATCCAGGTCCTCGAGCTGAGCAACAAGATCCAGTCCGAGGTGAAGGGCGAGATGGACAAGGCTCAGCGGGAGTACTTCCTGCGCGAGCAGATGAAGGCCATCCAGAAGGAGCTGGGCGAGGTCGACGAGCGCCAGGAAGAGTTCGAAGAGCTCAAGCGCATGGTGAAGAAGGCGAAGATGCCCAAGGAGGTCGAGAAGGTCGCCCTCAAGGAGCTCCGCCGCATGAGCCGCATGAGCCCCGGCGCCGCCGAGTACACCGTCAGCCGGACCTACCTGGACTGGCTCATCGAGCTGCCCTGGGAGAAGAGCAGCCAGGACGTGCTCGACATCCACGCCGCCGGCGACATCCTCGACGAGGACCATTACGGCCTCGACAAGGTCAAGGACCGCATCCTCGAGTACCTGGCGGTGCGCAAGCTCAAGGCGGACATGAAGGGGCCGATCCTGTGCCTCGTCGGTCCTCCGGGCGTCGGCAAGACGTCCCTCGGCAAGTCGGTCGCCCGCTCCATGGGGCGCGAGTTCGTGCGGATGAGCCTCGGCGGCGTGCGTGACGAAGCGGAGATCCGCGGTCACCGGCGCACCTACATCGGCTCGCTCCCGGGCCGCGTCATCAAGGGCATCAAGAAGGCGGGCACCAACAACCCGGTCTTCATCCTGGACGAGATCGACAAGCTCGGCGCCGACTACCGCGGCGACCCCAGCTCGGCGCTGCTCGAGGTGCTCGACCCGGAGCAGAACAACACCTTCAGCGACCACTACCTCGAGGTCGACTTCGACCTGAGCAAGGTGCTCTTCATCGCGACCGCCAACCAGATGGGCCCCATCCCCGGCCCGCTGCGCGATCGGATGGAGGTCCTGGAGCTCCCGGGCTACACGGAGGAAGAGAAGCTCCGCATCGCCCGTCGGCACCTGATCGACGAGGCGATCGAGGACCACGGCCTGACCGACGACCTCATCGAGATCACCGACGAGGCGGTGACCACCCTGATCTCCAGCTACACGCGTGAGGCCGGCGTCCGCCAGCTCAAGCGCGAGCTCGCGTCCGTCTGCCGGTCGGTGGCCAAGGACGTCGCCGCGGGGGACGCGACCGAGAAGGTCGTCGTGGGAGCTGAGAAGGTCACGGACATCCGCGGCCCCATCAAGTTCTTCCAGGAGGTCGCCGAGCGGACCGCCCACAGCGGCGTCGCCACGGGCCTCGCCTGGACGCCCGTCGGCGGTGACATCCTCTTCATCGAGGCCACCACGATGAAGGGCCACGGCAAGATGATCCTGACCGGCCAGATGGGCGACGTCATGAAGGAGTCGGCCACCGCCGCCATGTCCTTCGTGCGCAGCCGCGCCCGTGAGCTGGGCATCGACGAGGACGCCTTCGAGAAGAAGGACATCCACGTGCACATCCCCGCCGGCGCCATCCCCAAGGACGGCCCCTCGGCCGGCACGACGATGACCACGGCGATCGTGAGCCTGCTGACCGGTCGTCCGGTCAACCACGAGCTGGCGATGACCGGCGAGATCACGCTGCGCGGCCACGTGCTGCCCGTCGGCGGCATCAAGGAGAAGGTGCTCGCCGCCGCCCGCGCCGGCATCAAGCACGTGATGATGCCGGACAAGAACGAGAAGGACCTGGTCGAGATCGGGGACGACGTCGACCTGGACGTCGAGTTCCACTTCGTCAACCGGCTCGAGGACGTGCTCAAGTACGCCCTGGGCGACGACATCCTCGACGGCAAGTCGAAGGGCGCGGACAAGCCCGTCAAGAAGCGCGCCCCCCGCAGCCGCAAGAAGAAGACCGACTCGGGCGCCCCCGCGGCCCCCGCGTAGCCAACGAACCGGAGCCGACGGCTCCAAGCAGAAAGGGCCGCCCGAGTGGGCGGCCCTTTCGCGTTCTGGCTCTTCGTTCGGCTAGAGACGTGATCCGCTCACCGAGGCAGAGCCCCGGTGAGGACGCGGATTCGATGGCCAGGACCGAAGAAGGAGCGGGATGAACCCCGTGACTGATGAGCGGCGCAGCTAGCGGATTCGCGCACCAGCGGGGCGACCCGAGCGTGGGCGGTTCACTTCTCTAGAGGCCGACCGCCCCCGACTCGCGGATGATCGCGATGTAGGGCATGAAGATGGCGAGCACGACGAGCAGCACGAGGCCGCCGAGGATGAGGGTCATCACCGGCTCGATCAGGCTGACGAGGCGCTCCTGGTCCTGGTCGACCTGCGCGCGGAACACCTCGGAGGCGTTCTCGAGCATCTCGGCCATGGAGCCGGACTCCTCGCCGATGACGATCATGTCGCGCGCGAGCTCCGGCACGTACCAGTACTCCTCGAGCGGGGCGCTCATGCGGCCACCGTTCTCGACGCTCTTCTCCATCGCCACGATCGCTTGTTCGATCGCCATGTTGTCGACCGTCTCGCGGCTCAGCCGGAGGCTCTCGAGCACCGGCACACCGGTGCGCAGCAGCGCCGCCAGCGTCTTGCTGAAGCGAGCCATCGCGGCGGTGGTGACCATGGAGCCGATGTACGGCAGGCGGATCTTCAGGAAGTCCATCAGGTAGGACTTGTGGGTCAGCGACCTCCAGCCGAGGAAGCCGATGCCCACCAGCGCCACCACGATGACCATCAGGCCCGTCGGGGACTGGGCCACGTCGGACGCGGCGAAGACCGTGCGGGACAGCCAGGGCGTGCCCTCGGGCAGCGACTCACCGCCGCTCGCGCTCAGGAGCAGTTCCTTGAACTTGGGTGCCACCTGGATCAGGATGAACAGCAGGATCACAGTCGCGACCCCGAGCGTCACGATCGGGAAGATCAACGCGTTGCTGACCTTGCTCCGAATGTGCGCGTCGTTGTCGAGGCTGTCGGCCAGGTAGCGCAGGTTCTTGCTCAGCTCACCCGACTTCTCACCGGCCCGGCAGAGCGGGACGACGATGCTCGGCAGACCCTCGCCGTGCGCCAGCAGGGCGTTGGAGAACGCGCCTCCCGCTTCGACGTCCGTGGTCACCGATGCGAGCAGGTTCTTCATCCCGCCGCCGCTGGTTCGCCGCCCCAGGATCTTCAGGGACCGGACCATCGGGATGCCGGCGTCGAGCAGGACCGCGAGCTGACGGCAGAACGTCGCGACATTCCGAACGTTCAGACGGGTCGTAAAGAAGCTGCGTCCGCTGGCTTCAGGGGCCTCAGCCTCAGGGGCATTGGCAGGGGCGTTCGTCGCCATCCAGGCTTCCTCCTACAGGGTTCCCCCCCTCAGGGGGCGCCAAGTTACCGCGGACCTCCTCCTATTGGTAGAGCACCCGGATGAACTCCTCGACCGTGGTCTCCCCGCGACGCACCCGAACACGGCCGCTGGAGGCCAGCGTCTTCATCCCGGACTCGGTCGCCAGGCGGCGAAGTTCGGCCTCCGAGGCGCGCTCGCTGATGGCGTGACGCATGTCCTCGTTGATGTCGAGGATCTCGAAGATCCCCGTCCGACCGCGGTAGCCGGTGCCGTAGCAGTTGTCGCAGCCGCGACCGCGGTAGTAGACCTGCGGCTCTTCGGCCGGCGCCTTCGGCTTCGCCTTCGTCTTCGTCGACCGCGTCTTGGGCGCGGGCTTCTTGGGCTCGGTGAAGCCGGCCTGCTCCAGCAGGGCGGGATCGGGCTCGTACTCCTCGCGGCAGTCGTCGCAGATGGTCCGGACCAGGCGCTGGGCGATGACCCCGACGATCGACGTCGCGAGCAGGAACGGCGGGATGTCGAAGTTGTAGAGCGTGGTGACCGCGCCCGGCGCCGAGTTGGCGTGGATGGACGAGTAGACCAGCAGACCGGTGAGCGAACCGCGCACCGCGACCTTGGCCGTCTCGTCGTCGCGGATCTCGCCGACCAGGATGATGTTCGGGTCCTGGCGGAGCAACGCCCGCAGGCCGGCGCCGAAGTTCAGCCCGATCTTGTAGTTGACGTGCACCTGGGAGACGTCCGGCAGCTCGATCTCGACCGGGTCCTCGATGCTCATGATGTTCTTCTGCTGAGCGTCGAGCTCGCAGATGGAGGCGTACAGCGTCGTCGTCTTGCCCGAACCGACCGGCCCGCACGCCAGCACGATCCCGTGCGAGCGCTTGGTGAAGTCCTTCAGGATGTCCTCTTCCCACTCGTCGAGGCCGAGGATGTCCAGGCGCGGCACCTCCTTGGCGCCGGCGGTGACGCGGATGCTCATCCGCTCGCCGCGAGACGTCGGCACCGTCGCGATCCGGTAGTCGTACGGATCGCCGCCGACCTGCTGGTGCACGTGCCCGTCCTGCGGCTTGCGGCGCTCGGTGATGTCCATGTCCGACATCACCTTGATCCGGCTGATCACGTCCTCACCGAGGTTCATCCGGAGCTGGGTGACGTCGTGGAGGATGCCGTCGAGCCGGAAGCGGACGCGCAGGCGGTCCTGCTGAGGCTCCAGGTGGATGTCCGTCGCGCCGACGTTGGCCGCCTGCTCGAGCACCGCCTGCACCATCTCGGGCGCGTAGGTGATGCCGGCGAACGAGTCCTGGTCGAGCCGGAAGGCGGAGCCGCCGCGGCCGCGCATGCCGGCGCCCCGCTTGCGGGAGCTCCCGCGGCTCTTGCGGCGCTTCTTCTCGGCCTCTTCGACGCTGTTCAGCCAGCTCGTCAACGTCTCTTCGAACTTCGCCGGCGTCTCGATCATCAGCCGCACGTCGCGGCCGGTGAGCTGCTTGAGCGCCTCGAGGAGCACCGGACCCGGGTCTGCGAGCACCGCGAGGCTGAGGCCGTCGTCGTCGCCCGAGGTCATCGGCACGATCTCGAACTCGCGCGCGAGCTCCTCGGTCACCGTGCCGGCCTGGTTGGGGTCCGGCTCCCACTTCTTGCCGCGGCGACGGCGCAGGCCGAAGAACTCGGCGGCGAGGTCGGCGGAGCGGGCCTCCGTGAGCGTTCCGTCGCTGACCAGGACGTCGAGCAGCCGTCGGCCGGACTCGAGCGCCTTGGCGTCTGCGGCCTTGACCTCCCGGTAGCTGGCCACCTCGGCGTCCAGCAGGAAGTCGAACATCAAGCCGTTGACGTCGCGATGGGGCGGCATGCCCGGGGCGGTGCGCAGGATCTCCGCGATCACCTCGGGATCCAGCCCGTCGTTGACCGTCGACCACCAGTCGCCGGCCGAAGGCGAAGACATCAGGCCCAGCGCCGAGAGCCGCCGGGCGATGACGCCGCCGGACGCGCCGTGGCGCTGGAGGTACTCCTCCACGGTCGCCCGGGTGACGTACGGGAGGTGGTTGGCGATGCGCTCGACCGCGCCCTCCTGGGTGGTCACGGCGGTGGAGGAGACCGGCGCGACCGAGCGGTAGGTCGCGGTGACGCCGGAGCGACGCTCTCCGCTGTCGCCTCCCGACGCCATGCCCCCCGCCGGAATCGTCGCGGTCGACGCGCTCACGGACGGAGGCGGCTGCCGGATCGTCCCGCTCGGAGGCGGACTCGGCGGACCGATGTCCGAGCGGGTGACTCCACGGGTCGGCGGCGACGGCGTCGCTCCGAGCCCGGGCACTTCAATCTTCTTGGTCATCGCTTTGACAAGCGATCCCCAAATAGGGTCGTTGGCCATCTGTTCCCCAGTAGCTCCCCAGCAGCGGGACGACCATTATAAGGAGCGCGCGCGCCGCCGGGAGCCAAGCTGAGTTCAAGAGACCCGATCGAGCTGTCCGAACGCCTCCCCCGGGGGGTCCTTCGCCTGATCCGGCGGAGCTTGGATCGGGTCCGATTCGCCGCCCGGGTGGGCCTTCGGGAGCGATGCGAGGTCGCCGGACAGCCCGTCCGGATATTCCCGGGAGTTCGGCATCCCCTCGCTGACGGCTGCGAGCCGTTCCTGCTGCGCACCGTGGGGCCGATGGTCGCTCGCGGCTACCGCGTCCTCGATCTGCGGACGGGCTGCGGCGCGGGTGCGCTCGTCGCGGCCTCGCGGGGCGCGGCGGTCGTCGCCTGCGATCCCGACTCCGCCGCGGTGGCGTGCGCGGACGCCAACCTGCGGGCGGCCGACCTGAGGGACCGCGTCGACCTCCGCGCCGGCGGGCTCGATGCGATCGCGGCCGACGAGGGGCCGTTCGATCTCGTCTGGTGGCGTGGACGCCAGGACCCGTCCGGCTACGCCGCCCTGAGCCGGCTGCTCGAGCGGGCCCCGGACCTGCTCGGCGAGGGGGGCCGCCTGATCCTGCCGATCGATCGCACCACCGGGGCCGAGGAGCTGGTCCGGAGCCGCGTGCCGGACGGGTTCCGCGTCGTTCGGCTCGCCCGCAGCCCCGGCTTGATCCCGACCTGGGAGGCGCTGAGCCTGGGCTGGGACGTGGAGGCGGCGCGCGCCCGGCGACACGCCGAGCGCGACCGCAGCGCTGCCGACAAGGCCGCGGTCTCCCGCAAGCGCTGGGACGGGGCCAACCAACCGCCCCCGTCGTCCGAGGAGGTCGTGTGAGGCCGCGACGCATCGCCCGCCGGTTCATCGCCCGGGCCCGACACTGGGGTACGCCCCACGTGCATTGCCCCGGCTGCGGGGCGGACAACCCGGTGCCCGAGGGGCCGGCCGACCAGGTCTGCTTCACCTGCCACATCGACTGGTTCCGACACGAGCTGACCGGCGACGCGGCGGCGGACCACGCGGCCATCGCGGCCCGGGTGGGCGACCGGGAGTGGCTGGCGACCTGGCGCCCCCTGCTCGTCGACGTGCCCGACGGCGCCGGCGGCAAGACCACGAAGCCGCTGGACTGCGCCTTCGTCTACCTGCCCGGTTGACGCCGCCGAGTGGCCGGTCGCCATCCTGGCGGCAATACTGACGCGCACGTGAGCCTCTCGATCACCATCTGCACGCGCGCGGACCTCTATCCCCTGGTCCACGGCGGCGCCGTCAAGATCGTGCGCACCGCCGAGGCGCTGTCGCGCAACGGGTGCGAGGTCACGGTCGTCACCTCCGACCGGCTGAGGTACCACCGGTACACGGACGGTGTGCACGAGCTGATCGACTACCCGCCCCGCTTCGTCGCGGCGACGCGGGTGCCGCGGCGGCTGACCGGGGTGCTGCGCCGGCTCGGCTTCCCCGACTACTGGCGCACGGTCGAGTACCTGCTCGACACCCTCGGGTACCCGCGGGACGAGCACCTGCTCTACCAGCCGATCGTCGACCCGGACTTCTGGGTCCGCGCGCTGTACGTCGGCCGCAAGCACAGGACGGACTGGTTCCAGGCCGAGTTCCCCGGCTTCGGCGCCCCGGCCTACGTGGCGTCGCGGCTGCTCCGGGCGAAGTGCAGCGTCGTGGAGCACAACGTCGAGTGGTCCCGCCTGGCCGACACCACCGAGCTCCCGGCGGCGACGGTCAAGCGACTGCGGGAGATCGAGCTCGTGCTGTGCCACCTGGCCGACGAGGTGATCACCTGCAGCGATGACGATCGCGACCTGCTGATGCAGGACGACTTCGAGCGCGAGGACATCACGGTCATCCCCCACGGGGTCGACCTGGAGAACTACGGCCACAAGACCGGCGTCGGCGTGCGGGAGCACTACGGGATCCCCCGCGACGCCACGCTCCTGTTCTTCCACGGCACGCTGCACTACCAGCCGAACACGGTCGCCTGTCGGATGTTCGCCGAGGAGATCCTCCCCCGGCTCCGGGACCGCGGCCGCAACGTCAAGCTGCTCGCCGCCGGGCTCAACCCGCCGAAGGAGCGGCACGCCCACCCCGACCTCGTCTACGCCGGCTGCGTGGACGACCTGCCGACGCACATCGCAGCCGCCGACCTGTGCGCCGTTCCGCTGATGGACGGCGGCGGGACGCGGATGAAGATCCTGGAGTACATGGCGGCGGGCAAGCCGGTGGTCTCCACCCGCAAGGGGGCCGAGGGGCTCGAGGCGGCCCCGGACCGGGAGATCCTCCTGAGCGACGACGGCGACTGGGACGGCTTCTGCGATCACCTCGAGCGGCTGATGGACGCCCCGCTCGAGGCGGTCGGGCTGGGCGAGCTCGGCAGGCGCTTCGTCGAGCAGTACGACTGGCACCAGGTCGGCCGGGCGTTCGTCGAGCTGTACACCGACCGCGAGGCCGTGCGCGGCGCCGACTACAACCTGGAGTTCGCCGGTCGGGTCGAGCGCGACTCGGTGACGCTGGAGGAGGTCGGATCGACCGCCCTGGCGGAGCGGCAGCAGGAGCTGAAGCGGGTCCAGGCCAAGGAGCGCCCCGGCGACGTCGTCCCCCAGGTCGTGCACTGGGACGAGGACGGCGTCTCCCACGAGCTGACCGACGCCGACCTGGTGCGCCACATCCCGGTGCCGATCGACGAACAGAAGCCCCGCACGCTCATCCTGCTGCTCAACAAGCGCTGCAACCTCAAGTGCGACTTCTGCGACCTGTGGCACTACACGGACATGATGCCGTTCGAGTCGGCGGCGACGATCGTGCACCGCGCCCCCGCCGCCGGCGTCAAGACGCTGGTGATCACCGGCGGCGAGCCGTTCGTGCACCCGCGGATCTTCGAGCTCATCGAGCTGGCCAAGAACCTGGGGCTGGGCGTCAACATCACCACCAACGGCACCCTGCTGCGCTCCGAGCTGCCCCGGCTCAAGGCCAGCGGCGTCGACTCCCTGTCGATCTCGATCGACGGCCTGCAGGCGACCCACGACAAGCTGCGCGGCGTCGACGGCACGTACACCGAGCTGACCGCCGCCATCGACGTGATCGGCGCCGAGACGGACATCCACCTGAACGTCTACTTCGTGGTGACGAAGGACAACGTCCGGGAGCTGACCGACGTCTACGACCTGACGCAGGACCGGGGCATCGCCTTCGACTTCTGGCCGGTCAACGGCTACCCGCACCTGTACGTGACGGCGCCCGACGACAAGCAGGTCTACCTGTCGGCCCTGGACCACATCGCCCGCACCAACGAGCAGGTCGCGGCGCGCATGGACTACTACCGGTACGGCATCGAGTACATGGAGGGGCGGCGCGACCACTACCGCTGCCTGGGCCTCATCGAGCAGTTCGGCGTGAACCACGAGGGCAAGCTCGTGCCCTGCTGCGTCTGGGACCAGAAGGGGCTGCAGGTCGGCTCGGCGCTGGACGAGCCGCTCGATCAGCTGCTGTACAGCGAGCGGGCGCAGGAGATGCGGGAGCAGATCTTCGAAGAAGGCTGCGTCGACCAGTGCTTCAACCACAGCCTGTACGAGTTCCAGCAGGCGACGAGCCTGCCGTTCGTGGTGAAGCCCGCGGAGGCGCCGATGGACGCCGAGCGGGCGGTGATCAAGGAGTCGGGCCAGGCGCGCGAGGCCGAGGCGAAGGCTCGTCGCCGGGCCGAGGCGAAGGCCCGCCGGGCGGGTAAGACGAACCAGCCGCCGCCGGCGCGCCGCAAGCGCAAGCCGCGAGGGCCGAGCAGCTGATGGACGTCTCCCAGCTCAACCTGCCGGGGTCCTACATGGTCCTCGAGGTGACGAACCGGTGCCCGCTGAAGTGCGGTCATTGCGCCGTCGCCGACGCGGACGCGGGCCACCCCCACTACTCCACCATCGAGCACATGTCGGTCGGCATGGTCCGCGAGCTGCTCGAGGACCTGCGCGCGTCGGGGCTGAAGTTCGACAACCTGGTGCTCTTCTGGCTCGGGGAGCCGCTGAGCAACCCGCGCTTCGAGGACATCTACAAGCTGGTCCTGCAGTACTCGGGCGACCGGGAGGTCTTCGGCAAGGTCGAGGTGCACACGAACACGTTCCCGCTGAGCGAGCGGATCGCCCGGGCGGCCCTGAACGACGCCGACATCCCGCAGGTGTGGCACCTGACCATGGACGCGATCCACGCCGAGACGTTCACGGCGATCAAGGGCCTGGACGCGTTCCACAAGTCGCAGAAGCAGTCGCTCAAGATGGTGCAGCTCAAGGGCTCCACCCAGAGCCGCTGGCCGAAGCTGGCGATGCAGTTCATCGTCAGCGACGTCAACGTCGACGAGGCGCCGGAGTTCGTGGACTTCTGGAAGCAGGCGTACGCCGACGCGGGGCTGCCGATCGACGTCACCGGCTTCCACGTCCCGGTCGAGGGGCCGGAGAACTACATCTACCTGAAGTCCCTGGACTGCCCGACGCCCCAGGAGCAGGAGCGCCAGAACCGCGTCTACGCGGGGCTGATGGAGCGGCTGGGGCTGAAGTCGCCGGTCGACCCCGACGCGGAGCGCCGGGTCACCGAGGAGGTCCCCCGGGAGCTCCTCACCCCCTGCAGCGGCTTCTTCATGACGCCGACGATCAGCAGCGACGGGCGCGTGACGATGTGCACGCGGGACAACGGCTACCACCTGGTGGTGGGCTCGCTGAAGGAGCAGAGCTTCAGCCGCATCTGGCTCGACAGCCCGATCCTCAACCGCCGCCGCCAGCGGGTCGCCCGGGGCGACTACAGCGAGCTGCCGTACTGCGAGACGTGCTTCATCCCGCACTCGGTCAACTACTCGCCGATCAGCGACGCCCACATCGGCCAGTTCCTCGCCGCCGCCGACCTGTCCGGGGACGACGTCGACGCCCGGGAGGGCGAGGTGCCGCACGCCCGGCCGTGGCCAGAGACCTGGACGGGCAAGGACATCACGCAGGTCTACGAGGACCGCGTGGGCGAGCGGGTGGTGCAGATCGGCGAGTCGAGGGCCGCCGGATGATCAACATGCCCCGCCGGTTCTTCGCCCACGACCTGGCTCGGCTCCGCGACCAGGCGGAGGACGTGGTCAAGCTGCGCAAGGCGCCGGGACTGCCCGAGCAGATCCACGTCAGCATCACCGACCGCTGCTGCCTCCCCTGCCGGATGTGCGACATCTGGCGGATCAAGCCGGGCGAGGAGCTGACGACCAACGAGTGGAAGGGCGTGTTCGACCAGGTCGCTGACTGGGCGGGTCCGGTCGGCCTCAACTTCGCCGGCGGCGAGCCGTTCCTGCGCAAGGACCTGCCGGAGCTGACGGCCTACGCGACGGGCAAGGGCTTCACGGTCACGTCGAACACGAACGCGACGCTGTTCAACCAGCGCAAGGTGGCCCAGCTGGCCGACTCGGGCCTGGACATCCTCTACGTGTCGATGGACGGGCTGAAGGCGGAGACCCACGACCACATGCGAGGCGAGGTCGGCACGCACAGCAAGGTGATGCGCACGCTGGACCTGGTCGACAAGGTGCCGAATCCCCGGGTCATCATCGCGATGATCATCAGCCGCCACAGCGTCAGCGAGATCAAGGACATGGCGAACTGGACGCGGGAGCGCGGCTACCAGGTGGTCTACCAGCCGCTGTTCAACAACTTCGGCAACGAGTACGACCCCCAGTGGTTCGTGCGCTCCCCCCACTTCCCCCGACCCGACCAGCTGGACGAGCTCGACGACGCCCTCGACTACCTGATCGACATCAAGGAGGCCGACGGCCACGTCTGCAACGCGCCGGGCCAGCTGCGGGAGATGAAGCGCTACTTCCGCAACCCGTCGGTCAGCAACGGCCTGCCCTGCAACGCCGGCCACAGCGACATCAGCCTGGACCCCTACGGGAACCTGCTGCTGTGCTTCTGGCTCCCCCCCGTCGGAGACGTGCGGACCACGCCGATCCCGTGGATGTGGAACAGCATGAAGTCCCAGCGGCGGCGGTGGGAGGCGCACAACTGCCCCCGCACCTGCAACATGCTGAACTGCAACTTCGAGCACATGTAGTTTCGATTGACGTCGTCCCTGCGACGATCAACAGTCAGCCATCTGCCCCACATATGCCCCACATGGGCGCGCGGGAGACGAGATGGCGAGCATCAGCAGGGTCGGCAAGAAGTACCGAGTGCGCTGGCGCGAGCTGTCGGTCGTGGTCGACGCCGCCGGGGTCGCCCAGCGCGAGTGGAAGTGGCGCGAGAAGCGGGCGCCGGACCGGGCGACCGCCCAGAGGCTGGCCCGCGAGGTCGAGCAGGCGGCGGCGCTCGGGGAGGCGTGGCACGAGCAGCGGGAGCAGCCGGTCGTGACGCTGGGCCGGATCGCGCTGGACTACGTGGCGGCGGCCGTGGCGGACCCCGCGACGCCGGAGGCGACGGCGAAGTTCCGGGCCTCGATGCTGTCGGCGGCGTTGAAGTGGGCGGGCGAGGAGACCCCGGCAAGCGAGCTGGGAGTCAGGTTCCTGCGCGAGTTCGCGGACTCGTTGCCCGGCGAGGGACGCAAGGCGGTGACGCGGCACCGGAAGGTGCGGGAGCTGGAGTTCGCCTGGGCGTGGGCGTTCGACGACCCGGAGACGTACCCCGGCGTCCCGATCCCCCGCCGGGTCACGGACCGGCGGCGTCCGTCCTCGGTGCGCCAGCCGGTGCCGGTCGTCGCTCTCGCGCGTCCCACCTGGGCGGACCTGGACGCGACGGTGCACGCGCTCCGCCGGAGCCGCGCGGCGTGGCACGGCCGGCTCGGCACGCTGCTCCGCTACACGGGCCTGCGGGGCGGGCAGGCGCTGAGCCTCCGGTGGGAGGACGTGGACCTGGAGCGGGCGGTGCTGTGGTGCCGGGCGGGGGTCTCGGGCGCGAAGCGGGGCCGGGGCCGGGCGCTGCCGATGCACGCGGCGCTCGTCGCGGGGATGGCGGGTTGGGGCGTCCGCTCGGGCTTCGTGTTCTCGATGGAGGACGGCCGCAAGTTCCCGGTCGCCCGCCCGAACCGGCCGTTCCGGGCGGCCTGGAAGAAGGCCGGGGTGGACCCGGCGAAGTGGGACGCCGCGGACGACCCCGACGTGCCGGGGGCGCGAGCGCAAGGGCGGCCGACGCACGGATTCCGGGCCGGGGTGATGGGGGAGCTGATGGCGGCGGGGGCGCCGCTGGAGCGGGTGGAGTACCTGGTGGGGCACGCGCGGGGGTCGACGATCGCGGCGTACCTGCCCGAGGCGGACCCGGAGTCGGTGCCGGTGTGGGCGATGCTGGTCGAGGACGTGGCGCGCATCCCGGAGATCGGAGAGCCGGAGCAGGCGGTCGTCGAGGCCGGCGACGGGCTCGCTGCGGCTCGGTGAGGCGGGCCGGCGCGGTCGATCTGGGGTTGAACTGGGGAGCGTTCGTCGTTGGGGCGAGACGGCTGGCCCCCCAGAGCTGTACCTCGGTGGTCCCGGCCAGAGGTGGGATGTCCAGTTGGAAGGCTCGTGCCGACTTGAGTCGCTCAAGCTGCGGGTCGCAGTGTGTCGGAACTCCCTGCTCCGAGTGAGCATCGACAATCTGGCCCGCTTCAGAATGGGCTTCACAGCACAGATCGACGACGAGGGACTTCTCTCGACTCCCTGGTGCCCGACTGGTGCGGGCGACACGCAAGACCGCGACTCAGGTGCCCTCGGGCCGGTGGCCCAGTACGTCGGCGACGTCGTCCCAGTCGGCCTGGACCCTATACACCCGACTCTCAGTGAAGCCTCCCCGGAGGATGAGGTGCCCCTCGGTTCCCAGGCAGTGCTCGGCCAGGACAGAAGACAGGTCGGCGATGAGCGCTGAGTCGGCCCCTACGCGCCGCTGCTCGACCCCGTCATCGATGACCCATCCCGCCGCGGAGCGAACGTAGCGGACCACTCGAGGCTTTGATCGGCATCCGTCGGGGGCGTCGAATCGCTCCACGCAGATCTCGACAGCTTCTAGGTCCTGGGGGCCGGCAAGATCGAGCTCGCTGTAGTCGCCCTCGCTCGTCATGTCTCCGAAGATCTGCCACTCCCGAGCCTCAGCGTACTCCTCGAAGGCGGTGACGAGAGCTTCCGTATCGGCTCGGACGCTCCTCCCCATGGCCTCGGTCCAAACCTCGGCGAGAGGACGCAAGTCGTAGTCTTCGAGGTCGTCGGTGTGGATTTCCGCGAGCCGAAGCCCCGCGTGCAACCAGTCTTCAGCGATGTGGCGGAAGCAGTACAGGTCAACCCTGACGGTTCGGATGGCCGTGACGCCCGGGAAGAGAACCTCGACGACTGGCCCTTCGGAGACGTCGTCCCACGGGGCCCGGAGACGGCCCGCGTCGACCTCTTCGGCAATCCAGGTGGCGAAATGCCGCAGGGCGTCGTCCGGGCGGGTGTCGCGAAGCGCCGCGAGAGGCCAGGCCGCGTAGACCGTCCAGGTGCCGCCGTGGGGACCGGCGCTGTCGTTGGCCCACCACGATAGGAGCACCCACTCCTCGCTCTGAAGGTACTCGCGCGCGGGTGGGTCGAGCTCCGACTCGTCGATCAGGCAGGGGGTCTCGTCGAAATCGTCGTCGTCGTCTTCGGCGCCGACGGGACCGAAGCCGGGTCGGTACTCGGTGTCACCGAGCAGGTCGAGGCGCGCCGCGAGGATATGGGGACAGGCCTTGGGGAGCGCGCCTTGTAGCTCGAAGGAACGGCAGAGCGGGCATCCTACGCCGGCAACACCGGGCGTGAGGAGACTGAGGTGTCCGATGGGGTATGGGGCGTCGACCTGCGGCATCCAGCGCTCCTCCTCCTTCGAAGTCGACTCCGGCGGCCGACCAAGGCCTCACCGGGGTCGCGTTTCGCGGGCCTGAGTTCGACGCCCCGGCCGCATGCGGCTCCGAGACGAACACTCGGACACGATAGTCGGTCTGCGGGTATGGGGACAAACGGCAGGTGGGACGCGATGGAGTTCCTCTCGGAGCGGCTACGACCAAGAGGGATTGGAGTTCCCCCAATCTCGTGCCCCCCCCTCCGCTTTCGTGGCAGGAGTGCCTTATGGGGA
>CAYQEG010000048.1:0-41793 GCA_964416435.1 uncultured Rickettsiales bacterium
CGCCGCGTCGTCGTCGTCCGCCGCGTCGTCGTCGTCCGCCGCGTCGTCGTCGTCGGTCACGTCGTCGTCGTCGACGGCGCTGTCGTCGTCATCCGAAGGACAGCCGGTGAGCAGGAGGGCGAGGGCGAGCAGGGAAGCGAGGCGGGTCATGGCGACAAGCCTCGCACGATCCGGGCCTTCTGGGCGGGCACCCCGGGTCCCGCGGCCGGGTCGAGCCGGGACCCGGCCATCCGGCTTTTCGTCCTCGACCGCCGCGGTATGAGCGGACATGCTCCGCGCCGTCCTCCTGTCCGCGATCGTCGTCCTCGCCGGGTGCGCCTTCGAAGGCGACGACCCCGGCGACTGCACCGACCGGGCGGACAACGACCGGGACGGGCTGTTCGACTGCGACGATGACGGCTGCGCGGGCTCGCCCGACTGCGTGGGGTCGGATGACGACGACGCCACCGACGACGACGACGCCACCGACGATGACGACGCCACCGACGACGACGACGCCACCGACGACGACGACGCCACCGCGGACGTCCTGTGGGTCGAGTCCCGGTCGGCGATCGTCGACATCAGCGCCCCCAACTACGGCTACGACCTGGCGACCGACCTGGGCGAGGTGACCGTCGAGGGCGTGGCCCGCGCGGACGTCGTGTCCGTCACCTGGGCGAGCGACCGGGGCGGCTCGGGCGGAGTCTCCGGCGCGCTGCCCGGCTGGTCCGCGGACGACATCCCGCTCCAGCCGGGCGACAACATCATCACCATCACCGGCACGACGAGCGACGGCGACGAGGGCGCCGACACCATCGTGATCACGTCGACCGCGGGCGTGCCCTTCGCCGGCGGGCTGGTGCTCGGAGCGACGTCGGTCGTCACCGGCTCCCCCGCGACCGTCGGCGCCCAGGTGTGGGTCGGCTCCACCGCCGACCTGACCGACGCCGTCGTGGGACCCGCCGACGAGACCGGCGCGCTGTTGGAGACGTGGGCCGAGCTGAGCGAGTCCGAGACGACGCCGGGGCTGCTCGTCGGCACCTTCGAGCTGAACGAAGCCGAGCCGACGTCCTTCTCGATCCGCGCGGTGCTCACCTTCGGGGGGGACGTCGGCGCGACGCCGGCGGTCCAGCTGACGGTGGTGGAGCAGATGGACCTGGAGCAGACGTCGGCCCTCGCCGCGCTCGCCTCCGCGGCCGCCGACGAGCTCCAGAAGGCGGAGCCGTGGATCGACCCCCTGGCCGCCCGCGAGGCGGTGGTGGCCTGGCTGCTCGACCAGCCGGGGGTCAGCGCCGCGGGCACCAGCGACGACGACGGCTACGGCCTGTGGTGGATCGCCGACCCCGGCATCCCGTTCGTGCTGGTCAACTCCACCGTCGGACGGGGCGGTCCGGGGGTCGAAGACGGGCGGCAGGTGCTGCCTCGGACCGTCTACCCGCGGTCCGGCCTCGGCGCGCCCCGCGCCTGGACCCGCTCGAGCGCCGGCGTGGCCGGCCGGGTCCGCCCCGAGCCCGCCCGCGGCGAAGCGACGTCCGTGATCGGCTCCAACGCGGCGTCGGCCCTGGCCCCGTTCCGGGACGAGTTCCTGGACGAGGACGAGACCCCCGACATCGCCGACCTGATGACGGCGATGGCGTGCCCCCGGGTCGACATCGCGGGCGCCTACCTCGACACCAACGTGACGGTCGACCGGTTCGCCGACCTGGTGGAGCGGGGGCTCGCGGTCGTCTCGACCCACGGCGACTCGTACTTCTCGGGGGCGCCGACGGACGACGGCGCGTTCGGCTGGAACGGCGGCGGCGGGCAGGCGGCGGTGTTCACCCGCCACGTCGCCGACGCCAGCGAGATCGCCTACTACCAGCCGGAGCTCGACGCGGGTCAGCTGGCGGTCGGCGTGCTGGACGACGGGGTGCCGGTGTTCGCGGTGCTGCCCCCGTTCATCCCGGCCACGGTCGCCGCCTACGGCAACCCGATGCCGGCCAACGCGGTGGTCGGCATGGCGGCCTGCCGCTCGGCCTGGAACGACACGCTGGCGAGCGCCTTCCTCAGCGCGGGCGCGGGCTTCTATTACGGCTTCACCGACTACGTGGACTCGGGCTACGCCCAGGCCCGCATCTGGCCGATGTGGGTGCACTTCCTTTCCAGCGGCGTGACCATCGGCGAGGCCTGGGACGAAGCGGCGGAGCCGTGGACCCCGGACGACACCTGGACGCCGGCCTACCCGCTGTCGTGGGGCGAGACGGGCATCCGCCTGGGCAACGGCCCGCTGCTCGACGCGAGCTTCGAGTACGGCAACGACTCCTGGGTGTTCGACACGGACAGCCCGTCGAGCGACTACGGCTACTCGGGGTCCGTCTGGGGCATCCCCGACACGAGCGCGGTCGACGGCAGCTGGTTCATCTTCGGGATGACGACGGCGCCGGAGTCCGTCTACGTCAGCTGGCGCCAGCGCTGGTGCCCGGTGCCCGGGATGCCGGTGACGGTGAGCTTCTGGTGGCAGATCCTGACCGAGGACTGGGGCTGCAACCCCGGCGACCCCAACTGGCTCAACATGCGCCACGATCGCGTCGAAGCGAACACCCCGGTGTGGTCGACGAACCTCGCCGACATCTGCGACACCATGGACGTCCAGGGCGACATCATGGGCACCGGTTGGCAGCAGGCGACGTTCACGTTCACCCCCGAGGCCACCGACACCCCCGGCGAGCAGTACCTCAGCTTCTCCCTGGGCGGCTACGACGCGTCCGAGTGGTGGGGGCTGATCGACGCGGTCGACGTGGTGCAGTAGGCGAGAAGGTCGAACACAGACGACGGACGCCGAGCCTGCGGCGGCCGCACTTCACAAAAACTTCACAAATAGAACAGACCCCCTCATCGCGGCCGCAGCGCGCGCCGCACCCGCTCAACGCACCCGTCCCCGCGCGCGAATACGGTGGGGTCGTCATGACGCAGAAAGCCACCTCGCTGCTCTCCCCTGCCCTCGCCGTCGCCCTGTGCGTGGCGCTGTCGGGCTGCCCGAAGCTGTTCGGCACGACCGGCACCACGACGCCGACGTCGCTCGGTTCGGGCTCCGACTCGACACCCACGGCGGGCCCCGCCTCGTGCGAGGGCGTGCCGTTCGGCGAGCTGCAGATCGTCGACCTGTGGGGCCGTCCGCTGGCCGCCGACCTCGAAGTCACCGCCGCCCCGACCCCCGGCGCCGAGCAGCTCAACGAGCTCAACGGCGAGTGCGCGCCCATCGCGTGGCTCAGCTGCGGCCAGACCATCTCCGGTGACAACTCGGACCCCAACGGCGGCACGACCTGGGCGATCGACGGCTACCCCGTCGGCGTCGGCACCTACGACGGCGGCGAGGTGACGTACGCCTTCCGCGCCCCCGCGTCGCGGCTGGTCGAGTTCGGGCTGGTCGACCCCGAGCCGACCGCCACCAACCAGGACCTGTTCGTGCTCGCGAGCGAGGGCGAGCGGTGCGCGGCGGACCAGGCGGTGGCCCGCGGCTTCAACGAGGTGCTGTGGAACGCGACCGCCGGAGAGACCTACTTCCTGGTGCTCGACTCGTTCGCCGACGAGGGCGGCCCGTTCGAGGCGCGGCTGGACTGCGGCGGCCCCGGCGGCGCGAGCGACACGGCCGAGACCACCGAGACGACCACCGAAGAGCTGGAGCCGGCCCCGGTCGTCGATGGCCTCTACACCGCCACCATCTCCGCCCCCGACTACTTCCCGACGACCATCAGCGGCGTCATCAGCGACGGCGAGCTGCACGACGTGGCGGTCACCGGCGACGCCCGCTGGGCCGTCTCCCGCGACCGCCGGGTCCTCGACGGCTACGACTCGGCGTGCGACGTCACGACCCTGTACGTCGGCCTGGACCACCGCTGGTTCGCCTCCTCCTCCCCCCGCCCCCCGCGCGACGGCAACCAGGTCGACCTGATCGACAACGGCGAAGAGGCGTTCGCGTCGGTCTACGACGACCTCCAGCACGCGGCGCACAGCGTGCACTGGGCGACCTGGTGGTGGGAGTCGGACGCCGAGCTCATCCGGCCCGACTGGAGCGCCAGCGAAGAGGAGCGGGAGCAGTACACGGTCGACGCCGTGCTCGGCGCCCAGCCGACCGTCTACAAGCGGCTGCTCGTCAGCCGCCTCAACATGATGGAGTGGATGACGATCGACGATGTGCTCGAGGACCGGGGCGAGACCCAGGGCGACAACTTCGAGGTCATCCTCCAGGGCAACCCCACCGAGGTGCCGCTGTTCGACGAGTACGAGCCCCTGCCGGTGGTCTGGAGCCTGGACGAGCGGCTGGCCGCCAACCCGCTGTTCGTGGGTCGCGAGTTCGACGTGTCGGCGGACGACGACGACGCGCGCTTCGACGTCGAGGCCGCCTCCTACCACCAGAAGATGCTCACCATCGACGGCGAGGTCGCCTACGTGATGGGCATGAACGCCCGCAACAACGACTGGGACACCGCCGAGCACGCCGTCTTCGAGCCCCGCCGGATGGCGTTCGGGGCGGCGACCTGGCGGCGGCAGGAGGTCGCGGACAAGGAGGCGCTGCCGGACAACGCCCCCCGCAAGGACTACGCGCTGCGCGTCGAGGGGCCGGTGGTCACGGACGTCGACGCGGTGCTGTCGACCCGGTGGGACCACGGGATCTCGAGCGAGGAGCCGTACAGCGACGGCGCGACGACCTGGACCCCCAGCGCCGCGGCCGAGGGGCTGCCCGGCGGGGTCGAGGCGCAGATGCAGGTGACGATGCCGGCGCCGCTGCAGGAGCGCTCGATCCTCGAGAGCCTGAGCAAGGCCTTCGCGGCGGCGGACGACTACATCCTCATCGAGGACCAGTACTGGCGCGCCCCGCTGCTCAACGAGGTGCTGCTGGAGACGCTGCTCGCCAAGCCCCACGTCAAGCTCGTGGTCATCACGTCGGAGGTGATGAACCTCGACCCGGCGGCCGAGTGGACGAAGCAGACCGACCAGCTGTTCAAGGAGCACGTGCCGGGCCAGTACGTGACCTACACCCTCAAGAGCTTCGACTGGAGCGAGGTCCAGGAGGACCCGTTCGAGGAGGACACCACCTTCGACGACGAGATCCAGGTCCACCTGGTCAACCACAGCCTCCACAGCAAGCTCGTCATCGTCGACGACCGCTACCTCTCGGTCGGCTCGGCCAACAAGAACAACCGCGGGATGCTGTACGAGGGCGAGGCCAACATCGCGGTGCTGGACGCCGCCTGGGTGCGCGAGGCGCGACGCGACGTCATCGCCGGCCTGGTCGGGGCTCGCTTCGCGGACCGGATCACGGACGACTTCGACCAGACCTGGGAGCTGCTCGCCGAGGTCGCGCGCCACAACGAGGACGCGACGGACTGGTGGAAGAGCCAGACGTGGCGGATGTCGCCCGACGAGGCCGAGGCCGCCGAGGGCGAGACCTGGCCGTCGGGCTTCCTGTACCCGCTGGAGCTGCCGACCTGGAGCGGGATCGAGCCGGGACCGGACGCCTTCTAGGAGCCTGGAGCGCATAGCCGCCTGTCGCCCCGAGGACCGGATGCGCCCGATCCCGGCGTTGCTCCTCGTCGCGCATTCCCGATGCATCTCCTCGTCGCGCCTTGGCCTCGGACGCCCCGGTCTCACGGGGCTCGGGCTCCAATGCGCTCCAGGCTCCTAGCAGGCCGTTGCGCGGCGAAGCGGGAGGTCGCTAACGGCTCCCCGCTCTTGCCGTCCCTCGAAGAGAGTGATAGGTCGGCGCGATGGACACGAAGCGCGTAGTACTCGCCTATTCCGGGGGCCTCGACACCTCGATCATCCTCAAGTGGCTGAAGCTCGAGGGCTACAGCGTCGTCGCGTACATCGCCGACGTGGGCCAGGACGACGACTTCGAGGAGGCGGAGCGCCGCGCGAAGGCGACCGGCGCCGACAGCGTCCACATCTGCAACCTGCAGCGCGAGCTGGTCACCGACTACATCTTCCCGGCGATCGCCGGCGGGGCGATCTACGAGGGGCGCTACCTGCTGGGGACGTCGCTGGCGCGGCCGCCCATCGCCAAGCGGCAGGTCGAGATCGCCTACGAGGAGGGCGCCGGCGCGCTCGGCCACGGCGCCACCGGCAAGGGCAACGACCAAGTGCGGTTCGAGCTGGCCTACGCGGCCCTGGGGCCGGAGCTGGAGATCGTCGCGCCGTGGAAGATGCCGAGGTTCCTGGAGCAGTTCCAGGGACGGCGCGACATGATCCACTTCGCCCAGGAGCACGGGATCGAGATCCCGGTCACGCTCGAGAAGTCGTTCTCGACCGACGAGAACCTGATGCACAAGAGCTACGAGTCGGGCGTCCTGGAGGACCCGATGCACTGCCCCGACAAGGGCATGTTCACGGTCTGCGTCGACCCGACGGACGCGCCGGACGAGGTCACGACCATCGAGATCGAGTTCAAGGACGCGATCCCCACCCGCGTGCGGAACCTGGACGACGGCCGCGAGGAGACCGACCCGCTCGCGCTCTTCTGCTACCTCAACGAGGTCGGCGCGGCCAACGGCGTCGGTCGCATCGACATCGTCGAGAACCGCTACGTCGGCATCAAGTCCCGCGGCTGCTACGAGACGCCCGGCGGCACCGTCCTGCACGTCGCCCTGCGCGACCTGGAGGGGATCGCGATGGACAAGGAGGTCATGCGCCTGCGGGACATGCTGGCCCCCGAGTACGCGGCCTTCATCTACAACGGCTTCTGGTTCAGCCCCGAGATGGAGTTCCTGTCCGGCGCGCTGCGGCAGAGCCAGAAGCTCATCGACGGCGTCGTGCGGCTGCAGCTGTACAAGGGGACCGCCCGGCCGGTCGGCCGCTACTCCCCCAGCTCGCTGTACAACGAGGAGCTCTCGTCCATGGACGTGGCCGGCGGCTTCGACCAGGCCGACTCGCAGGGCTTCATCCGCATCAACTCGCTGCGGCTCAAGGCCCACCGCGTGATCGTCGGTCAGCAGGGCAACGACGCCAGCTGACGGCGCAGCCCGCGGCTGACGATCAGCCGCCGCTGATGCTCGCGTCGGTCGGCTGAGGGGGCGCGATCGACGCCGACGCGGTCCCCCCGCCCCGCTTCTTCGCTCCGTACATGGCCCGGTCGGCGCGGGCCACGAGGCTCGCCGCGGACTCCGAGGGGAGCGCCAGGGCGACCCCGACGCTGGCCGACAGGACCAGCCCGCCGTGGTCCCCCGCGGGGATCGCTCGGAGCGCCTCGGCGATGCGTCGAGCCGGCACCTCGAGATGGGCGGGGTGCACGTCTTCGAAGATCACCGCGAACTCGTCCCCGGCCAGGTGGAAGAGGGTCTCCCCGTCGCGGGTGACGTCCACGAGGCGCTTGGCCACGCGGCGCAGGACGGCGTCCCCGGCGGCGTGTCCGAACCGATCGTTGACCTGCTTGAACCGGTCCAGGTCGATGTAGGCGACCGCGACCTCTCGGCCCTGGCGGGCGCCTCGGCTGAGGGCCGCGCCGAGCGCGCGGTCGAAGGCGCCGCGGGACGCCAGGCCCGTCACCGGGTGGTCGGCTGCGTCGGCCGCGATCTTGGACGCGGCGGTGGACCAGGCCTGCTCCAGGGCCCACGCGACGATGCCGCCGGCCCCCACCGCTCCCATCAGCCCGCCCGATCGCAGCATCAGCATCGCGAAGCTCTCGTCCGGGAACGAGAAGGTCCGACCCGCCAACTGGAGCGCGGTGAGCAAGCCCACGAGGGCGAGGCTGGCTCCGCAGAAGACGAGCGTGCCCTTGCCGGGCCCGCGCGTGACGGCGGCGATGATCGGCACCAGGGGGAGCCAGTACATCGCCTCCGATCGAAGCCCCCCCTCCGCCAGCGACATCGACGCCAGGGCGGCGAGGCCGATGATCGGGACGAGCCCTCCGGCGCGGCGGCGGTCCCGGGTGAGACGGAGCACCATCGGCACACAGGCGAAGCCCAGCGCGGCGGCGGCGAGCACCCAGCCGACCGGGCCGGCCAACCCTCATGGACCGCGATGCACGGATCGAGGCGCTCGAAGCCGCGACGCTGCCCCTGCTGATCGCTCCACGCGACGAGCACGTGGTCGTCGTGGCGAGGCTCATCGCCCTGATCACCGCCGGCCTCGCCGCGGGCCGGTTCGTGCTGGACGCCTCCCGCCACCCCCGCGGAACCTCTCAGCCTACGAGGAGACCGGTCGTTCATCCAGCAATTGAGTGGGCTGGAGGCGTGAGCAATGGTCCCGACCGAGCACCGTGAGGCCGAGGGGGACGAGAGGGTCAGGCGGTCGGCTCGTGCCAGACGACCTTGGTCTTGCGGCCGTACCAGTCGTCGTTGAACTGGCTGTAGGCCTCCTCGATCGAGGCCCGCTTGATCTTCATCGTGGGCGTCAGGAAGCCGTTTTCGGGCAGCCACTCCTCGGGCACCACGGCGACGAAGTCGATGCGCTCGAAGTTCGGGAGCTCGGCGTTGACCGCGTCCACGTGGGCTTCGAGCTCGCGGGTGAGCTCGGCCCGCCCCCCTGACTGGGCGGCCTTCCAGGCCTCCTCGGACAGCTTGATGACGGCGCTCGGCTGCGGGTAGCCGGAGCCGCCGACGCAGGCCAGCTCGACGCGGGGGTGGTTGTTGAGCTTGTTCTCGATCGGCAGTCGAGCAGAAGGGTCTGCCACTCTTCGCCCGGAACATCGAGCCACGGCCAGCCATCCCCATCCGCGTCCACACCATCGACCAGGTCGCAGTTGGTGTTGACCCCGTCGAAGGGCGGGTCAGGGGAGCCGGGGTAGATGAGGGCGTCGGTGTCGTTGCAGTCCAGCAGCGGGTCGGTGCTGGGGAGGTTGCCCACGAAGCCGTCGCCATCGACGTCGACAAGATCGGAGCCGTCGCAGTCCTGATCGATCCCGTCGTAGGGAGTCTCGACTGCGCTGGGGTACGTCGTCGCCTCGCCGTCATCACACTCCTCGCAGGCAAGGAACCCATCCGCATCGGTGTCGACCTCGTCGGCTTCGGGTGCCCCGGAGCAGTCCTCGTCCAGCCCGTTGCACACTTCATCCGCGGTAGACCAGCGGGTTGCGTCCTCGTCGTCGCAGTCTCCAGCGCAGGCCATCTCGCCGTCGCCATCCACGTCTTGCTCGTCCTGGGGAAGCTCGGTGTCGCAGTCGTTGTCGAAGCCATCACACAACTCGGGTGCACCGCCGTACTCGTCGGCGTCGGTGTCGTCGCAGTCGCCTTTGCAGCCGGCTACGCCGTCGCCGTCCCCGTCGAGGCAGTCGGACTCGTCCTGGCAGGAGGCGTCCGCGTCGTCGCAGTCGGTGCCGCCGCACTGGGGGTGGTCGCTGAGGACGCCATCGCCGTCCGAGTCGCAGAAGAGCACCTGCTCGTCGCAGTCCTCGTCCACCTCGTTGTTGGGGACCTCCGTCGCGCCGGGGTGGATGGCATCGTCGCCGTCGTTGCAGTCCTCGCCGCCGGAGGCCGCCGAGGCGTAGCTGTCCTGGTCGTTGTCCACCCCTGGGACGCCGTCGCAGTTGTTGTCGATGCCGTTGTCGGTGGTGTCCTCGGCCTGGGGGAAGATCGTGGGGTCCGACGGCGCGCAGTCGTCAGCGTCCTCGGCGCCGTCGTTGTCGAAGTCGAGGCGGATGTTGGTGTCAGGGCAGCCTGCGAGGAGCAGGACGACTGCGAACGTGATGACCCTCCCCATGGCGCAAGCATGCCACGGAGCGAGCCTCGGGGCCGTCGCAGTCCTGGTCGATCTCGTCGTCGGGGACATCCTCCGCGCCCGGATGGGTGTCCGGGTCGGCGTCGTTGCAGTCCCAGAGGTCCGGCTGATCCGACAGGTCCTCGTTGCCGGGGTAGCCGTCCCCATCGGCGTCGAGCCCGTCCAGGCCGTCGCAGTTGGCGTCCACGCCGTCGCCGTAGGGGTCGTCGGCGTCGGGGTTGATCGTGGCGTCTTCGGGGGCGCAGTCGTCGCTGTCGTCCCAGCCGTCGCCGTCGAAGTCGTACTCGACGTTGCCTGCGGGGCAGGCCGTGAGGTGAAGCGATACCAGGAGAAGAAGTAGTGGGAGCCCCCTCATGCAGGTGAGCATGACACGGGATTGGCGGACTGCCGTGGTCTCGCCCGCGCCCGTGGGAGTAGTCATGGACAACCGTTTCCTGGGTAGAGACTCGCGTCGCTGTCGTCACAGTCAGGCGTTGGCTCCCCCGCGTACAGGAACACCGCACCCTCGGTCGACTCGGGATCATCGAAGTAGGGGGCTCCCCCGACGATTTCGTCGAAGCCGTCGCCATCTGTGTCCCTCGCGAGGACCACAGAGAAGCCCAGGGCTGCGCCGGCCTGTCCTGACTCGGCCATCCAGGCTGGGGTTTCTTCGGGTCCCGTCTCGGTGCCGAGGTAGAGGAAGATCGCCCCCTCGCCAGCCTGCCCGTCTCCGAAGCCCTCGGCTCCCACCAGGAGGTCGAGGAGCCCGTCACCATCGACGTCGTGGCCGCCAGAGATCGCCGCGCCGAAGTTCGCGCCGGACCAACTCCCGGACAGCGAGATGTCGGGCGCAAGTGAAGGGCCGCCGGCGGCTCCGAAGTAGACCGCGACCATGCCTGCGTCCCCGACGAGGTCGTCGTAGCCCGGAGCGCCGACCCCGAAGTCGGAGAACCCGTCCGAGTCGAGGTCGCCGAGCCCCGTCACGGCCGATCCGAAGACGCACCCCGCCTGATCGCCCTCTCCCGTCCACGTCGGGGCCGCGTCAACGCCTGCAGCAGAGCCAAGGAAGAGGTGAGCCCTTCCCTCGTTTGAGTCCGGCGCCTCCTCGAGTCGAGCACCGACCATGACGTCATCGAATCCGTCGCCGTTCACGTCGCCCACCCCCGCGACCGAGTAGCCGAACTCGCCCGAGTCCTGCTCTCCCAGCAACGTCGCGTCAGCGACGGCCGACGGACCCGCGAGTGAACCGTGGAAGACGAACGCCTTGCCCTGCCCGGCCTGAGGGGCGCCGACGATGATGTCCGCGAACCCGTCGGCGTTGATGTCATCGGCTCCGGCCACCGAAGACCCCATCTGGGAGTGTGGGACCCCGGACTCGGCCGTCCACGCCGGGGAGGTCTGGACGCCCCAGCTAGCGCCAAGGAAGACATAGGCTCGGCCTTGATTGAGGCCGCCCGTGTCATACCCAAGAGCCCCGATCACGAGGTCGTCGAAGCCGTCGCCGTTGACGTCCCCTGCGCCCGCGACCGCGCTGCCGAACATCGTGTTGGGCAGGTTCGACTCCCAACTCCATGCCGCGGTCGCCTCCAGGCCGGTGGCCGAGCCGAGGTAGACCCAGGCGCGCCCCTCGTTGATGTGCCCCGAGCCGTAGCGCTCACCCCCGACCACGACGTCGTCGTATCCGTCCGCGTTGACGTCGCCCGCCCAGCCGACCTCTCGACCGAACTGGGTGTCGGAACGGTCCGAGTCCGCCGACCAGGTCAGCGCCGGGTCGAAGGTGACGCAGGGTGACCATCCATCACCGTCTCCGTCATCGTCGATCTCGCCGTCGCAGTCCTGGTCCAGTCCGTCGCACAGTTCGGCGTTGCCCGGGTACTGAGCCGGATCATCGTCGGCGCAGTCGTCGCAGGACAATGCGCCGTCACCGTCATCGTCGACCTCCCCATCAGGGTCGGCGTCGGACACTCCGTTGCAGTCGTTGTCCTCCCCGTCGCAGGCCTCGGTGTTGGCCGGGAAGTTCGCGTCATCGTCGTCGTCGCAGTCCTCGCAACTCAGCGAGGTGTCGGCGTCGGCATCGACCTCGCCAGCCGCGTCGACGTCCGGGCTCCCGTTGCAGTCGTTGTCCAGACCGTCGCAGAGCTCAGGTGCTCCGGTCCAGACGGTCGACTCGTCGTCGTCACAGTCCGAGCACGACAGGTCTCCGTCCGCGTCCCCATCGACTTCCCCCGAAACGTCCGCGAAGGTCTCCGGGTCGCAGTCGTTGTCGAGCCCGTCACAGGCCTCTACGTTGCCCGGCCAGTTCTCTTGCGCGTCGTCGTCGCACTCGGCGCAAGCAAGCCACCCATCCTCGTCCGCGTCGACCTCGTCGGCCTCCGGCCCATCGACGCAGTCGTTGTCGAGCCCATCGCAGACCTCGGTCCCGCCGGGGTATGCCGACTCCTCCAAGTCGTCGCAGTCCTCGTCGCCCGTTCCAGCCACCCCGTCCGGGCCACAGGTGGAGATGCCGTCGCCATCCTGGTCGAGCGCCTCCACGGCCGCGTCTTCGTCGTCGCAGTCGCCCGAGCACGTGGTGCTGCCGTCCTCGTCACCGTCGTCGAGGTTCAAGGCCGGATCGGTGTCGTCGCAGTCATGGACAACCGCCGCCCAGCCATCTCCATCCGCGTCGACTCCGTCGACGAGGTCGCAGTTCTGGTCCGACCCGTCTTCCGCCGGGTCCGGCGCCCCCAAGTAGATGGTCGGGTTGAAGTCGTCGCAGTCACCCGCACAGGTCGTTCGGCCGTCCCCGTCCTGGTCAAATGTCTCGACGCTGTCGTCGTCGTCGTCGCAGTCGCTGCATGCGAGATCGCCGTCGCCGTCTTCATCGACCTCGTCGGCCTCGGGTGCACCCGAACAGTCATTGTCGATGCCGTCGCAGATCTCAAAGCCACCGGGCAGGGCTAGCTCTTGGGCATCGTCACAGTCGCCAGAGCACGTGGAGACACCGTCGCTATCCGCGTCGAGGGCCTCGACGAGCGGGTCGGTGTCGTCGCAGTCGCCGCCGCACGTCGTGCTGGCGTCCCCGTCCGCATCGTCGAGGTTGAGGGCTGGGTCCGTGTCGTCGCAGTCCAGCAGCAAGGTCTGCCACTCCTCGCCGGAGGCAGCGAGGTAGGGCCAACCGTCGCCATCGGCGTCCACGCCATCGGCCAAGTCGCAGTTGGTGTCGAGTCCGTCGAACGGCGGGTCTGGCGCGCCGGGGTGGATGTCGTCGTCTTCGTCGTCGCAGTCCAGTAGCGGGTCGTCCTCCTCCAGGTTGCCGGCGAAGCCGTCACCGTCCACGTCCACGAGGTCTCCGCCGTCGCAGTCTTGGTCAATGCCGTCGTAGGGTGTTTCGTCCGCGCCGGGGTAGGTGGCCGCAGCGTCATCGTCGCACTCGGCGCAGGCCAGGAATCCATCGTCGTCTGCGTCCACCTCGTAGGCGTCAGGAGCCCCGCTGCAATCCTCGTCCAGGCCGTTGCACTCCTCCAACGCCGTGGACCATCGGGTGGCGTCCCCATCGTCGCAGTCGCCGGCGCAGGCCATCTCGCCGTCGCCGTCGAGGTCCTGCTCGTCTTCGGGAAGCTCCGTGTCGCAGTCGTTGTCGCGGCCATCGCATAGCTCGGGGGCGCCGCCGTACTCGTCCGGGTCGTTGTCGTCGCAATCGCCCTTGCAGGCGGCGACGCCGTCGCCATCTCCGTCGAGGCAGTCGGAGGTGTCCTGGCAGGAGGCGTCCGTGTCGTCGCAGTCGGTTCCGCCGCATTGGGGATGGGAGTTCAGCACGCCGTCGTCGTCTGCGTCGCAACGAAGGACCTCATCGTCGCAGTCTTCGTCGTCCTCGTTGTCCGGGACCTCGGTCGCGCCGGGGTGGATAGCCCCATCGCTGTCGTTGCAGTCGGTGCCGCCCGAACCTTCGGAGGCGTAGCTGTCACCGTCGGTGTCGATGCCGGGGACCCCGTCGCAGTTGTTGTCGACGCCGTTGTCGGTGGTGTCCTGGGCCTGGGGGAAGATGGTGGGGTCCGAGGGGGCGCAGTCGTCGGCGTCTTCGGAGCCGTCACCGTCGAAGTCGAGGCGCTGGTTGGTGTCGGGACAGCCGGCGAGGAGCAGGGCCAGGCAGCTGAGGGCGAGGAGTCGGCGCGAGCGCATCAGCATCCGCTTCCCGGGTAGACGCTGGCGTCGAAGGAGTCGGCGCGAGCGCATCAGCATCCGCTTCCCGGGTAGACGCTGGCGTCGAGATCGTCGCAGTCCCATCCGGCTGCCGGGAACGTCGCGTAGTCATACGGGCCGGGCTGCCACCATGACGGGTAGCCATCCCCGTCGAGGTCCCACTGGTCGGCGTTCAGGCCGCCGTGTGGGGCATGGGTGCGATACGAGCTCACGATCGAGGCTGCCGCCGTGCGTCGCCCTCGCGGTCGGAGAGGCTGACCCTCCGGACGAGGTCTGCGACTCGTCCGCGTGACGCGCATCAGCGGCATTCTACGGTTCGATTCGAGCGAGCGGCGCACCGGCTGTCCGACAGGATTGTCCGGGACCGTCCGGCGGCCCGGACACTGCCGGACAACGGTTTGGCCTTCTGTCTGACCCGGGCAGGCCGGGAAGATCGGTGACGTCAGGCGAGCCCGTCACGGGGTTTCGCCTCGGCACGCTCGTTGCTGGTGGCGGCAAGGGTGTCCCGGCTTGCACGCCGACTGCCCGCACCGGAGCCCGATGGCTACCGCCGCCGCCAGCCCGAGGGGCGCGTGCTGCACGCCGCGGTGCGCGAGCACATGGAGACCTTCCTCCAGCTCGTTGACTCCGACCCCTCCCGAGGAGTCCTGCCCGCCCATGTTCGGGCCGAACTGGAGCGCTTCCTGGGCTGCGGGATCCTCGGACGAGGCTTCGTCCGCGTGCGCTGTTCGGCGTGCCAGGACGACCTGCTGGTCGCCCTGAGCTGCAAGGGTCGGGGGATCTGCCCTTCGTGCGGAGGCCGGAGGATGGCCGACACCGCGGCCCGCTGGGTCGACCGGGTCCTGCCGGAGGTACCCTGGCGCCAGTGGGTGCTGACGGTGCCGCCCCTGCTGCGGCTCTCCATGGCCTGGGACCCGGAGTTACTGACCAGGGTGCTCTCGATCTTCCAGCGGGCGATCGCCTGGCGGTTGAGGTACCTGGTCCGCAAGAAGGGGTGGAGCTCGGCCGGGGCGCGGCACGCCTCGGTTTCGGCAATCCAGCGATGGGGCTCCGCGCTCAACTTGAACGTGCACATCCACTCACTGGTCGGTGACGGCCTCTGGCTGGGCGGCGAATCCGGCCCCCCGGTCTTCGTCCCGGTCTGCGTCCGCGACGACGACGTTACTGCCGTGGTCCGCAGGGTGGAGCGGCGGGTGCTGGTCTTGATGATCAAGCGCGGCCTCCTCGGCGACGCCGAGGACGAGTACCTGCCGGTGGCGCCGGAGGTGGACCCGGAGCGCCAGCTGGAGCTGGACCTGCTCCAGGCATCGGCTTCGCTGAGGATCGCCACAGGGGCCCGGACAGGGAAGCTCGTGCGTCGGGTGGGCAACCGGATCCTGGCTCACCATGGAGACCCGGATGCCCGATCGAGGCCGATGCAGGCCCGGTCCGGGGGCTTCGACCTCCACGCGCGAGTGCGGGTCTCGAAGAACCAGCGACGGCACCTGGAGCGGCTGTCGCGCTACCTCCTCCGTCCGGCCCTCTCCCTGGACCGCCTGCGGCTTCGAGACGACGGGCTCTACCAGTACGACTTCCGCCATCCCTGGTCGGACGGCACCTCGGGGATCGTGCTGGATCCGATGGAGCTGATGGAGAAGCTGGCGGCGCTGGTACCGATCCCGCGGGCGAACTTGATCCGCTATCACGGCGTCCTGGCGCCGGCTGCTGCTTGGAGGAGCGAGATCATCCCCCGGCGCCCGGAGGTGGACGACTCCTGCTCCCACGTCCCTCCGGGCGGATTCGCGCCCACCGATCGGGTCCCTTGGGCGCAGCTGCTGCGCCGCGTCTTCCTGGTCGACGTCCTGAAGTGCGCTCGCTGTGGGGGGCAGCGCGAGCTGTTGGCGACGGTCACCGATCCGATTGCGGTCTGCGCGATCCTGGAGTACCTCGGCCTGGACCCGGACGACTTCGGCCCGGTGCCGGCCCGGGCACCGCCGGGCACGGACATCGACTGGGCCTCCTGACCGCGCGCCGCCGACGCTGACCGAGATCGTCTTCCTCCGACGAAGTGTCGCGGTACGCCTGCCGGCAGCGGTATCGTCGTTCCTGTGGCCGAGAACCCACCCCGCGCAGCCCTCTCTACCCGATTTCGACCGTCTTCCGTCCGGCGGAACCCCTCCAATCACGCTCCCCTTCGGAGGGCTGCGGAGGGCTGCGCTCAAGAACGCAGCTTGTGGTTCTTATCCTCGATCGGCGAGCTTGACGATTGCGCTGTCTACCTCAGCGAGGCGTTCAGAATCCCGCTGGACCGGCAAGGACGACTCGCGTCGTGCTCAAACCTGACCTTTCCAGGCCTGATCGAATGGCGTGAGGTCTGCGGAGGTACGCTCGACGTCACCTCCGCTTGACACCCTGAGCCGGGAAGTCTTGACTCCGCCGCGCGCAGCCCGCGATCATGACTAATGGGAATCTTCAGGAACTCGGCCGTGGAGTGCAACCAGAAGGGTCTGAAGGCCCTGGAGGGACAGAGGACTCAGAAGGCTTTGGAGTTGTTCCTCAAAGCCTGCGACCGCGACCCAACCAGTGGCGTCTACTTCTACAATGCTGGGATCGCGTTTAGCCAACTTGGTGCGCACGCTGCAGCGCACGACGCACTCTGTCATGCGGAGACCCGTGGATTCGAATCCGCTCGCGAGTTGATCGATGCGACAGACTGGTGTGCGTTGTTGCCCGACGAGGCTACGCCTGAGCCGGCAGAGTCGTCCGGCCTCGGAGCCTTGATCGGGTTCGTCGCCGTAGGAGATGCTGTCGGAGCAAAGATCGGCGACTTCTTGGAGGGATTGATCATTGGGTCGTCTGAGACGACCAGTTCTCCCTATGGACAGGTGGCCTGCCAGAGTGTTCTCCACGGAGTACATGGCCCTCACGGCCGCTCAATTCAGGTCGCCTGCTCTGTGGAACTCGGCCACCTCATGTGGCGAACTTGTAGCCTCCGAATCTACATCTACCATTCGAACGGCAACCCTGTCGTCCGACCAACTATCGATGAGTGGACAACAACAACCGGCTGCCTCTCAATCCAAAAGAGCCTGACTCCGCGCTATCGAGTCTCGGAGTGGACCGAATTGGAGTTGTTTGTCCCCTACTCGGCCCTCCCACTCCCACACGCAGAAGATGGGCTTCAGACGAATCTGCAGGTGTACGGCCCGGGAAACACGCTTCTCGCTTCCGAAGCCTTCTACTTCGACTGGGACACTCACGTTTCCCGGGCCTCTTCAAGAGGTAACAGTGGCTCCAACCGCAGTGGCGGCGGCGGCTGGGGTGGCGGTGGCTCCAACCGCAGTGGCGGCGCCGGTAGTCAGCGGTGGTAGGTCGAGCAGGTCGAAGGCGACGGACGGCCCGACCTCCGCACCATCCTGGCTGAAGCCGGCCTCCCGCACCACGAGGTCACCGCGGCGGTCAACTTCCTTCGGAGGGCTGCGGAGGGCTGCGCTCAAGAACGCAGCTTGTGGTTCTTATCCTCTCTCGTTCGACGCGTCCTGGCTGACCCCGTCGCTCACCGACGAGATGCGCGGCCTCCTGCGCCCCGAAGGGCTGCACGAGGTGGTGGGCGGCCTCGCCGACTCGGACCTGGAGGCGTCGCCGCTGCTGGGTCGAGCCGTCTACAGCGACCTGGCCTCCGGCAGCCAGCTGGCGGTGGACCTGGTGTGGCGCACGCCCCTGCCGGACACGTCGGTGCTCGGCACCTCCAGCCGTCCGCTCGACGGCCCCGGCCACCCGTGGCTGTCCCGCCCCCTGGCAGACCCCGACTGGTCCTTCGACGACGGCCTCCAGCCGGTCTGGCTGGCCTGGACCGACGGCGGCGAGCGCGTCGCGATGGTGCACGGGGACGACCCGGCCGCCTGGGACCTGGTGCCCGAGCTCTTCGACCGCGAGCTGTGCACCGGCGGGGTGTTCAGCTCCGCCGCGCTGTGGCGGCCGCTGGGCGTGCTGCCGGGCTCCTTCGAGCCGGGGGACGAGCCGGTGGCCGTGAGCACCGGCATCCTCGGAGACGACTACGTGGCCAGCAAGGGGGGCGCCGGCTGGGCGCGGCGTATGAAGGGGCGCTGGGAGTACAGCGGCTGGTTCGTGGCCCGCGGCGAGGACCTGTGGACGGCGTCGGTGTTCGACCTGGAGACCGCCGCCCACGCCCAGGAGGTGCACGGCCGGCTCTACGGCGGGGACATGAGCCGCGCCTGGAGCAGCTACGGCAACGAGTGGGCGAAGGAGCTGGGCTGGGACGCGGTCTACCGGACCCGGGTCCGGGGCGTAGCCGCCTGGTACGTCGACATGTACCGGCTGGACCGGCACAAGGAGCTCAACTTCAACGAGGGCCCGTTCATCTTCGCCTTCGGCAGCTGGGTCCTGGACCCGGACCCGCTGTTGATGGAGGACATGGTGTCGCGGGCGTCGAGGCTGCCGCTGCTGGGGGGCTGATCACGCGCCCTCGAGCCACTTGCCCGCGTCGGCGAAGACCGCCTCCACCGCGCCGGCCTTCAGCCCCAGCGCCCGGCTCGGCCCGTCCAGGTCGATCCGCTCCTGGCCTGGATACCAGCCGTGCCCCGCCCGGCAGGCCCCCGCCCAGGCGGCCACGATCACCTTGCGCACCCGCTCGTCGTCGGTCGACGGGCGGCCGACCGGCGGGGCGTGGTGCCGGCGGGCGAGCCGCACCAGCTCCGGAGACATCTTCCAGGACTCCAGCAGGATGCCGCCCACCTCCTCGTGGGCCCCGGCGATCTCGTCCCCCAGCGCCGCCACGAAGCGCGGGTCGTCCCAGCCGCGCAGCGCACGCTTCGGATCGGCGCACAGCCGGAGCAGGGCCAGCTCGCCCAGGTCCGCCAGCATCGCGGCCACCTGGTCCTCGTCCGGCCGGGGGCTGCCGGACAGGGCGGCGATGGCGCGGGCCGCGTTGGCCTTGACCAGCACGTGGCGCCACAACGCCTCCGCCAGCCGCGCCACGGGGCCGGAGCCCACGGCGAAGAGGTCCCGGAGCAGCGCCTCCTGGGCCAGCACCAGCACCCGCTTGTTGCCCAGGCGCATGCAGGCGGTCTTCAGGTCCTTGATCTGGCGGGCCGCCTGGAAGCGGGCGCTGTTGGCCACCCGCAGGATCTCCGCCGTGATCACGGGATCCTGCTCGACCACCGCGAGCACCTCGGCCACGCCGCACTCCGGGTCGCCGAGCAGCCGCTGCACGTCGCCGGCGATCGGGGCGATGGCGGGCAGCGACCTCCGCCCCGCCCGCACCTCGCGGACGAGCTCGGCCACCGGGAACCGGCGGGAGCGACCACCCCCGACCTGCCCCCCCGAGCGGGCAGCCCCCGCGATGACCGCCAGCACCGCGTCGGACAGGTCGGTGCCCGAGATCGGGGGGGCGAGGTAGCGCGCCGTCCGCTCCCCCAGCCCCTGGAGCACCTCGGCCCGCGCCTGGGCCTGGCCCGCGACCACCACCGGCACGCTCAGCGGCCAACCAGCCAGCTCCCTCAGGATCGCCCGACCGGCGAGGGTGGGCATCGGCACCGTCAGGACCACGGCCGACCAGTCCTCGTCCCGCAGGGTCGCCAGCGCCTCGGCGCCTCCGCCGGATTCCTGCGCGCGGAGGCCGCGGCCGGCCAGCAGCTTCGCCACCGCGCCGCGCCAGCCGACGTCGTCGTGGGCCACCAGGACGGGGGCGCGGCTCATCGGCTCACAGGCTCAGCGGAAGGCCAGCTTCTGTCGGATCACCTTGGGCCCCACCGGGCGACCCAGGTGATAGCCCTGGCCCATGTCGCAGCCGAGGTCGCGCAGCATGCCGGCCTGCTCCTCGCTCTCGATCCCCTCGCCCACAACCTTCATGCCGAGGGTATGACCCAGCTGGATGATGGCGCCCACCAGCTCCCGCCCCTTGCGGGAGACGGTCATGCCGCGGGGGCCGGAGACGAAGGAGCGATCGATCTTGATCACGTCCAGCGGATAGCTGGCCAGGTAGGCCAGGGACGAGTAGCCGGTGCCGAAGTCGTCCAGCGCCAGGTACACGCCCTGCTCCTTGAGCAGCGTCAGGATCCGGGCGGCCAGGCCCGGTCGCTCGATCAGGGCGCTCTCCGTCACCTCCAGCTGCAGTCGACCGGGGTCGATCCCGGCCTCCTCGAGCGCGGCGGCCACCGTGTCCACCAGCGCCTCGTCCGCCAGCTGCCGGGCAGACAGGTTCACGCTGACGCCCAGCGCCTCGCCGCCGGGGATCCGATCGCTCCACCGCTTGAGCTGGAGGCAGGACCGACGTAGCACCCAGGTCCCGATGGCGGTGATCAGCCCGGTCTCCTCCGCCACCGGGATGAACCGTCCGGGGGAGATCAAGCCGTCACGCGGGTGGTTCCAGCGGGCCAGCGCCTCGGTACCCCAGACCTTGCGCCCGTCGAGGGACTCGATCGGCTGGTACCAGACCCGGAACTCCTCCCGGTCCAGGGCGCCCACCAGGTCGCTCTCCATCAAGAGCCGGTTGGACTGGGACCGGATCACCTCGGTGTTCGCGACGTGCGTCTCCGGTTCGGTGCTGCTCCGGGCCAGCGCGCCGGCGGCGTCGCGCAGCATGGCGTCGGCCCGGTCGTAGCGACGCGACGACAGCGCCAGCCCCAGGCCCACCGAGCTGAAGACCTCCTGGCCCGACAGGTTGAACGGCTGGGAGACGGCGGCCCCGAGGTCCTGGGCGGCGGCGTTGGCCGCCCCGGCGGACTCCAGTTCGGTCATCAGCACGGCGAACTCGGCGTCCCCCAGCCGGGCGACGGTCCAGGCGGGGTCCGCGGCCTTGCTGAGCCGGCGGGCGAACTGGACCAGCATCCGGTCGGCGACGGTGGGCCCGAGGCTGGTGCGCACCAGCTCGTGCCGGTCCAGCCTGGCCAACGCCACCGCGAACAGCCCCCGCTCGGCGGCGGGCCGGGTCAGCTCCTCCTGCAGCCGGTCGACGAACAGCGTCTTGTTGGGCAGCCCGGTGAGGTCGTCGCGGATGCGCCGCTCGGTGACGTCGCGGGTGTAGAGGATCAGCCCCTCCACGTCCGGGTCGTCCATCCGGTTGACCGCCAGGGTCTCTACGTGGATCCAGCGACCGTCGGCGTGCTGCATCCGGAACTCGATCCGGGCCTGGTCGCCGGGGTGCTGGCGGATGTTCTCGAAGGTGAAGGAGACCGCCACCCGATCCGAGGGGTGGATCGCGTCCCGGAAGGCCTCTCGGGTCAGCTCGTCGGGCGTCAGCCCCAGCACGATCTCCGAACCGCCGCTGACGAACCGGTGCTGGTCGTCCGCGCCCACCACGACGATCACGTCGCCCGAGTTGCGGGTCAGCGCCTGGAGCCAGGAGACCATGCCCAGCAGCTCCAGCTCGCTCCGCTTGCGCTCGGTGACGTCCCGGAAGCGCAGCAGGATGCCCTGGCGCCCGGCGTCCTCCTCCGCCCGGACCGCGGTGGCCTCGACGAACAGGGTCCGTCCGTCGGCGTGCAGGGCCCGGAACTCGAGGTCGATCTCGTCGTCGGCGTGCAGGACGCGGATCAGCGCGTTGCGCAGGACCTCGTGGTCGTCCGGATGCACGATGTCGAAGATCAGCTGGTGGCGGACCTCGTCGGCCTTCCGGCCGAGGATCTGCTCCACCGAGCTGCTGACGTAGGAGGTCCGGCCCGACGGCTCCAGCGCGTAGAGCACGCCTCCGGAGCGGTCCCCTGCGGCGGCGAGCCAGCGCCCGGTCAGCTCCTTCGTGGACTTCGTCCCGCTCCCCATGGGCCGAGTATGCACCCGACCGCCCCGCGCGAACAGCCGCCCTCGCGCGTTACGATGAGAACCAGGGGCTGTCGTCGCCGGGTTTGCTGGACCCTTTCAAGGTCGCCGCCGGTCCTCCGATGGAGTGGGAGTGGCTGGACGACCGACCGTGAACCGACCTGTGCGCGCGCGGCCCGTGGCGTTGACGGCGCTGACGATCCTCCTGCTGTCAGGCTGCCAACCACCCGAAGGGCCAGAGGTCGGCGTCGAGAGCCTGCCGATCCTCTCCAGCACGCCGTCCTGGACGTCGTCCGAGACCGACTCCAACACCGGGATGTCCTGGGGCGACTGGGACGGCGACGGCGACCTCGACCTGGCGGTCTGCAGCAGCAGCGAGCCCAGCCGGGTCTACGAGAACACGGGGAGCAGCAACTTCACCCTGGCATGGACCGAGAGCCTGTCCGAAGAGAGCTACGGCTGCGAGTGGGGCGACGCCGACGGGGACGGCGACCTCGACTTCGCGGTGGCCAACAAGGACGACCCGAACCGGGTCTACGCCGGCGACGGGGCCGGCGGCCTGACGCTGGACTGGTCGAGCAGCGAGACGGACGACAGCCGGGACGTGGCCTGGGCCGACTGGGACGGCGACGGCGACCTCGACCTGGCGGTGGCCCCTTCGGAGGGCTGCGGAGGGCTGCGCTCAAGAACGCAGCTTGTGGTTCTTATCCTCCGCTCGCAACTACTGACCGGCTGGTCTTCGGCGGCCGAAGCCTGAGCGCCTCGGCGGGGCTGCGAGCGCCCAGGAGCATCGGGCTGGTGACCCGCAGGTATCGGGCGGTGGTCCGCATGCTGCTGTGCCCCATCAGCTGCTGGATCACCGGGAGCGCCACGCCGTCTTCCAGCATGTGGGTGGCGAAGGCCACGCGGAGGGACCTGAAGGAGACCAGCGGGCGCTGGATGCCCGCCCGATCGACGGCTCGGCGGAAGGCAGCGGTCAGAGATCCCCGCCCCATGGGCTGACCCTGCCTGCTGCGGTTGGGGAACAGGTAGGGCCCATCCGGGCCGCCCTGGAGCCGGTAGGCTCGCAGCTCGGACACCAGGACGGGCGGAAGGAGCGCTTCCCTGTCCCGGTTGCCCTTGCCGGCTCGAACGTGGAGCACCCCGCGGTCGCTGTCGATGTCGCCGATCTTGAGGTGCACCACCTCGCTGACCCGGAGCCCTGCTGCGTATCCTGCCAGGAAGGCCGCCCGGTGCTTCGGGAGCGCAGTCGCTGCGAAGATGGCCTCGATCTCCGAGCGCGTGAGGACAGCAGGGAGGCGGGATCCCGACCGGGGCCACGGGATCCCGGCGACCACCTCAGGTCGGTCGAGCGTCACGCGGTAGAGGAAGCAGAGCGCCGCCAGGTAGCCCGCCTGCGTCGATGCGCTGACTCCCCGTTCGCGAACGAGCCAGGCCAGGAAGGCGAGGACCTCCGCCCGGCCCAGCTCGCCCGCAGAGCGCCCATGCCACGCCTCGAATCGCGTCACGCAGCCCAGGTAGTTGACGCTGGTGTTCTCCGAGAGCCTCCGCAAGCGGAGATCCCCTTCCATCTGATCGTGCAGTTCGTCCATCTCGGGTTCTCCGACCCCGGCCCAGGTCAGGCCAGTGGTCGGACGAGCGTGGCTGGTGACCACGCGCCCGACGCCCAGCACGGCCACGACAAATCCTCACTCCCCCCAGCGTGGAATCGACCAAAGCGGGTCGTAGATGGCGGACGTTCGCCCACCAGGGCGGGCCAGTCCCGCAGGTCGATGCTGCCGGGCGCCACTCCGCTCAACCGACGGAAGCTACTCCGTCGCCATCGGAGTCGACTTCATCGGGGGGTAGCATGCCATCACAGTCACCGTCGACTCCGTCACACAGTTCGTCCGCCCCCGGATGGACAAGGTTGTTCGTGTCCACGCAGTCGGGGCCTCCGCAGGCGGCGCTGTCGACTCCGTCCCCGTCCGCGTCGCATGTGGCATCACCCCCAACACAGTCGTTGTCCTGGCCGTCGTCCGGGACCTCGTTGGCGTCCGGATGGACGCTGGGGTCCTGGTCGTTGCAGTCGCTCCCGCCGGAGCCGACGGACGGATGTCCGTCGCCATCGGCGTCGACGCCATCAACGCCATCGCAGTTGCCGTCGACCTCGGCGGGGTCCACGGGGTCGCTGTTGGCCGGAAACACGTCGGGGTCTTCGGGGGCGCAGTCCACGTCATCGCGCGCTCCGTCCCCGTCGAAGTCGTAGAGGCTGTTTGGTTGAAGACCACAGCCGCCCAGCAACACTGAGATGGCGAGAAGAGTAGGTGGAAGCCCCCGCATCCAGGCAGCATGACACGGGGCAGGGGAGGGCGGCCGATCGCCGTCAGCTACCCCGACTTCTTCTCCCGCCGCTCGTCCAGCGACACGACCTTCGCTTTCTCGGGCGGCGCGCCCAGCCCCGCCAGCGCCACCGCGCGCTTCTTCTCGGCCATGCCGACTCGCCGGTAGTGCTCCAGGGCGACCTGCACGCTGTGGCCCAACTGCGCCGCCGCCGCCGAGGGGTCGGAGCCCGACGAGTAGAGCTTGTCCGTGACCATCCGGCGGATGGCCTGCACGGAGAAGTAGCGCACGCCCGCGGTGGCGCACGCCCGTCGGAGGTGCTGGGGCAGCCCCGACTGCACGGTGGTGACCGTGACCTCGCTCAGGATGCGCCCACGAGCCGGGTCGGGCCGCTCGGCTACGAGCATCTCCACCGTCGCGGGCGGCAGCGCCACCTCTCGCCGGCCCGTCTTGCTGTCGGTGATCGCCAGCGTCCCCTCGGCGGGGTCGAACCCCTCCCAGCGGGCCGTCGCGATCTCCGACTTCCGTGCCCCCGTCGCGGCGAGCAGCAGCACCGCCCGCCTCGCCCAGCCGCCGAGGTGGCCGACCACCGCCCAGAAGTCAGCCTCGCTGGGCCGGTGGTCGTCGATCGCCTCGCGGACCTCCTTCTTGCTCGGCAGCACCGCCTTGACCGGCAGCCGCTTGTTGGGGAACCCGTCGATGCGCTCGCGCGCCCAGTTCCAGGCCGCGTTCAGCGCCTTGAGGTCGAGTGCCAGCGTGCTCAATACCGGGTTGGCGACGCGCCGCTGCAGAGCCTGCAGGCGACTCTGCAGCGTCCCGACGCCTCGCTCTGCCGCAGGCTCGCGCTCGGTGCCGCGGACGGCCTCCAGGCGCTCCTGGGCGTCCAGCAGCGCCTGCTCGACTTTCGCCAACTCCGCGCGCTTCTCGGAGCGCCACGCCTTGAGGGTTGCCCTGCGGTAACGCTCCAGGGCGGTCAGGTCGAGCCGGTTGATCCGCACATCCCCGAGCCCGGCGACGACCCGCTTCGCCGCGAACCGGTAGCCCCGGACGGTCGAGGGCTTCGCCTCGGGGTCGTCGAGCCACCACCCGATCCAGGCCCGCATCAGGATCTCGACGGTGTCGATGTGGGTGACGTCGCCCCGGCGGGCGTTGGACTCCGCGACGAGGCGGTCGAGGCCCTTGGCGGCGATGAGGTCGGTGATGCGCTCGCGGACCTCCTTGCGGGTTCCCCAGCCCGTCCACAGCGTGTTCGTCGTGCCGTTGTGGTGGACTTCACCCCTCCAGTAGAAGGACTTCGGATCGGTCTTGTGGGGGCCGCGGATGGCACGGGCGCGGACCGGCTCGATGACGATCTTGCTGGGCTTCATGGGGGTGCGGGGCATGGCGTTTTCCCGACTACAGGTCCGCGAGCCGGAAGTCCGTCGACGGAGGTCGAGGCTTGCGCCGCCTCCGGGCATTCGAAGCCGTCGTCTTCCAGCCGTTGTCTTCGAGGGCCAGACGCTCGGCCTCCTCCGCCTCCCGGGCCGTCGGGAACAGGTCGAAGACATCTCCCCACCGGACCATCTGGACGGTCCGCTTGCGACCGTTGCCGCCCTCGTCCGCTTCGTGAACGACCCGGGCGATGCCTCCTTCCAGGAGCTTGTGCCGGTTGGCCTTGTCGTCGCCCGGCAGCAACTCGGCGGCTCGCCGCAGAGTGAGCAACGCGTCGGAGCCTAGGCTGAGCCGTTCGGCGTCGCGCTTCGAATTGCCGGGAGTGGATCGGGCCGACGCCCGGGCCTTCTTCTGGGCTCGCAGTTCCTCGCGGTGCTCCTTCTTGAACGCCTCCCAGTCCTCGGTCTTGATCAAGACGTCGCTCGGCGTCACCGGGAGGGGACTCGCCAACCGGTAGACGTCGCCGTCGAAGTCCGCGAGGGCGTGGACTTCTTCACGACCGAGGTTGACCGCACGGGAAGCGGCCCCGGGCGAGAGCCCGTACGGCCCCGCGGGCACCGTGGGTGAGCCGCCCTCGGGCACGAAGTGCGGGGGCATCGGTAGCCGCTCGCGCGCACCGTTCGTCGAGACGACACTGGTGACGACCTCCCGGTACTCGATGTCGTCGGCCCAGTTCGTCAGTTCGAGCCGTCCGGCGAGCGCATGATCGACGAGCGTGTGGGGGGGGACTCCAGCTTCCTCGGCGGCGTCCAGCAGGCGGGTGAATCGGGTTCGGTCAAGCATCTTCGAAAGTCCCCGGTCCGTCGTTGGCGGGTGCCTCCGCCCCCTTCGCAGGCAGCGCTGCTCGGAGGCCCAGTTCGAGGTCGACGATGCGGAACTCCGGATCGCGCGCGCCTGTACGGTCGATGCGGCCCAACCTCTGCTCGAACCGGGTCGGCGACCACGGGATGTCGGGACGGACGATGACGTCACACTCGCTGCCCGCATCGAGCGCCAGCTGCGCGACTGGCGAGGCCTCGAACCACTCGTCGAGCCAGGCATCGACCTGTGCGGGCGACAACTCGAGACCCTCGGGCTGGCGATCGACGGACGGTGCGTTCCGTCCGCGCGGACGCCTCCAGGTGGCCCCCGGCACGGGACAGCCTTCGCGCTGCAGGTCGATCTGGGCCTGGGCGTGGAGCGCGTGAAGGAGCAGCCCCGGCTGACCGAGCGCGCCGGCGAGGTCGTCCAGCATCGGCAGCGTGATGCTCGACCGGTTCGTCTCGAGCGCGGCGACGGTCGGGGTGGAGAGCCCCGCTACGTCGGCGAACGCCGGCTGGCTCAGGCCCTGGCGCCTCCTCAGACCGGCCAGGAGGCGCGCGAGGAGGAGCTCGGGCGGGCAGTGGGGCCGGAACCGACTCATGGCGCCAGCCTGTCACTTCTAAACTAGATGTACAGTGCTTTTTGGCAGTTCTGCCGACGCTTCGCTCTGACCCCATTGGCAGTCGTGCTGAGGGCAGACGAGCAGCCTCGAGTCCGCGGGCGTCCGCGAGGGCCGGCAGTCGTCGTTGACGACCTGAGTCACGTCGGACTGAGTCGTCGAATCGGGGCTGGGTCTCGAACCCTGCGACCCCGACGACCGCCATCACGACTCCCGCCGGATCCCCAGGTCGCGGGCCAGCGACCTCAACGTCGCCAGCGACCGCCCCTTGTAGGCCCGGACGAACGGCACCCCCGCAGTCGAGGCCGCCTTGCTCAGGACGGCGTCGGCGCTGTGGCCCGCGAAGCCGGTCGCCAGGATGACCAGGTCGTAGGTCCCCGCTGCAATCTGCGTCCCGACCGCCTGCACGCGCCTCGGGCTGCCCTCGCACCACTCAAGTTGGAGGCCGAGGCGCTCCTCCAGCTTCGACTTGAGATTCGGGTCGGCGCGGTTGCTGATGAAGACGGCCTTCTTGCCCTCGACCCGCGCCCGGACCGCGTCGACCAGGTCTCCGACGGGGTCGGCCCCGCCGGCCGGCTCCTCGACCTCGTCTTGTCCTTCTTCGATCTCCGGCGCCGGCGCGGCGCTCTCGCCCGCGGACAGGGCCTTCTGGAGCTTGCGGAGCCGGGACCGGACCTTGCGTTCGACGTCGCCCAGGTCCTCGTTGTGCAGGGCGAGCACGGCGTCGGGGTGTTCGGGGATCAGCCCAATGACTTGGCGGTTGGTGAGGTCGGCGCCGAGTGCGAGCGCGTCGGCCAGCCACGCCGCGAGGGTCTCGCGGTCGGCGTTGGCGTTGGGTGTCGACCGGAGGACCCGCCGGACGCGGCGCTGTCGTCGTCTCCGCTCGGGGTCCTCGCCCAGGGCCTTGGCCCAGGTGCCCTCGCGAGGCGCCAGATCGGGATCGAGCGCGGGCTCGAGGTAGCGGCGGGCGCCGCCGGAGTGCTGGGCGAGCCAGCGGAGGTGCCCCATGGCGCACGCCCAGCGCTCCCCCGATGGAGCGACGCCCCGCATCCAGCGGAGGCGCCGAGCCCACTCCTGCAGGCTCCTGCGGGTGTGGGTGTCGTCGACGTGCGCCAGCGCGCCCTGGCCGGGCTCGCGGTCCAGGGGGCCGAGCAGCGCCGCGAGGTTCGCGCAGATCCGTTCGAAAGTGTGGTCGATGGCGTTGGGGCGGGGCGCCAGGGCGGCTTCGTCGGCCCACCCGTCGCCGGCGGCGTCCAGTCTTCGCTCGATCGCATCGGCGACGTCCCCCCAGCTCGATCGCTCGCCCAGCCCCAGGCGGAGCTGCTGGTTCACGTTGCCGGGCACGGTGTACAGCTGTAGCGCGGCGACATTCCCGGGCCACCAGCGCTTCGTGACGCTGCCCAGTCTCCCCGCCAGACGCCGGACCGCGTCCTCGACGCGCTTGTGGTGGCCCGCGGCCTCCTGCAGGTCACGCGCACGGGCGAGCCAGGTGGTCAGCTGCAGCCGGACCAGGGGAGGGGCCGTCCACGCGACCTCGGGGAGCAGGTCGTCGATCTCGTCCTGAAGGCTCTCGAGCTGCTCCAGCGCGTCGCGGACCGGGAGCCGCGGCTTGGCGCTCTTCTTCTTCATCGGGGGCGCAGAGGGCTCGGGGCTCTTCACCTCTTCGAGGTCGAGCAGAGTCTCCTGCTCGTCGGGGTCGGGCGACGGCTCCGGGAGGGGCGGGTCCCCGGGGTCAGCGTCGCCGGCGAGGGCCTCGTGGTCTTCCGGGACCGGAGGGGCCTCGGGGTCGGGGGGCGGGGGCTGCCGTCCGTGGGGCTCCGTCTCCTCCCCTGGGGCTTCGCGGTCCTCGTCCGACTCGACTTGCTGCTCCTCCGGCTCCTCGCCATCAGTCTCCGAGTGCTCGTCGTCGGCCAGCACCGCCGCGAGCAGATCCTCCGCCGCCGATGAGGGGAACATCTGGGCGACCGCGTCGGCGAGCGCCTCCTCCGCGTCGGCGCCGTTGCCGATCCAGCGTTCGCCCCCCTTGGACACCAACAGGGTGACGAACCCGTCGACGCGTACGTCCAGGCGGTAGCCGGACTCCACCAGGAAGCTTCGCATGCGGTCGTCGATCATCCTGCTCATCATGCCGATCGGCTGGGGCGGGCGGTGGATGCGACTACGAGCCGTTTGCCAGTCGGGGGAGTCCCCGCGATCGGGTTTGCGAAGGGCTGCGTGGAAACGGAGTGCGCCGTGCTCTGTAAGGACCGCTCTGATTGATCTCGTCCTGATGTCGACTGGTTACGCGGGCCAGTCGACAGGCAGATGTGTAAGGACCGCGCCGGAGGCGGGAATGGTCCCCGAGGTGCTGGTGCCAAGTTCGGGGTAGGGGAGTGGATCGGAAGGGGCGAGCAGGGGTGCAAGTCGATACCTCGGGCCGCGGTTGAAGCTGGTTGAGTTCTTGCCCATCCCCGACGGGGAGCCGACGACGTGGCCTGGTCGCTGGCGTCGCGCCTCAACGTACGAGCCTCGCCACGATCTCCGACACGGTCGCCCGCTCGTCAGCCTCGACGACGTGGTCTGTGATCAGCCTCCGATACCCGGCCATCACCGCCTCGGCGAACGTCGGATTGAGCGTCTCCACGTCGTAGCGGTTGGCCCCTCGGGCCAGCAGGCGTCGGCGCCGCTCGTCCTCGTCGATCGCCAGCAGCACCGTGAAGTCGGGCGTCGGCGCCACGTCGAGTACGTTCCGCAGCCCGATCCGCGAGCCTCGAGCCGCTCCGTAGGCCAGCGTCGAGGCCAGGTAGCGGTCCACGACGACGTCCCTACCCCCCGCGGTGATCTGGCGGGCCTGCCGCCCGACGGACACGCAGGAGGCGGCGTAGAAGAGCACCATCGCGTCCGGGTCCTCCTCGACCGCGCGGTGAAACGACGCGCGCAGCGGCTGCAGCGCCCGCCCGGGCGTCGCCAGCAGGGTCGCTCCGAGCGATCGCGCGAGCCCCGAAGCCAGCGTCGACTTGCCCGATCCGTCCAGCCCTTCGACCACGATCAGACGGCCGCTCATGCCGCCGACCTCACCTGGCGCGACAGGGCCTGCACCGTGCCGGGATGCGCGCCCTCGGTCGCCCGGAGCACGTCCGCGAGCCGAGCCATCTGGGCGTACTCTGCCCGGCCGAACGTGGAGCTGGCGACGACCTGCGGGATGACTCCGTCGTCCTCCACCAGCCCCCACTCGCCGCGCCGCCGCTCGAGGTCCGTCCCCCGCAGGAGCACGAGCGGGAACGCCCGCACGGTGGGCACGCCCGCCCGGAGCAGGTGGTCGACCGTCGCCCGGAAGCTCTCCAGCGTCTGCTCCGGCAGCCCGTAGATGATCGATACGAGGAAGTCGCGGCCGAGCGATCGGAGCCGTTCGAGGACAGCGTCCACCCGCGCCATCGCATTCGGCCGGTCGATGGCCCGCATCTCGGCCCGGTGAATGGTCTGCAGCCCGAACTCCGGCACCAGGTCGAGGCCGCTACACGCGTGCAGGAACGCGTCGTCGACCGACTCCAGCCGCGCCTGCACCGACAGGCGCCCCTCGAAGCCGCCCCGCTCGAACTCCTCGAGCACCACCCGGTGGTTGGCCCCCATGTTGAAGACCGGGTCCAGGATCGCGACCTCCCGCACCTGCAGGTCGCACAGCAGCCGCACTTCGGCGAGCACCCGGTCCGTCGCGAGGTCCCGGAGGGGCAGGCGGCTGCCCGCCTCGCGGTGTTGGCAGAAGTTGCACCGGAACGGGCAGCCCCGCTGCGTCTCGAGCCGCACCAGCGCCTGCGCCGACGACAGCGGGACCGTCCCGCTCAGCAGCGGGGACGGCAGGCGCGCCAACGTGATCTCGGCCTGGGCTTCGGCGTCTGGCCAGCCCGCGTAGTGCACGCCTGGGATGGGGCGCGGGAGTCCGGACCGGGACAGCGAGACCAGCGCCTCCTCGCCGTAGCCCCGCACGAACACGTCGACCTCGGGGTAGAGCTCCTCGAGCCCGGCGGGGGCGTAAGAGACCTGAGGGCCGCCGAGTATCAGACGTCCGTCGAACCCCTGCGCCCGCAGCGTCTGGAGCACCTGGCGGACGGGCCGCTCGTTCCAGACGTAGCAGCCCAGGGCGACGTCGACCCGGCGAGGATGGAGGCCTCGGGCCTGCTCCAGGATCCACTCGGCGACCGAGGCCGCATCGAAGCGGGGCGCGTTCATCGGGAAGCTGCGCTCCACGACGTCCACGCCGGCGGCGCGGGCCGACGCGAGGAGGCTGGCGTGCCCGAGCGGAGCCCGCGGGTCCTTTGGTCGGTGCCAGGGCAGGCTGACGAGGACCAGGCGGCGACCGGTCATCGTCGAAGCTCCCAGACGCCCGTCGCGCGCCAGCTGGCGACGCAGCGCAGCTGGGCCTCGCTCAGCTTCCAGCAGGTGGCGATGACGGGACCTCGGCGGACCAGGAGCATCAACCCCGAGACGCGGTACTCGGCCCGCTGCTTTCGAGGGACGGTCCCACCGGTGCGCCGACCCAGCATCCGGCCGAAGCGCCAGGGGAGGCGGACACCGCGCTCCCAGGCGATCTCGAGCGCGACGCGGGCCTCGTCGAGGGTGGACAGGTCGGAGCGCTGCATCGCGCGCTCGATGGCGTGGTGACTCGCCGTGGCGTGGTCTCTTCGCTTGCTCATGGGTTCCTCCAGGAAGGGTCTGGTGGAACGCTAGGAAGGGACTTAAGTCATGTCTTGCAGCAATATTTGTAGTGCTTGTACAAGTGCTTTAGAGACTCCACTCCCGCTCGAGTCGCGCGATCGACTCACGAGTCGAGCCGTCCGAAGCGACCGACAGTTCGGGCAGGGCGGCCTCGATCTCGGGGCGCCAGGGGTGCTCAAGGTCGACGTGCTCTGCCAGGAGACGGGCCACGATTGCGGGCTTGTGCTCGGACACCACGTGAAGCACAACTCCGGTCGGCTGGTCGAGCGTGGGCGCCCTGGGGGACGCCAGGCTGTCGGCCAGGAAGGGGAGAGCTGCGCCGAGCACGTCGTCTGGGAATTGCCCCGCCAGGCCCCAGAGGGCCTCCAGGGCCAGGTGGTGACGACGGAGCCGGGCAAGGGTGTCGGGGTCTTTGTCACCGGCCGGCGCCGCTGCGGGTTCCCGGTCGGGCGGGCTCAAGGCGAGTGACCGGATCACCTCGGCCGCCGCCACCTCTCCCACCCAGCAGTCCAGCACCCGACCGAGCGTCCACGGGTCCGCCGCAGGAGGGGCAGGGACAACCTCCTTCGCCACCAGCGGCAGCCCGGCCGACCTGAGCGCCTCCCGGAGCAGGGTCTCGCCGTCCTCCAGGCGGACCTCCTCGATCAGGCCGAACAGGTCCCGGATCGACGTCCCGGCCTCGCGGTCCCGTGGCCAGGGAAGCTCGACGCTCCAGCCGCCCTCCCGGCCGGGCTCTCGCTGCAGTCGCAGCGTCCAGAGCCGGCGCAGCCCCCGGACCCGCCAGTCGTCGCGCCGCAGGGCGGCGCCACCCTTGAGACCTCGATGGATCGCGTCGCGTAGCCCGGCGAGCAGGACCCCGTCCCCCCCGATGACGTCGGATCCGAGCACCCGCTCGGGGACGTAGTCGTCGTGGGGATGGGCGAAGTCGTCTCGTCCCGACCAGGGCTCGGGGTCGTCCAGCGCCCAGCGACGGATGGCGGCCTCCCACTCCTTGGGCCGGGTCTCGGCGAGCGACAGGAGCGCCGCCCAGGCGTACCCACAGCGCTGCTGGAGGTCCGCCTCGAGCAGTCGACGGATCAGGCGTTCGATGCCGACCACCCCGGTGCACTGGGGGAGGCGCCGCCGGAGGGCCTCGTCCGAGAGCGCGGCCAGGGCCTCGACCGCCCAAGGACGTCGTGCGACCAGCGACGCTCGGAACGTCGAGCTCTCGGGGTCGGGCCGCAGGGCGTAGTCCGCAAGCATGCGGCGTACTTCGACCCGGGGCTGGAGATCCCACAGCTCGTCCAGGAGCCGGTCGTCGGACCACAGGGTGTCCCGAACGGCTCGTCCGAGCACGGGGTCGCCGGGCTGCAGCAGCCAGCGGTTCAGGAGTCCGATTCGAGTCTCGGGGTCTCCAGCCCCCAGCAGGGTCCTGGCGGCGGCGACCCGAGCGCTCTCGAGCGTGTCGGCGCAGCCGTCGAAGGGGTTGCCCCAACCCTCGGGGTTGTGCTCCCGCTCGAGGCGGGCCAGCCAGCCCTTCAGGCCCTTGGAGAGGTCCGGATCGGCGCGATCCACGAGCCACGCGACGGCGCGGACGCACCGGTCCTCCTCCTCGGTCAGCCGGCGCTGTTGACCGGTTGGGAGCGGGCGCCCTTCCGGGTCACGGCAGAGGAGCAGTTGCCTGGCCGTGGCGAGGTGGCGGGGCAGCTCCCCGAAGGCAGCGCGGAGCTGCTCCGCCTTGTCGGGGGCCAGGATCTCGGCTCCCCACAGGTGCCGTTCGGCCTTGGCGGTCTTGACGGACTCCCACCGCCGGGCCGGGAAGGACTTCAGGTTCCCGTCCTGGTCGAACCGGTTCGCTCGATCCGTCCGCCGGTCCAGCAGGACCTCGAGCGAGCGGGCGACGCGCGCCGGGGGCGCAAGGAACGGTTCGTCGCTCCTCGTCGCCAGCCCACAGGCGCGCGCGGCCTGGTCCAGCGCCCGCCACGGTCCTCGGAGCCATGAGCCGTTCCGACGGTGTTGTCGAAGCGCGTCGGTCAACTCCGCCCCGTCGAGCACCTTGAGCAGCTCGCCCGGGTCGCCGAGTTCCAGCAGCGCCTCGGCGGCGTGGCGGCCGACGGCCATCGCGTCCTCCAGCACGGAGGCCAACGTCGGCGCCGTCTCTGGCGCATCTTCTCCTCCTTCGGGGCGGGGCGTCGGCTCTCCGACTCCGTCGGGCACCCGGAGCCCGGGCGGCCCGACCCAGGCCACGTCTCCCCGTCGGCGTCCGGCGGCACCTTCGAGCAGCAGTCGCCACGGGAGGCGGGCGATCGACCGGAGGACCTCGGTTCGTTCCAAGCGCCGTGCTACGTCGACGCATAGATCGACAGGCAGCAGAGCCTGCCGCTTCATCCGGGCGAGGCGGTCGGAGTCCAGCCCCCACGACGCCACCTCGGCTCGGACGGTCGGGTGGTCCACCGACGCAGGCTGGATGCAGCCGAGGAGCCGGACGTCGAGCACCGGGTCGGGGAGGCGCTGCAGCACCGTAGCGGCGGCGGCGCGGAGCCGGGGGAGCCGTTCGCCCCGCCGAGCTTCCTCGTCGGCGATGGTGCGGAGCACCGACCACGCCACTTTGAAGGCGATCGCCAGAGCCCGGCCCCCCGTCGGCCAACGGCGCGCGAACTCCCGCCAGCGCAGCGGCGCCGGCGACCACTCGTAGAAGGCGAGGACGGCGGAGGCGTTGGCGTCGCCCTCGCTTGCCCAGGAGGCGAGCACCCGGAACAGTTCGGGCTCCAAGGACCCGGCCGGGGCGATGAGGCGGTGGCCGAGGTCGTCGGAGCGGAGCTCTTCGCCGGGTGCCCAGCCGGGTCGCCAGCCGAACGCGCGGAGAACGCCCGCTCTCGTCTGCCACGGCGACGTGCGGACGATGATCGCGGGCCAGTCGTCGATCGGACGATTCGCGACGACGTTGAGGTCGCCCTCGACGCGTCGTAGGCGAGCGGGCCAGGGAGCGGGAGGGGCTGGCTTCGCCTCGGGCAGCTGGGGGAGGACCGCTCGGTATCGCCGCGAGACCTCGAGGAGGACGGTCAGCCCGTAGTCCTCGTCCCAGCGGGGGGCCTGGCGCCTGGAGGGTGACCGCGGTGCGCCCGGCCAGGGGTGGCGGTGGTCCCAGAGCGAGCGCCCACCGACCGAGCGGGCCGCCTTCCAGGCGGCGACGGCCAGGGGTTGGGCCTCGGCGAGCATCTGCAGGTCCGCGGCGGCACCGAAGCGCTCCGACGAGTGGGCCGCGAAGAGCATCGTTGCCCAGGCGTGGTCGCCAGCGAGCCACTCCGGCGCGTCGCGCAGGCTCGAAGCAAACCGGGAGGGGGGCAGCCCGAGCAAGGCCAGGGCGCGGACGAGGGCGGGCGCGTCGTGGACCATCAGAGCCTCCCAGCGTCCGCCGTCCCAGGGCAGCGCGTCGCGTCGGATGCAACCCTCGGCCGCCCAGAAGGACAACTCGGGGGTGGATGGGGCCTCGACCCGGTCGTCGCCCGCCCACGAGGCGCGGACGAGGGCGCCCTGACGGACCAGCTCGGCGGCGATCGCGTGGCCGTCGTCGGCGAAGGCGAGGGCGCGCAGAGCATCGAGCCGGCGCTCGCGGTCTCGAGCGTTCTTCTTCGTCGCCGCCTGGGCCAGCTTCCCGACCGCGGCCAGGGTCGGTCGGCCGGGTGTCCGATCCAGGGCGTTGGCGCAGGCCTTGCCCAGGTCAGCCTCGGTCATGGGACCCCAGGGACGGGTCGGAGCGGTGACGAACCGCTCGCTCCACAGCTCGCTGGGAAACGAGTTGTCCAGGCGCCGGAGCGCGTCCGCTCCGGGGCGCCTGGAGACCTGCTGCCAGGCCAGCGCCGCCTGCAGGCGGCATCGCGCGCCGTGATCGGTCGCCGAGGCTTCGCCGCCCGCGATGCGCCGTAGCAGCTGCGCGGCGGAGTCCGGCCAGATGACGCCGAGCAGCCGGTCCTGCCAGTCCAGCGAGGTGCGCGCGAAGGCCGCGAGGCGCTCGCGCTCGCTCGGAGGCACGGCCCCCACCGTCGTCGTCCGCCAGGCGCGCCAGGCCCGCCGCCGGGCGACTGCCCGGGCGACCCTGGCCGAGGACGAGGTCCGACGGACGCACGCCTTCCTCGTGGTCAGCGGCGCGCTGGCCGTGGTCGGCTGCGGCGCGTCGTTCCTGTTCGACGGGCACGCCCTGGTCCGCCTGGTCTTCGCGGCGAGCGTAGCGGCGCTGCTCGCCGGGTACGTGGCCCTGTGGCTGCACACCCGCGACCTGACGAACTACACGCCGGCCAAGGCGGTCGCGGTCATCACGGTCTGCAACCTCGCGGGGATCTCGGCGTCGCTGTACTACGGCCTGTACAGCCCCGCCCCGATGATCCTGATGCTCCCCATCGCGTTCATCGGGCTCAGCAGCTCCGGCGCCGGCGCGATGGCCGCCTACGCGTTCGCCGCGTCGAGCATCGGCGTGCCGATGGGCCTGGTCGCGGTGGGGCTGCTGGACGACCCCGGGCTCGTCCGAGCGGGCTCGCTGTCGGCGCTCGGGCTGGTCCTCTACACCGGGCTGGTGCAGGCGGTCTACGCGGCCTGCTTCGTCTACGCCCGGGCCAGCCGCCGCGCCACGCTGGCCGCGGTGGAGGGCCTGGAGCGGGCCCTGCGCCAGGTCGAGGCGCGCGAGGACCTGCTCGAGGAGGCCAACCTGGCGTTGGACGAGGCGCTCCTCGGCGGCTCGCAGGGGCCCATGACGGGCAGCGACCTGGGGGACTGGCGCCTCGCGGCGCTCCTGGGGCGGGGGGCGATGGGGGACGTCTACGCCGCAGTCCGCCGCTCGGACAACCTGCACGGGGCGCTCAAGGTGCTCAACCCGGTGGTCGCGTCGGACCCGGAGGCGATCCAGCTGATGCGCCGGGAGGTCGACCTGCTCTCCCGGGTCACGAGCCCTCACGTGGTCCGGGTCTACGAGGTCGGCGTCGACGCCATGCCGTGGGTCTCCATGGAGCGGCTCCGGGGGGAGGACCTCTCGGCCCTCCTCCGCCGCGAGCGGACGATGTCCCCCGACCAGGTCGTGGACCTCCTGGAGCAGGTCGGCGACGGGCTGGACGCGGCCCACCGCCAGCGGATCCTCCACCGCGACCTCAAACCGTCGAACCTGTTCCGGACGGCGGCCACTCGCGAAGAGCCGGCGCTGTGGAAGATCCTCGACTTCGGCGTCGCAAAGCAGCTGGGCCAGGACCTGACGGTGACCCGGGGACAGATGCTCGGGACCCCCGGCTACATCCCCCCCGAGGCGCTCGAGCGCAACCCCCAACTGGACGAGCGGGCGGACATCTGGGCGCTCGCGGTGGTCGCCTACCGGGCGCTGACGGGGACCCGGCCGTTCCACGGGATCGGGCACGACCTCATCCTGTCGGTGGTGCGCGACCAGCCGGAGCGTCCGACCACCTGGGTCGACCTGCCCGGCGCGGTGGACGAGGTCATCGCCGTCGGGCTCGCCAAGGACCCGCGGGAGCGCTTCGCGACGGCCGCCGGGTTCGCCCGCGCGATGGCCGAAGCGGTCGACGGCCGCATCGACCCGCCCCTGCAACGCCAGGCCCGCCGCCTGCTCGACCAGCTCCCGTGGGGTGGGCGGGTCTGACTGTGCCGCCCAGGCTTTCTGACCACGCCTCCTCCGTCCCGCGCCCCGATCTCAGCGTCGCTCCTCGGTCACAAGGGAGCGACCTTGCTCCCTCGTCGCTCCTGGACCTCGAACCGAGGGGCCTTCGGATCCGCGGTCAACAAACCCGGTTCCCGCAATGAGGGGACGACGGGATGCACGTCGTCCAGGGCCCGCGCTGCCTCGGCATGGGCCGCCTGGACGCCGAGGGCTGGGGAGCTACTCCCCCGTGTCGTAGATGACCTGCGGCTGGAAGTCCGGCTTCGCCGCTTCGGCGAGCTCTCGGGCGTACTCCTCGAGGCGACCGGTCATCTGGAAGCCCCAGACGTCCTTGACCTGCCGGCAGTGGTTCAGGTCGATCTCGGCGACGAGCAGCCCGTCCTTGATGCGGGACAGCCCCGGCGTCCGCGCGCCGTTGGGAGCGCCGACGTAGCTCGAGCCGTAGAAGTGCCCGAAGTCGTGGTGCGACGCCTTGCCGTTCCCCGACGTGAAGGCGTTGGGGAACGTCTCGGTGCCGATCCGGTTGATGTTCGCCGTGAAGTAGTTGTTGGCGATCGCCGCGCACCGCGCCTCGATCGGCCAGAGCGGCTCGGACAGCGCCCCCACCGTCGCCGACGGGTTGAAGACGATCTCGGCTCCGTTGATCCCGAACATCATCCAGTTGAGGGGGTGGTGCCGCCCGTAGCAGATGTTCACGGCCACCTTGCCGAACTCGGTGGCGAACACCGGGTGCCCGTCGTCCCCCTCCATGTAGTACGTGGACTCGTTGAAGTCCCCGACCCGGGGGATGTGGTTCTTGCGGTGCTTCCCGATGACGTTGCCGCGGTTGCCGATGATCACCGCGGTGTTGTGGATCGTCCCGCCGTGGGCGTCGTCGCGCTCGAGGATCGGCGAGACGATGACCATGTTGTGCTTCTTGGCGAGCACCGAGAGCGCCTGGGTAGACGGGCCGTCGACCGGCTCCGCGAACTCCAACCAGGGGTGCTTCTCGCGGGTGCAGAAGGCGAACGGCATCGTCCACGCTTCCTGCAGGCCGAGGACGTTGACGTCCATCTTCCCCGCCGCCTCGATCAGGTCCGTGGTGCGGGCCAGCAGCGACTGGAACTGGTCTTCGATCGGCGCCGAGGTGGACTCGGTGATCTGGTTCTGGATCACGCCGATGCGCACGACGCGGGGCTTGCGGCGCTGCTCGGGGGCGGCGTGGAACTTGTGGGCGGCGACGTCGAAGTTCCGTTCGTCCGCGAAGGCCTGGACGTCCGCCGGGATGGGCAGCGGGTCGGGCAGGTCGCCGTACAGGATCCGCATCGCCTCCTTCTGATCGGCCTCCGGCAGCTTGGCCAGCAGGCGCTCGAGGCTGTGAATCTCGGCGGGGGGCGCATCCAGGAGGGCCTGGACGGCGGCTTTCTTGCTCTTCGTGGTCGTGGTTTCGGACACTTCGCACCTTCGCGGTTGTTGGTCGGGCCGACAGTGTACGAATTGCAGAGATTTTCGCGACGGCAAGGTGGGTCGACCCCACCCGCGGCGACGCATCAGCAGGGTCGCCGCACGCCGTCCGCTGAGGTGTCGGGCTTCACCTCCAGAACAGCCACCACCTCTTACGGCTCGAGGTCTGGATGCTGGCTGTGGTCTCCTGCGGCTGGTTCCACCAGCCCAACGGTGCCCGGGGGCGAGAGCTGGCGGCCCGGGCGAGTCACTGTGCCGCCCGGGCTTTCTGACCACGCCTCCTCCGTCCCGCGGCCCGATCTCAGCGTCGCTCGTCGGTCACATGGACTCGACATGCTCCGCTCCTCGCTCCTTGACCTCGGACCGCGGGCCTGTCGGATCCGTGGTCACACAACCTGGGCGGCACAGTTGGTCAGTGGTAGCTGCGGACCTCGGCGAAGTGGGCCTCGTCCAGGACCGAAGCGACGAGCACGAGCACCGCTCCGATGAGGGGAGGCCAACGCACCATCGCTCCGACCAGGACGACACCAGCGACGAGCAGGAGCGACCGGAGGACGAGCGGGTGGAGGAGCATGCCTGGGGATACGGACGCTGCGTGATCCCATTGCACCGGGCTTTGCTGGGGACGGCAGATCCCATGGATGTGGCTCCCCGACGCCACCCGGCGACGGCGACGTCCCCTGCGACACGTAGGATGCCGAGCATGAAGGTCATCGCTGACATCTGCGTCGTCCCCCTGACCGGCCGCGTCTCCGTGCGCGCTGAGGTCGCCCGCGCCCACGCCATCCTCAAGGAGACGGGTCTGAAGACCCACCTCCACGGATACGGCACCAACATCGAGGGGGACTGGGACACCGTGTTCGCGGCGTTGAAGCGGGTGCACGCCGACCTCCACGCCGACGGCGTGCCCCGGCTGAGCACGACTGTGCGCATCGGCACCCGCGTCGACAAGGCGGCGTCGATCGACGCCAAGATCGACGCGGTTCACGGCGAGCTGGGGTGAAGCGCCCCCCTCCGCGGGCTCCTCGGAGCTCTCACCTGCGCCGGCCGGAGTCGGGCACCTGCGGGTCGTCGGACGCTTCCGCGGAATCGTGGGGCGGTCCGGACGCTTCCGCGGAATCGTGGGGCGGCCCGGACGCTTCCGCGGAGTCGTGGTCGACCTCGTCGGCGGCTTCGGCCCAGGCCTCCTCGCGGAGGGAGTCCAGCGCGGCCTGGATGGCCTTCCGTACGAGCTCGCCTTCGTCCGCCGGCAGCTCGCCGAGCGCCCGCGCCACCCGGACCTGCTCGCGGGCCGCGGTCAGCCCGACGCCCGCCCGCCGCGCGCGGGTCACCTTGAAGCCCGGGAGGTCCCCCGTGAAGCCCCGGAGGTCCCCCCCTTGACGCCCGGGAGGTCCCCCCGCGGTGGTGAAGCCCGGGAGGTTCCCCGGGCTGGCCAGCTCGCTCTGGCCTACGCCGGCCGCCGCCGCGCGCCGCTCGGCCGGGGGGGCATGCCAGACTGAGGCGATGTGGGGCCGGCGTGACACCCTGGAGCGAGCGATCGACCGGGCCGCCGAGGCGCTGGCGGCGGCGGACGCGGTGCTCGTGGCGACCGGCGCGGGCATGGGGGTCGACTCGGGGCTGCCCGACTTCCGCGGCGAGCAGGGCTTCTGGCGCGCCTACCCGCCGATGAAGAAGCTCGGGCTGAGCTTCTACGACCTCGCCGACCCCCGCTGGTTCCGGGACGACCCGACGCTGGCCTGGGGGTTCTACGGCCACCGCCTGAACCTGTACCGCGCGACCCGACCGCACCGCGGCTTCACGCTGCTGCGCGATCTCGCCGGGTCGCGGCCCCTGTTCGCGTTCACGTCGAACGTGGACGGGCAGCACCAGGCGGCGGGCTGGACCGAGGAGCAGGTCTTCGAGTGCCACGGCTCGCTGCGACACCTGCAATGCCTGTCCTGCTGCACCGACGAGGTGTGGAGCGCAGAGGGCCTCGAGGTGACGGTCGACGAGGCGACCTTCCGGGCGACGGGGGAGCTCCCGCGCTGCCCCCGGTGCACGCTGATGGCCCGCCCCAACGTCCTGATGTTCGGCGACTTCTCCTGGTCGGGGGTGCGCTCGGCGGAGCAGAACGAGCGCTATCGGCGCTGGCTGGGGGAGCTGGGCGGCGGCGCGCTGGCGGTGGTCGAGCTCGGCGCGGGCACGGCCGTGCCCAGCGTCCGGTGGCAGTCCGAGTCGCTGGCCTCCCGCTGCGGCGCGACCCTGATCCGCGTCAACCCGCGGGAGGCGCAGGGACCGAGAGGCACGATCTCGATCGCAGCGGGGGCGCTGGACGCCATGGAGGCGATCGCGGCCCGGAGTTCCTCGACGGCGTGTTTGTCCCCCGGGAGCTGACAGTGACTCCATGAGGGTCGTCGGCCGGCGCCCTGCGTCGAGCTCGCGTTCGAGCGCGTCCATCGAAGTCGTCGTAGGTCGCGCCGGACGGATCGGTCCATTGGCAGTTGGTGTTGCGGCGGTCGGTCCTGGCCGGGGGGGCGCTACTCCCAGACCGGCGCGGTCAAGGACATCTCGTTCGCCTCGACGTCGTCCGTCGCGGTCGAGCCGGCGCCTTCATCGAACCCCCAGTGCAGCGACACGAGCGCGTCCACGGGCAGGGGATCGGCCGGCACGAACGGCCCGCTGTAGCGGGCGACGGAGGAGATCCGGACCTCATCCAGGGCCGCGTCCGTCAGGCGTCCGACCAGGTACGGCAGGTCCGCCTTGCTGCCGATCGTGATCGGCGCGGGGCTCGTAACCGGCAGGTCGGTACCCGGCACCTCGGAGGCGAGCGCCCCGTCGATCCACATCTGCAGCGTGCCCGCCGCGTCGCGCTGGGCGGCCACGTGGTGCCAGCCCACGCCGAGGCTGTTGATGTCGGGCCCGTGGACCCAGGTGACGGCTCCGACCGCGGGGCTGGAGTCGTAGAAGAAGTTGAGCTGGTCGACCCAGGCGTCGTCCTCCGTCACCTGGTACATCGCCCAGTTCTGGGCCCAGGGGTCGGTGGAGGCCCGGCCATCGACCAGGTACCCCTTCACGCCGCTGGCGGCGCGCACCTCGAACCACAGCTCCACCGTGAACTGCGGCCCGAGCGCCGCGGCGGTGCTGGCCGTCGAGACGCCGTAGTTGGTGCCGTCGAACACCAGGTGGGTGTCGGGCACGGGGGCCGAGTCGTCGTCGTCGCCCGAGTCGTCATCGTCGGCCGAGTCGTCATCGTCGGCCGAGTCGTCATCGTCGGCCGAGTCGTCAT